>NZ_LHQS01000002.1:1134132-1210448 GCF_004102725.1 Methanoculleus taiwanensis | reverse complement strand
GATGTAGTTGGTCTGTGTCCGGGTGTTCGAGCCGTCGCCATTCGCTGCGGTCAGGTTGACGGTGTAGGTGCCGGCGGTTGTGTAGGTGTGGATTGGGTGCTGCTCGGTCGAGGTCGCGCCGTCGCCGAAGCTCCACGACCAGGAGGTCGGCGTGTTCGAGGAGGTGTCGGTGAACTGCACGGTGAGCGGCGCCGTGCCGGCGGTGGCGTTTGCGGTGAAGTTGGCGACCGGGATGGCGACCGATCCGGTCCCCTCCAGTTTCACCACCCAGGCATCTTGATTCCCGTGGTTGCCGCTCACATCGCCGTCGGTGGATTGAGTATACCCGGCGACGATATACCCATCGTCGCTCGTCTGCTGGATACTATACGCATAATCATACGATAACCCGCCGAGACACTTCTGCCAGACCCGATTGCCGCCTGAGTTCAGTTTCACCACCCAGGCATCAGTGCCGCCGTGGTTGCCGGAGACGTCGCCGTCGGTTGACCCGGTAACTCCGGTGACGATATATCCGCCGTCGCTCGTCTGCCGGATACTCTGCGCAATATCATTCTGCGACCCGCCGAGACACTGCTGCCAGGCGATGTCACCGCTGGCGCCCAGTTTCACCACCCAGGTGTCATACCTGCCGTGGTTGCCGGAGACGTCGCCGTCGGTGTCGGTCGAGTTGGTATACCCGGCGGCGATATACCCGCCGTCGCTCGTCTGCTGGATGCTATATGCCTCATCATTCTGTGACCCGCCGAGACACTTCTGCCAGACTATTGCACCGGCAGCGTCCAGTTTCACCACCCAGAAATCCCAGTTGCCGTGGCAGCCGGAGACGTCGCCGTCGGTCGAGGAGGCACGCCCGGTGACAATATACCCGCCGTCGCTCGTCTGCTGGATACTCCAGGCACCATCATCCGACGACCCGCCGAGACACGTCTGCCATGCCAGATTACCGCTTGAGTCCAGTTTTACCACCCAGGCATCACGATTGCCGTGGTTGCCACTGACATCACCATCGTTGGAAAATGTATACCCGGTGACGATATACCCGCCGTCGATTGTCTGCTGGATACTCACGGCACCATCAACCGACGACCCGCCGAGGCACGTCTGCCATGCCGGATTACCGCTTGAGTTCAGTTTCACCACCCAGGCATCACTGCCGCCGTGGTTGCCGGAGACATCGCCATCGGTCGACCAGGTAACCCCGGCGACGATATACCCGCCGTCGCTCGTCTGCTGGATACTCCAGGCATAATCAGTGGACGATCCGCCGAGACACTGCTGCCAGATCAGGGTACCGCTACCCTCCAGTTTCGCCACCCAGGCGTCATCGTTGCCGTGGTTGCCGGAGACGTCGCCGTCGGTTGAGGAGGTCTTCCCGGCGACGATATGCCCGCCGTCGCTCGTCTGCCGGACACTCCAGGCACCATCAACCGACGACCCGCCGAGACACTTCTGCCATTCGAGTGCCGGTGCATCGGAGAGCATTCTGGTCACGGTAATGTACCCGGTTCTTGTGAGGTTTGCCGTGCCGCCTTCGTTCGTTGCAGTAAGGGAGACTGTGTAGTTTCCGGTGAGGGCATAAGTATGCACGGGGTTCTGGAGCGAGGAGGTGTTCCCGTCACCAAACTTCCAGTTCCAGGTGGTCGGGCTACCGGTGGAGGTGTCGGTGAACTGCACGGTGAGTGGGGCGGTGCCGGAGGTGACGTTCGCGGTGAAGCTGGCGGCCAGCGTCGATCCCATTACGGTAATGTACCCGGTCTTTGTGAGGTCTGCCGTACCGCCGGCATTCGTTGCGGTCAGGTTGACGGTGTAGTTCCCGGCGGCGGTGTAGATGTGGATTGGGTGCTGCTCGGTCGAAGTCGCACCGTCGCCGAAGCTCCATGACCAGGAGGCCGGCGTGTTCGAGGAGGTGTCGGTGAACTGCACGGTGAGCGGCGCCGTGCCGGCGGTGACGTTCGCGGTGAAGTTGGCGACCGGGATGGCGACCGATCCGGTGCCTTCCAGTTTCACCACCCAGGCGTCACCGTTGCCATGGTTGCCGCTGACGTCGCCGTTGGTCGACCAGGTAACTCCGGCGATGATATACCCATCGTCGCTCGTCTGCTGGATACTCTGGGCACCATCATTCGACGACCCGCCGAGACACTTCTGCCAGGCGATGTCACCGGTAGCGTCCACTTTCACCACCCAGGCATCACTGCCGCCGTGGTTGCCGGAGACGTCGCCGTCGGTCGACCAGGTAACTCCGGTGACGATATACCCATCGTCGCTCGTCTGCTGGATACTCTGGGCATCATCATTCGACGACCCGCCGAGACACTGCTGCCAGGCGATGTCACCGGCAGCGTCCAGTTTCACCACCCAGGCATCAGCGTCGCCATGGTTGCCGGAGACGTTGCCGTCGGTGGATGCGGTCTTCCCGGCGACGATATACCCGCCGTCGCTCGTCTGCCGGATACTATCCGCAGAGTCAGTGGATGACCCGCCGAGACACTGCTGCCAGACCAGGGTGCCGCCTGCGTTCAATTTTACCACCCAGGCATCACTGCCGCCGTGGTTGCCTGAGACGTCGCCGTCGCTCGACTGCGTCTCCCCGGCGACGATATACCCGCCGTCGCTCGTCTGCTGGATACTATAGGCATAGTCCCAGTCCGATCCGCCGAGGCAACGCTGCCAGACCAGGGTACCCGTGGCATCCAGTTTCACCACCCAGGCGTCATACCCGCCGTGGTGGCCGGAGACTTCGCCCGACGCTGTATTCCCGGCGACGATATACCCGCCGTCACTCGTCTGCTGGATACTCAAGGCAAAATCATGAAACGCCCCGCCGAGGCATGTCTGCCAGGTGACGTTGCCGCTGGCGTTCACTTTCACCACCCAGAAGTCCCAGTTGCCGTGGTTGCCGGAGACGTCGCCGTCGTTCGAGGAGGCACGCCCGGCGATGATATATCCGCCGTCGCTCGTCTGCTGGATACTGAATGCCCCGTCATCCCCCGACCCGCCGAGACACTTCTGCCATTCGAGTGCCGGCGGATCGGAGAGCGCTACTGCGGCATCAGACAGTATCAGCCCGGCCGGATCATCTTCAGGCAGGGGTGCAAATGGCGAGTGGCCTGAGATAGATATATTGTCGGTCGTGTAGGTTTCCTGCGCCAGTGCCGGCGGGACCAGCGCTATCAATACAAAGAGAACCACAGAGAAAATAGCCCATTTCTTCATCACGATCACGTATCCGCGATGCTGATCCGGCCGGTGCTCTACTACCGCAAAAAGCGAGAGGGGATTGATGAGGCAGGCGATGGCGAGGCGGGGTATATGCCGTGTATTATCGATGGTGGTCGGTAACCGCTTCTCGCCTGGGGAAGTCAGCAACTCAGGATGCCGGATCAGCTATCAGAGTTTGATAGAGATTACTGCCTTCCAGGCAATCAAAAGCATTTCTCTTTTCCTTTCGTGGGCTGACGGTCGTTTCTCAAAAATTACCCAAAGGAAAAAGAGAATCCTTCTATTGATGCACGGAAGAGTCCGGTAAATATATGCTAGAGCTACCGCTTCTATCGCTCTCTTCCGCGCGGTACTTGAGAAAGAATACTGCATCCTCAACAACCACGCAGCCGCCACGAAGACTGCTATGGCGTTGCATCCGGAACGCGGGTGGCGGTAAATAGTGTCGGTGGAGGGGGCTTGCCCATTCTCCTGCTCCCACTCCCACGAAGATATTCCTCACGATTCACATGACCCGGGGCGGTCGTCCCGCCCGGAGCCCTCTCTGGCCACTGTTCTCCGAGCACCCGACACACTCAAGTAGCGGGGATAGCCATACCCCGCGAAAACCTTCCGGAGATGATGGGGATGGCAAAGGTATACGTACACGCCGTACGGGCGGACGGGTCGGTGCGGGAACTCTCCGCCGCTATCCGGGCCGCCTTTCTGCAGGCTTCCGATGATCTTGCATGGCTCTCGCCCGGCGATACCGTTCTCCTCAAGCCAGCTCTCAACTCGGGCGACCCGTACCCGTCGACGACCCACCCGCTCGCCGTCCACGCCGTCGCGGCGGTGCTCGCCGACCGCGGCGCCGATGTCATCGTCGGTGACCAGGCGGGTGTCGAGGCGGTGGTGCAGGATTCGTCCGGCAGCATCAAGGGTTCGACGGCAGACCTCTACGCGGCGACGGGGATGGCCGGCGATGGGGGTCTCACGTTCATCGGTTTCGAGCAGGAGGGGTGGGATAGGGGATACTCCCTGTTTCCGGCGGAGCGGACGCCCTCCTGGCCGAATGGATTTTACTATACGTCTGTCGTCGACCGGGTCGACCATATCGTCGCCCTCCCGCGGCTCTCCACCCACTCGCAGGCGGGCGTCACGCTCGGGTTCAAGAACTGGGTCGGGATTCTCCGGGACGACTCGAGGGTCGAGTTCCATGCGGAAGGGCCGTTCTACTCATTCGTCGAGAACGCCGTAAAGGGCACGAGCCTTACGACCGACTACCGGAACCGGGATGTATTCTTCAGACGGATGACCGAGATAGCCCTTTGCGTCGCCGATAAACTCCGGGCAACCCTCTTTGTCGGGACGAAGGCGCAGCTGACCTTCGGCCCGAACGCTTACGCCGTGCACAACAGCTACGGCGGCCTCGGGGAAGCGTATACGATCACTCCCGACCCGGGGTGCGTCTTTGCAAGCAGCGACCCGGTGGCGGCGGAGGCCGTCGCCCTCGCTATCCTCACCGATATGTACACCGGCGTTCCGTTCACGAAGAAATTATCCTGGAAGGCGGCGCTCTTCCTGAACGGGCAGGCGCAGGAACTCAGTGAGCAGAGTGTATGGGAGAATCCCTTCGTCGTTCATGCGCTCGCGCTCGGCCTCGGCAGTCGCGACATAAAGACGCAGTATACGGCGGTGCCGGACGATCTGCAGCAGCGGCTCGACGCATTCATCCGGGCCGGCAGGCCTGCTGAGGCAGGGCCGATCAGTACCGGGTGAGCGTCTCGAGTTCTTCCTGGATGGTCGAGCGGATCATCCGCTCGATCTTCTCGTAATCGGCCCGCGCTTTCTCGGTTTTGGCGATGATCTCCGCCATCTTCTTCACCCCGGCGGAGAGTGAATCCCCGTAGCCGAGTGCAATAGCCAGCGCTTCTTCATCGATACGGACGACTTTCGACATTGTTACAGTTTTGTAACGGCCGTAGATAAGAATGTTACAGTTTTGTAACTGCAATCTCCGATGCTGTAACAGATCCGTAACAGTCCCGCGGAGCCCCTTGAAAGGGCTCCGGCAGCGTCTCATTCTGCCCCGGTATACAGCAGGAGGGGGTGATCTTCCCCGTCGGTGAGCACGAGGCTCTCCTCCCCGAGACGGTATCCGGTCACGTGCTCGAGGAGCATGAAGTACTGCTCCTCCTGCTCCATCATGCCCGCAGGCTCGGTGAAGAGGATATCTGTCCGGTATCCGGGTGCAAACGAGATCGCCGACCCGTCGATCCGGTACGACTCCGAGTAGTAGTTCCCCGCTTTCCCGCTCATCCAGCCGTACCCGAATGATGCGGTGATCGCCGTGCCCGGCACGAGGGCGACCGTCCAGAGGTCATAATGTCCCCGATATGACCGTAGCGTCCAGATCGATCCGGCGAGAATCGTCCCTGAAGATTCACTGGCTGCCTCGAAATTCCAGGATGCTGTTTCCTCCGGCATCGGTGAGCAGCAGCCGGTTGCCCTCGATCCGGTACTCCGCTGTCGAGCCGAGAAGATTGAGGTAGCGAGTCTCCTGTTCCATCACGCCTGCGGGCCTGGTACAGTGCATCTTGGTCGAACCGATCGAATCGATCGTCAGCCGGCTGCCGTCGACCGTGTAGTTCCCGCCGTAGGAGTTGCACCCGGCGTTGCCGGTGACCGAGCCGTTCCCGAAGATCGCGGTGATTTCCGTCCCCGCGATGGCCGAGGAGACGGTATCCCCGGGCCCGCCGATGGTGGTCAGCGTCCAGACCGTATCCGCCAGCGGCAGAGCTGCGGGTTTTGGAACCGTCCGGAACTCCAGAACCGCCTCGCCAGACCCGTTCGTGATCGTCAGCGTGTCGCCCTCCAGCCGGTAGCCCGCCGCCGCACCGAGAAGGGCGAGGTAGCGGTCTTCCTGCTCCATGATGCCGGCCGGCTCGAGGCAGTACATCTCCGTATGGAAGAGCATGCCGATAGTGAGAGCCGACCTGTTCACCGTATAATCGCCGCCGTAACTGTTGCAGCCTGCAGAGCCCTCGACCGAGCCGTTCCCGAAGGCCGCGGTGACCGTGGTGCCGTTGATGACCGGAACCATCGTGCCGTTGCTGCTATATGACTGCAGCTCCCACGTCGGCCCCTCGAGTTGCGCCGTCTCCGGGGCGGCAGTCCGTTCGTACGTCAGGATCGACCGTCCTTCGGCATCGGTGAGGATAAGCCGATCGCCCTCCATCCGGAAGGCCGCTGCCGTGCCGAGAAGGTCGAGATACCTCCCCTCCTGCTCCATGACCCCGGGAGGCTCCGTGCAGGCCATCAGCGTCGAGACGACCGAGGTGATCCCGATGGCGGTTCCCGAAACACTGTAAGACCCCGAGTAGCCGTTGCACCCGGCCGACCCGGTGACGAGACCGTCCTCGCCGAAATCTGCGGTGATCGTCGTTCCTTCCAGAACAGGAACTTCCGTCCCGTTCCCGCCTGCATACGAAAGGAGCGTCCAGGCCGCGCCGGCCGGTGAGGCGGCGGGCTCAACGTTCGTTCCCTCCCACGTGCATCCGGCGGAGATGATGCATGCAATAATGATGACGAGCAGCGCCGCTTTTGCCGCTGCATGCTGCCGGTTCCAGGCACTCATTTTCACCATGATGAGGGTATAGGCAAGGGAGGGAGAAAAAGGGATTGTTGACTTCGAAATTCTTCGGATCTATCGGTATCCGGGGAATTCCGCCGGAACGGGCGCATGCACGGGATTACGTACCTTTATCGCAGAACAGGCCGAAACAGAAAGGAACCCATGCCTGAAGGAACCTCGATACAGAGCAGGATCAACTATCCGGGGATCGCTGCCGTCCTGCTGCTCTTCATCGTTGCAACAGTTGCCGGCGGGCTTCTCGGGGGCGGGACGGAGATAGGGCTCTTCCTCGGGTCGGCCGCTACCCTCACGCCGTTCGTGTTCCTCGCCGCGGCGGCATACCTCTCCCTCATCCACCCGGCTTTGAAGTATCCTGCCTACCTCATCCTCCTTGCCGTCGTCTTGGGGCTGGCAGTCCTCTCGTTTGCTCTCGGGGTCGTGACCATCCTGCCGCCGGAGTTCTTACTCACCGGGAACCCCGATCCGGCCGCGGTCGACGAACGGGTCACGTCGCAGGCGGCGATCGAGATCTTCCTGCTCTTCTGTGCATGCACAGGAGCTCTCGCCCTCTCCTTCACTCCGCTGCTGCGGGCTGTCCGGATCCGGCTTGCATCCCGGCTCGACTTCTCCCCGTATAATCGGGTGCATACCATTGCGCTCGTAACGGTCTTTGCGCTGACACTCATCCCGCTTGTACCGGTCGCGGTCACCGGAGTTCCGCCGTACCTCTCCGAGACCTTCACCGGAATTATCGATGCCGATACCACGTTCTTCGAGGGGGCGGTATCCGTCGATATCTATACCCTCTTCTGGACGATCGTGGCATCGTTCGTCATCGTCGGGCTCTTTACGACGCGAAAACTCCCGGAGAGCCTAGAGCGGCTCGGCCTTACGCGGCCGGGCGCACGGGAACTGCTGCTCGCCGTCGGGTTCGGCCTCGCTCTCGTGGGGCTCTTCTCTCTCCTCGACCTCGCGATCGGTTCTGTCTGGGAGGCGCTCGGATGGCCGCTCACGGACACCGAGGCGTTTGAACGGTTCCTCGTCCCGTACCTGACGCCCGTCGGGATACTCGTAGCATCGATCTCCGCCGGATTCGGCGAAGAGATCTCGATACGAGGGATTCTGCAGCCGCGGTTCGGCATCATTCTCCCGGCGATGCTCTTTGCCGCTCTCCACGCGTTCCAGTATAACTGGGACGGCATCATCTCGGTCTTCATCGCCGGGCTGGTCTTTGGCGTGATCCGGAGCCGCTACAGCACGACGGTATGTGCAATCACCCACACGACATACGATTTCGTGCTCTTCCTCGCGCTGCTGCTGGGGTTCAGCGTCATCTAAAAAGAAAACGATTTATGGGTCGGGCATGCCGCACGAAAGCGTTTCGTGGCGCATATCCGCCGCCGATCGGGATCGAGCGCGTCTTACCGGGAGCCTTCGGCGTCACTCCTCCGGGAATGACTGCCCCGGTTCCTGTCCCGCTGCCGGCAGCGAGAGGTGCGACTGTGCGAGGAGCCACGCGTGCCCGGTACCGCGGAAGACAGCGGTAAACCTGCCGATAAGCCGGGTGCGCCTGCCGTTCACGGCAGCGTTCACCAGCAGCTCAGCCATCACCCAGGCGATCGTCCCCTCCGCGCTGATCATGAGATCGCTGTATCCGATCTCGATCTCGCTTGCCTGGGCGAGGTCGCGTTCGACCTGGCGGCGGTACTCGTCCTTCCCGATGAAGACCTCATCCGGCCCGGTTCCATAGCCGCGGAAGTCGGGGTCGACGACCGCCATGAGGCTCTCGATATCTTTTGCACCGTATGCAAGCGCTATCCGCTCAAGGACACTCTCAATCTGTTTTTGTGTCTGTTCGCTGACCAGCATGATGGTGAATCGTGGTCTGCGCCTGATAATCTCTCTTCCGGTATACGCCCCAAAAACCCTTTCTCCCGCTGTCGCCGGGAGTCCCGCTGCTCTCCGCAGCACCAAAAGGGAAGCGTTTTACCCCTCTGCACGACTGGTACACGTACAGAACCGTGCGGTGCACTCCGCACCGGGAGCGCTTGAAACCTATGTACTTCCTTGCTGCAGATGAGAAAGAGACCTGGGCCGCCCTCGCTCGGGAGATTGAGACGACAAACGCACTGCCCGACTCCTGCGAAGGAGCGATCCGGAGTTCGAGGCTTTCTGCGTTCCAGTTCTATGCCGGTGTGCTGCTCACCGCGAAAGGTCAGGGCGACCGCGGCCGGGAATGGCTCGAAGCGGCCGCACTCGAGGAGCGCGAGGGGCTCTTTTCGTCCTCGTTCCTGATCGGCTTTCTCGAGCGGCAGGAGAACCGGCTGATCATGCCCACACCGGCGTTCAGCGATCCGAGGCCGTTCCTCCACTTCGCAGGTGTCCCGGTCATGAAAGCGGCACGGTCGCGTTTTCTCCAGCAGTGCGAGCGCACCCTGCCCGCCTTCGACGAGCCGCTAAAGATGCTGGATATCGGGTGCGGCGACGGAGGTCTCACGGCGGCGCTGCTTCTGCACCTGCAGGAGACCGGCACGATACGTGAGATCGCCGAGGTGATGCTGGTCGACGCCTCCCCCGCTATGCTCGAGCTCGCCGAAGCGACGGTCGGAAAGGCTTTCCCGGACGCTATGATCACGACGGCGAATCATCGTATCGAAGAGATCTCCGGGCAGATCGATCGGCGGTTCGATCTCGCCGTCAGCTCGCTTGCATTCCATCACATGCCGCTTGAGCAGAAGAGGCTGCACCTCGCCCGCTTAAAGCCCTGGATCGACCATTTCGTCATCTTCGAGCTCGACGCAAACCACGACGCTCCCGAGGTGCACTCGCCGGAGATGGCCTTCTCTGTCTACCAGTCGTACGGGCGGCTCATTGACTTTATCTTCTCGCACGACGCTCCCGTGGACGTCGCGATCAACTGCGTGGACTGCTTCCTGATGACCGAGCAGGTCTCCCTGCTGACCCAGCGGAGGGGCGAGCGGACCGATTACCACATGCTCCGGACGGAGTGGCGCGACCTCTTCGAAGACGTCCTCGCACCGGATTTCTCGTTGCAGTGCGATGCGGCATGCTCTGCGGATGAGTATATGACGCTCTTTACGATGCACTACGGGCGGGACGCGTGAGCGATGGAGGGTTATCCTCCCTCACCACGATCTCCCCCGATCCCCCGGATTCGATACTCCGGAGATGACCGGCAGGACGGATTTTGCCGTAAAATCCCGTGTGCAAAAATAATAGAGGATAGGACCTTTTTGCATGAGGCGTTTCCCGCTTTATTCCATTCTCTCACTCCTTCTTCTGATATCGGTCATCGGTACAGCCGGATGCTCCTCCACCCGGGAGATCGGTAAGGACGATGCAGCCACGGGCGTTACCCCCGAGAATGCATGGCGGATCGATCACGCCGTCATTGTTGTGCAGAATCTTACCGCATCGGCGGACACATTCGGTGCAGCGGGATTCAATGTCGTTCCGGGAGGTGACCATGTGGACAACGTCACCCATAACGCACTTATCCCGTTCAAAGACGGCAGTTACCTGGAACTCTTCGCCCCTGTCGATCCAACCATGGCTGCCGAGATGCACGATCTCGTAGCCGCTGGAACCTTCGATGCGGCTCTCGCGGGAGCGGATCAGATGCAAAAGCGGTTCATGCGCCACCTCGCGGAGGGAACCGGCCCTGGAGATTGTGCTATTCTCCCGTCCCGGGCTCACTATCTCCGAAGAACAGGCGGTGGCAGAGCGTGGTGGCTTCATCCTTGCAGGGCCGATCCCGATGTCCCGGACGGCAACGTGACCGCACATCCGAACGGAGCGGCCGGCATCAGAAGCATCGAGATAGCGGCACGTGATCCCGCCGCAGTTGTCTGCTGGTATGATACGGTCCTGCTGACGTCCCCGGCCGGTCATTGCGGTGTTCCGGCCGCGTATACGCTGGACGGATCTGTTCCTCCTCGTGCGGGGAATTGTCGGGGACGAGCGTGAAGGGCTGGTCGGGATTGTGCTGAACACGGCTACCGGCGTTCCATTCTCGCTGGAGAACATCACGATAGAATAGCGTCGGATATGCGGATATCGACGGTAAAAACGGATTTGATCCGCCGGTGTCCGGGTATCCGGCAGCGGCTTTACGATATCGATCGTTCCATGGCGCCAGCGGCGTCGCCGGAGAGATTTTCCCGGAATCCGGGAAGCATCTCCCCCATCCGGTCAGTCTGGTAGTCCCACCGGTCACAAAGACGCGAGGAGAAACCGGGTGACCCGAGAATGCGGAGAATCTCCCGAATCCCGGAGTCGTCGCGCACTTCCTGCCGGAACCAGAGCTCATACGACTCGGAGCCGAGCGGCACGAACCGAAGATGTGCAGCAGCGGCCGCACCGGCACTGCAGACGCCGGCATCTGCAACGCCCCCGCTGACCGCCGCGGCTGCCGAGTCATGGCTCCGCACCTCCGCGGCGATGGAGAGCGAATAAGGATCGATCCCGTGTTCCGGCAGGAGTGCATCCAGGAGGACCCGTGGAGCAGTGCCCCGCAGAGGGGCGGCCACCCGGGCGGACGCAAGATCGGAGAGTTCGAGGCCGTCAGCAGATGCAATCCCGATCTCTCTCGCCGCGATCCGCACCCGGAGGGGGTTCGCGTCGGGACAGTAACGGCCGGCGAGTTCCCGCACCAGTGGTTCGCACTTCGGCACCATGACCGGCGCCGCATAGCAGGAGTTCTCCTGCAGGGCAAGAAGAGCGCCGATGGTATCGGTGGCGCAGCAGTGGAGCAGGTACCCCTCTTCGGCTAGAAAATCGGCAAGCTCGGTGATCGCCGGATCGCGCACCCCGATGCAGAGCAGCGTCCGGTCGACATACCCCGGCGGAACCGTGAGGGATACGGGAATCTCGCATCCTGCTGCGAACCCCTCACCCGACGCAGGGATCCGGATGTATCCGTTCGCCCGCACCGCCGCCATCTGAACACCGCCGCCGCGGGGGTGCGGCGCAGCAGAGTACCTGTCGCCCACCCGCCCGACGGAGACGGGTACGAACTCTTCAAATCCGAGATCGGAGGTTACCGTCCTTGCCAGCCGCACGGTGCGTTCGTATCTCTGATAGGGGGATAAGCCCCACCGCTCAAGGAGCGGTGCCACCAGCTCGCGGAGCATCGTCTGGGTCGCCACCGGGTTGCCCGGCAGCCCCAGCACGGGTTTATTGTCCACCGACCCGATGACCACCGGTTTTCCCGGCCTTGCCGCGATCCCGTGAACGAGAACTTCTCCAAGCGTTGCGATGGCGGCGGCCGTGAAATCGCGTGTTCCCGCCGAGGTTCCGGCAGAGATGATGACCATATCGTTCTCCCGGACAGCAGCTGTTATTGCCTCGCAGATCCTTCCGGTGTCGTCCGGAACGCTTCCGTAGCGTCTGCTCGTCGCCCCCATGCCCGCGAGATAGGCTCCGGCCATGCAGGTGTTGCTCTCGACGGTCTCTCCCGGCAGCGGCGCCTGGCCGATGGGCACCAGGTCGCTTCCGGTCGGGATGAGTCCGACGTGTACCGCCCGCACGGGCACATTCGAGATGCCGTAAGCTCCGAGCGCCCCGATATCAAACGGCCGGATCTGGTGGCCACGGGGAACGATAAGATCTCCCGCCCGGATATCTTCGCCAGCACGGCGTATGAACTGTCCCGGAGCTGCGGCTTTGCGGATGATAATCCTGCCATCTTCCTGCCAGACATCCTCGATCATGATGACTGCGTCATACATCCCCGGAACGACCTCTCCCGTATTCACCCGGTGGGCCTGTGCAAGGGTCTTCGGCCGCCGGTCGCCCGCTCCCACCGTCTCATGGCTCTGCACGGCGTATCCGTCCATCGCCGCCACATTCCCGGGAGGAACTGAGTGGCAGGCATAGAGCGGCTTTGCAGTGACCCTGCCCACCGAATGCTCCAGCAGAACGGTCTCGATATGGTTCGGCGGCGGAAACTTTTGTTTCATCAGGGAAAGTGCGTCGGCGCGTGCGGTCAGAGTAAGGTATCGGTGCGGCATCGGATCATCTCTTTGCTATCTCGGGGCGAAGCAGATCAGCGGGTTTTCCATCTGTCCCGGTATATGGGATAGGGATGTTAGCCTATAACCATTTACATTGCTAAATATGTAACTATTTGCTCTCAAGGTTTATTTTTGCAAAAATGTAACTATCTCTTCTGACATACCTGTGCTGACCGACATACCCGGGCGGCGACGCCGATCCCCGGGATGATCGATACTTCCCGGAGATAACCAGTATGCAATCGGAGAACAGCACCAGGGCGACGTGTTCCGGCCTTACGAAGGAATACGATGTATATACGGTATCTGAGACGGGTATCGGGAACGGCCGTGTGGAGGTATGCGTTGAAGATACGGTCACGCTCCTTCTTAACGACACCAGGATAGCAAATCTGACGGTAACACCCGCGGAACTTGAAGAGTTCGCCCTTGGCTATGCCGTCTGTGAAGGTCTGGTTCCCGGCCCCTCCGCCGTCGAGAGCATTACCGTCGACGGCCTGACCGTCCATATCCGGACGAATGCGTTTCATGAGGAGAGAATATCACCGGAAACCGAGATCAGGAGCTCCGGGGGAGTCGGTGTGAAAACACCCTGGCACGAACTTGCCGCGCCGGTTCAGGGTAACCTTCTCCTGGATCTCGATACCATCTTCGGAGGCATGGACACGCTCCACCGGATGGCATCCACCTGGAAGAGTACGGGCGGCACCCACTGTTCGGTGATCATCGACGCCGACGGGGTACTGCAGTCTCACGCCGAGGATATGGGGCGGCATACGTCCGTCGACAAGGCGGTGGGGAAGGCTCTCTCTGCCGGGATTGATCTTTCCGGGTGCTTCATGGCCTGTACGGGGAGAATGCCTGCCGGGATGGTCGCAAAAGCCTCTCGGGCAGGTGTTCCGGTTATCGTGACGAACAACGCCCCGTTCTCCACCGGAATCGACCTCGCCCGACGGCTCGATATGACTCTCGTCGGGTTCGCCCGACGGCCGCGAGCGGTGGTTTACAGCGCACCGCACCGGATCAGGGATATCTGACGCACGGGTGCGCCGGCAGTTTCCGCTCTTCCGTATCATGAAGATCCGCTGCAAAGAGCACTGCTTCGTCGCACGACAGAATCTCTTCGGGAGTACGGGGGATGTCGGCACGAAGCAGGAAGGCCACCTCGCGGTCGCCCTTCCGGATGAGACACCCGTTTTTCGGGGCTTTGTCTCCCTGCATGAAAAGAAGCCTGTGATCCCCCGGCCTTGCTCCGGTAATCCCGATAAGGGCGTCGGCGATGCAGGGATCGTTGCCGGGCACGACTGATAGTGCAGGGTTCCGGAGGTCGCCCCCGAGCATTCTCGTCGCCGCTTCGGCAATCCGGACGCCGACAGCAACTCCCGGGCAGAGCATCCCGTGGTAGTTCACCGCCTCCCTGACGAGTCCTTCGCGATAGGCCTCTGTCCCCATCTTTTGGATCTTCTCCGACCGGTCGTGGCCGGTCGCAGAGAAGATGCAGTCCCACCCGGTCTGGTAGGGTTTGATATCGAGGACGGGCGTGCCGTCGATGAGATCGAGGGACTCCACCTCCAGGAACCGCTCTTCCCGAACGCCGAGCAGACGGACGACCGAGAGCGAGATCGGGTTCGGGCGCGGCGGCGACCGGAGTGAGAAAACCCCTTTCTCGGGAAGATCGCTTGCCACCTTCCGGGCAACTGCCGTCAGCACCGTCCGGTCCGCTTCATGCATCCAGCAGAGAAGGATAAGATGTGAGTTCTGCCCGATGCTGCGGAGGGCATTCACGTACTCCGGATAGATCTCCACCTCCCCGGTCACTCCCTGGACGGGCATCTCGTGGCCTGACCGGACGGAAGAGTGGACGACACCCACGGGGACGAGTTCCATACCCATGAAGAGCATATACGGGATTACCAATCGATAAGTATTGTGGAAATCGGCTTTGCGGATAAAAAGTTGATTTCGGAGAGGTTATTCTGCGAGGACTGTGAAGTATGACCGATCCGAACACGTGAAGCAGACGCCGTCAAGGAGCATGAAATCGGGGATCATCTCTCCACAGACGCTGCACCGCTCGGATTTCCAGGGCTGCTTCGCCGTGACATCAATCCGCACCCGTTCGTAGGAGAGGACGTCCCGCTGTGCCTCGAAGATCTCATCGAGGAGTTTTCCTCCCATGGATTTTTTATCGAATGCAGGGTCGTGTGCATACCACAGGTCGAAGACGGGATAGCGCTTCATCTTCTCTTCGTCGAGGAAGACCCGGACACCCTCTGCCTCGGGACCATCGCTCGGCCAGTTGACGGTGATGGCGAACTTTCCGATCGGCAGGATGCGGAGCCGGTGGTTTCCGGCCGTGCAGTAGGCGATGACCTGCAGCGGGTCGGGGAGGCATTTCGGTGTTTCGCTGACCGCATACAGTTTTTCTCCCCGGGTTGCGGACAGGAGTTCGAGGGCATAATCGACCATGAATACCCCGATGAGGAGGCCCGGTGCCGGGTAGGTGTGAAATGCGATGGAGCGCCGGAAGTCGTCCCTCAGATCGGGGCTAAGACCGTTCTCTTCCATCCTCCGTTCGATGCCTTTCGGGGCATGGCCTGTATCTGTTGATTCCATACGTATCTGGTATGATGTATATCACTCGTAAACATTTTGGAATTGACAAGGATAATAATTTAACAATTCTGTTGCGAGGTAAGTTTACAACCCCGGAAATAGTAAAATAGATTAACTAAATCTAAAAATTAGGCGTGTTTAAGATAGGTTGTTATATTTAACTTGTTTTTAAATATAAACGTTTAAATCAGTTTACACACACATTACGGTTAAGTATGTTCGCTGTTTCCTGACATGCTTAATCTGAATGTATAATCGTACATCGGGAGAAATGGAAATGAGTGAAAACCCAGGCAAATTAGAGTATGTGCCAACAACCTGCCCGTATTGCGGTGTAGGGTGTGGACTCAACCTTGTAGTGAACGACGGCAAGCTCGTCGGTGTCGAACCATTCAAGAGGACGCCCGTGAACGAGGGCAGACTCTGCCCCAAGGGTGCCACCTGCTGGGAGCACGTGCAGAGCCCCGACCGTCTGACAACTCCCCTCATCAAGAAGAACGGGAAGTTCGAGGAAGCGACCTGGGACGAGGCGCTCGACCTCGTTGCATCCAAGCTGAAAGAGACCTCCGACAAGTACGGCCCGCGATCTCTCGGTTTCCAGGTCTCCTGCCGGACGCCGAACGAGGACTGCTATGCCATGCAGAAGTTCGCCCGTGTCGCGTTCAAGACCAACAACGTCGACAACTGTGCGCGTATCTGCCACGGACCGTCCGTTGCGGGTCTCTCGCTCTCCTTCGGTTCCGGAGCCGCCACGAACCCCTTCGAGGACGTCCTGAACGCAGACCTGATCTTCATGATCGGTTCGAACGCCGTTGAGGCGCACCCCCTCGCCGGCAGGCGGGTTGCCCAGGCAAAGAAGAAGGGTATCGAGATCATCGTCTGCGACCCGCGGTACACGCCGACGGCACGCCTCGCCGACACCTATCTCCGCTACAACCCCTCGACCCACATCGCGCTGATCAACTCGATGATGTACTGGATCATAGAGGAGAACCTCCACGACAAGGCATTCATCGAAGAGCGCGTCAAGGGCTTTGACGAGCTGAAGGAGACCGTCGCGAAGTACGCCAACGTTGAGGATATCACCGGCGTTCCCACCGAGACGGTGAAGGAGATCGCACGGAAGTACGCCAGCGCCAAGAACGCGGTCATCATCTACTGTCTCGGTATCACCGAGCTTACGACCGGTACCGACAACGTCCGGTCGCTCGGAAACCTCTCCATGCTCACCGGCAACATCGGCAGGCCCGGCGTCGGTGTGAACCCCCTCCGTGGCCAGAACAACGTGCAGGGCGCCTGTGACATGGGTGCCTACCCGAACGTCTACTCCGGCTACCAGAAGTGCGAAGTCGACGACATCAGGCACAAGATGGAGCAGCTCTGGAGCGTCACTGACCTTCCCGAGTGGTACGGTGCAAGCCTGACCGAGCAGATCGACCAGTGCGGCGACCCCATCAAGAGCATGTACATTCTCGGTCTGAACCCGGTCGTCACCTACCCGAACTCGAACCATGTCATGAAGTCGCTCGAGAAGCTCGATTTCCTCGTGGTGCAGGATATCTTCTTCACCGAGACCTGCCAGTACGCCGATGTCATCCTGCCGGGAACCTGCTTTGCAGAGAAGGACGGCACGTTCACCAGCGGTGAGCGGCGTGTGAACCGTATCCGGAAAGCGGTCGACGGACCCGGCGAGTCCATGGAGGACTGGAGAGTCTTCGTTAAGCTCGCAGAGAAACTGAACCTCCCCGGCTTCGAGTTCGAGACTGCAGAGGACGTCTGGAACGACCTGCGGCGGGTCACCCCCTCGATGGCCGGCCTCAACTACGAGCGGCTGAACAGGCCTGAGTCCCTGCACTGGCCGTGCCCGACTGAGGAGCACCCGGGAACCCCCATCCTGCATATCGGGAAGTTCTCATCTGCCGACGGCAAGGGTACCCTCTTCGGTATCGAGTATCGCCCGCCGGCCGAAGTTGCAGACGCCGAGTATCCGTTCACCCTGATGACCGGCAGACTGCTCTTCCACTACCACAGCAGGTCGCAGACCGGCCGCGCCAAGATTCTGCACCAGGAAGTGCCAGAGTCCTACGTGCAGATCAATAACGAGGACGCCAAGAAACTCAACATCGCGAACGGCGAGAAGATCAAGCTCAGCAGCCGCCGTGGCGAGGTCGAGACCCTCGCACGGGTGACCGACGAGGTAGCGCCCGGCGTCCTGATGATGACGATGCACTTCGGCACCGGAGCGGTCAACCTGCTCACCAACGATGTGAGGGACCCGATGTCCAAGATGCCGGAGCTGAAGCACTGTGCTGTAAAGGTCGAGAAGCTCACGGAGGCCTGAAGATGGTAGCAAAAGGAGATATGGTCTACGCCTGGACTACGAGCCCACAACTGGCCGAGAAGGCCGAGTGCGGAGGAGCGGTAAGCGCTCTCCTGAAGTACGCTCTTGAGAGCGGCACGGTAGACGCCGTCCTGGCGGTGAAGAAGGGCGCCGACCTCTACGACGCCATCCCCACCGTCATCACCGATCCGGCGGAGATCGCCGAGACTGCCGGGTCGCTCCACTGCGGTACAATCCTGATGTCCAAGCTCATCAAGAAGTACCTGGGCGGCGCAAAGAACATGAAGATCGCCGTCCCGGTGAAGGGCTGCGACGCGATGGGTCTTTACGAGCTCGCAAAGCGCAACCAGGTCAACCTCGACAACATCTACATGATCGGTCTCAACTGCGGCGGATCGGTAAGCCCGGTCTCCGCCCGCAAGATGATCGCCGAGAAGTTTGGTGTCAACCCTGACGACGTCGTCAAGGAGGAGATCGACAAGGGCCAGTTCATCATCATCACCAAGGATGGCCAGCACAAGGGCATCTCGATCGACGAACTTGAGGAAGAAGGCTACGGCCGCCGTTCCAACTGCCGCCGCTGCAAGATGAAAGTCCCCCGCCAGGCAGACCTCGCCTGCGGTAACTGGGGTGTCATCGGGGATAAGGCAGGCAAGGCAACCTTCATCGAAGTCTGCTCCGAGAAGGGCGCAGACCTCGTGAACGGTGCCGCACAGGCAGGCGCTCTCGCGACCGAGGCCCCGATCCCCAAGGGTATCGAGATCCGCGGCAAGGTCGAGAACGCGATGCTCAAACTCGGCGACAAGTGGCGGGCCAAGAACTTCGGCGAGCTCGGCGACGGCAAGGAGCGCCTCAAGAAGATCATGGAAGAGACGAGCCGCTGTATCAAGTGCTACCAGTGCATCGACCAGTGTCCAATCTGCTACTGTGAAGAGTGCAGCACCAAGAAGCCGGACATGGTCACGCCCGGAAAGCTGCCGGTCGACTTTATGTTCCACCTGATCCGGTTCGCCCACATCTCCGACTCCTGTATCAACTGCGGTCAGTGCGAGGAGAACTGTGCGATGGACATCCCGAACGCACTCTTCATGCACGCCCTGCAGACCGACCTCGAGGAGATGTTCGGCCAGAAGCCCGGTGTTGACATGACCCTGCCGATTCTGGCACTCGTTGATGAGAAGACTGAGCGCAAGCGCCTGGCAGACACCGGCGACGATCAGATCTTCAACATCTTCATCAACAAATAATCTTTTTGAAGAGATCGTATCTTGAACTATCCATGGAAAACCGCCCGCTGATAGCGGGAACGGAGCGGTCGGAAGATCCGTAAAGCCTCGGAAACTTCACTGGTTTCCCGGCCGCCTTTTTCGAGGGCGCTGCATGCCATTCCGGCGGAAAAGGAGTTCCGTGTGCGGATCTCCAAAACATTCTGGTTGTTCTTTTGTATTCGTGCCATAAACCGGTCGCTGACCCTGTGACGAAGGCGGGCATAACCCTGCCTGATCGATGTATTGGACGGCCTCATCATCCTGACTATCGATGGGTAAAAGAGCATCACGGAATTGATGCATCATCCCCGCTTGATCCGTAGACAACCAGAGCCTCGATCTGAAACGCGGATTAGGATAGTATGGACTCTCTCGTCCGGAGATGCTGTGAAAACCGTATTTCCGGCAGGGCATGGACGGCTAAAAAAAGGATGCGGAGAGAGCCGCTGTCAGACGTAGTCCCAGCCACCGTAGGTGTCGTCCCAGACGACATCCTGGTCGCGTATGTATCCGCCGAACTGGTGACTCGTGTAGTCGTTCGTCGCCTCCTGATTGTTGTAGACGTCCATGATGATGTCGCTCGAATCGACGGCGTAGCCGGTGCCCGTATAGCCTCCCGTCGTGTCCGTCGGATAGTAGTAACTGTCGGTCGGGTAGTACCCGGTATCGACGTAGCCGGTATCCGTCTCCGTGGTCTCCTGTCCGGAGGAGATCGAAACCCATCCTCCTGATGCCTGATCGTAGTAATACCAGTCCTTGCTGGTCGCATCGTACGCGTAGTTGTTCCCGGAGGTCTGGTCATAGTAGTAGGTGGTCATCGTGTCGTAGTCATACTGGAACCAGAGCCCCGTCGTCTCGTCGTACTGGTACTCACTGGCGGTATCGTCGGTTGAGGGCGCTTCAGTCCCGACGGTGGTGCCCTCGCTGATCTCTTCAGTCGGGGTGGGAGTGACCCAGTCGTCACTGGTATCTTCGGTCGTTGAGCCCCAGTAGTCACCGGAGTCATCGGACGAGCTCCAGTGATCGCTGGAATCGTCGGAAGTGGAACTCCAGTAGTCACCGGAGTCATCGGACGAGCTCCAGTAATCGTCGGTATCGTACCCGTAGCTCGCCTGCGGCGAGGTGTTTGCTTCCATCATCGGGATCGGGGCCAGTGCGGAGGCCGCGGGCGTATCGTTCCGCTCCGCGGTATCGGGGATGGTATAGAGGACGACATCCGAGGTATTGTCGTGCCAGTCCTCCCAGACGACGTACTGCCCGGAGATATCGGGCCACCACTCGAGTCCCGGGTCGTTCGTCAACCGTCGCGCATCGCCGGTGCTGATTGTGTAGAGCACGATATCGAACGTCCCGTTCCGCTCCTCGACCCAGACGATCCGGTCGTCGTCTATCGCCGGAAGTGTGTGGTTCCCACTGCCGGTCGTGACCTCCGTCTCGCTCCCGGTAGCGAGATCGAGCAGGCGGATCTGCGCGTTACCGCCTCGCCAGTCCTCCCAGACGACCCGGGAACCGGAGACGTCCGGCCACCATTGGTCGGAGGTGTTATTCGTAGCAGGCGCCGCTCTGCCGGCGTCGAGGGAGGCTAGCAGGATATCGTTTGACCCGGTGACATTGTCCTCCCATGCGAGCAGACTCCCGGAGATGGCAGGGAACGTCTCCCATGCGGTGTCGTTCGTCAGGCGGGAGACGTTTCCGTCGGCGAAGGAGTACAGGAAGAGGTCCGGCTGCCCGGTGCGCCAGTCGAGCCAGACGATGTACTCGTCCGAGACGGCCGGCTGCTCCTGCCATGCCGGATCGGCAGTGACGGGCATCTCGGTTCCGTTCTCGTACAGGTAAATGTCATACGAGTTGTTGCGGTAGTCCTGCCAGACGACTCTTCCGCTGCTGGTATCGGGGAAGAGCGGGTACACCGCGCCGCTCGAGACCTCCTGCTCCTCTCCGCTCTCGATATCGTAGCGGTAGACCGAGCCGTTCTCGGTTCGGAGGTCGATCCAGACTATGTAACCGTCAGAGACCGCAGGGAAGAGCTGCGCTGCTCTGCCCGGACTCACCGGAACGGCAACGCCGGGTGCGGCCTCGGGTGGCTGCACGGAAATGTTCGCGGTCAGGTTTGCATCTTGAGTCTGATTGTTTCCGGTGGCGTTCTCTTCACCGATTGGCGCTCCCGATGCCACCGGGATCAGAACGAGTGCCAGCACGAGCAAAAAAGTAATAATTCGTTCCAAAGGTATCCCCCCTTGAGGATATCTACGAACCTCCGCAATATTATTTTAATATTTTTATAATTGTGATGGCTGCTTTATCGGATCGTTTTTCCGCGTATACGACTGATTTTTCCAGGCCGAGCTAAGGCTTCGAACCCATTTTTTTATCTCCGTGCCGCTTCTCGCCCGGAGATTCGTCGAACAGGTCGGCGGCTCGATAACCGATAGTCACCCCGTCACCGTCTCCGTGAGACGAATCTGCTATCATTCAGGTAAAATCGAAGAGGGAGGTCCGCCGCCTTCGTGATCCCGACCCGGGTCGTCTGGACGATCTCCCCGGATGTGCCTTCCGGCCGGTGGTCAGGCAGGCTGTCGGGCGACCAGACCTGGAGGGAACTGCTATGGAGGGAGGCTCCGTTCAGATCCATGGTGATGCCGAGTGCTGATGCCAGTTTCCCCGGGCCGTTGCAGAGAGACACCAGATCCTGCGTTCCCCGCCTCTCCTGCATCAACTCGATCCCTTGTGCCGGTTCAAGAGCCCGGATCAGGACCGCCTCCCCATCACCCTCCGTGCCGGTCACGATATTGACACAGGTATGGAGGCCGTAGATCCGGTAGATGTAGGCGCGGCCTGTCGGGCCGAACAAGACGCTGTTCCTCTTCGTCTCCCCCCGGAAGGAGTGGGCTGCAGGGTCGCCCCGGAGATACGCCTCGTCCTCGACGATCCAGCCGCTCGTCGTCTTCGCTCCTTCCCGGTGCACCAGCAGGCATCCCAGCAGCTCCTGTGCGACGGTCACGGTATCCCGTTTGTAGAATGCAGGTGAGAGGAGCATAGCGGCCTTTAGCACTCATCTCTCCTGTGCATCAAGGTTTCGGGCACGGAGACAAACCCTGACTGGACGCGGGGCGGCCGAAAAAAGGTAAAGGTGCCAGCGCCGCCGAAAAGAGGGGTTATTGGTTCTTCTTCCGAAGGATGAACGCTGCTCCCGCCACGAAGAGCATCGCAACGATAGCGATGGCGATCATGCCCCTTGGGAGGGTTTCGGCTGTTCCTGTACCCGGTTCGGCAGGGGTGCCCGCAGGGGTCGCTGTCGTTGCCGGCTCTGCAGCTGCTGGGTTTCGTATTCTTCGTGTGTCTCGATAGAGCCAACTCTCCCGAAGCTGGTCAAGCTGGCTTTTATCGGAGGACTGCGAAGATTTTGTAGAAGAACGAGGAACGGTATGACACTGCACGCTCTTGCCGCCGGGAACGATGTCATCCTTCTCCTGACCGTTACTGCACTCATCTGTATCGCCGGGATATGGATGCTCTTCTCGCGGTGGGGGCACGGAAGGGCAACGCGGTTCATTGCCTTATGGGTAGACGAGGCGCTCCGGTGCGGCGGCGGCAGGTTTCTTCGAGTGCTGGTTCTGGACGTCCTTCTCTTCCGCCGTGTCTGGCGGCGGAGCAGGGGTCGATGGGCGGTGCACATGGCCATGTTCTGGGGATTTTGCATCTTTGGCGGGCTCGCCGTCCTGGGGATGCTGATCGGTCTCCTCGCGTTCATCGACCCTGCAGGCGCCGGCGGAGCAGTTGCCCGCTTCCACGACAGCCTGCACGTCCCCTACGACCTGCTGGGCTACGTCCTCCTCGCCGGTTCGGGGATCGCTCTCGGACGCCGGATTGTCTCCCGGAAGGTCCGGGAACGAACAAACGCCGCCGATCTCTTCCTCGTCGGGAGCGTCTTCTGCATTACGCTCACCGGCATGATCGCCGAATGGTTCAGCGGTTTCGGGTCGTTTATCGGCCCTGCGGTGAGAAACTGGGAATTCGCCCTGCAGTTTCAGACACTTCATATCTACGCCATGTTCATCCTCTTTGTAATGGTACTCCCGTGGAGCAAGTTCTGCCACATTCTGGCGACGCCGCTTACGCTGCTTGCCCGTCGGGGAGGTGAATGATATGGACGGCCGCTCCTTTTCCGAGATCCACTCCCGCTGGTTCTCGCCGATCCAGGTGCTGGAGCTCGATGCCTGCACCCGCTGCCAGGAGTGCCTTAACATCTGCCCGGTCACCGCTATAGACCGCGAGACCAGTCCGATGGACCGCATCGGCGACTGGAGGCGTATCGTCGACCGGCAGACCGGCATCCGTGCACGGCTCTTCGGCCGGCCGTCGCTCGATGAGAAGATCCTTCACGACCTTGCCGACAGTGCGTACGCCTGCACGACCTGCGGGGCGTGCGGTGTCGTCTGCGAGAGCGGCATCTCCACAGCTCAACTCTGGGAATCGATGCGGGGAGCAATCGTAGACCTCGGCGGTAGCCGGGCGGGTGTTTTTGCCGATGCCGCAGAGCGGATTGCCCGGTTCCGGAACCCTTACGGCGCCCCTCAGGAAAAGCGCAGTGCCTGGATCCCGGGCGATATCGTCATCGCCGATGCGGCACCGGTCGCCTACTTTCCGGGCTGCACAGTTTCGTTCCGCCAGCCGGAGATCGGGATGGCGGCGCTCCGCATCCTCCAGTCGCTCAACATCCGATTCTGTATGCTCGGAGAGGAGGAGTCCTGCTGTGGCTCTCTCCTCTTCCGGACAGGGCACTCTCCGGAAGACGCGGAGGTGATCCGGAACCTGATCCAGGCCGTGGTCGACCGGGGGGTCACGACGCTCCTCTTCACCTGTGCCGGGTGTTTAAAGACGGCCACAACCGACTGGCCGCGGGTCTGGGGAGGCCCGCTGCCGTTCACGCCGGTACCGTTCGCTGTCTTTCTCCGGGATCAGATCCGGCAGGGGCGCCTCTCCTTTCAGAGCAGGATCGCCCGGCGGGTTGCCTACCACGACTCCTGCCACGCCGGTCGGCATCTGATGCACGTGCTCGGCCGGGACCAGGCCTTCGAGGCGCCGCGTGAGGTTCTCCGCGCAATTCCGGGCATCGAACTTACGGAGCTTCGCACCAATCGGGAGTTCCAGATCTGTTGCGGTGCCGGCGGCGGCCTGAAACGTAAGAGTCCCGACCTCGCGCTTGCGATCGCCGGACGGAAAGTCACCGACGTCAGGGAGACCGGAGCAGAGGTTCTGGCCACCACCTGCCCGTTCTGCCGCCGGAATATCCTGGACGCGGCCGGCGATACGCTCGAGGTCGTCGATATCGCAGAGCTTGTGGCCGAGGCTCTGGGGCTGCAGGCTGACGAATGAAGATAACCCGAAATACTTTTTTGAAATGCAGAAAAACGAAACGACGCCCCGGCCGGGATTTGAACCCGGGTCAAAAGCTCCGGAGGCTTCTAGGATATCCACTACCCTACCGGGACTGCTATATCAGGTTGTATCGACTGGTATAAAAGGCCAGCGGAGGGTTCTGCCCTCACACCCGCCGTGACTCATAAAGATGCCAGATTTTGCACGCCCCTTCGTGGCTCACCATGCACGGACCGACCGGGGTGCGCGGCGTGCAGGCCTTCCCGAAGAGCTTGCAGTCCGACGGCTGTGCGATGCCGCGCAGCACCCGGTCGCAGATGCACGCGGAGTGCTTGTCGACATGCCGGATCTCGATATCGAACTTCTTCTGCGCATCGTACTGCTCGAACTCAGGCTTGAGCCGGAGGCCTGAGCCCGGGATGACGGGGAACCCGCGCCACTCGACGTCGCAGGGTTCGAAGACGTCGTACATCAGCGCCTGTGCTTTTCTGTTCCCCTCGCGGCAGACCGCCCGGGGATACGCATTATCGATCCGTGCTTTGCCTTCGCGGATCTGCTTAACGAGCATCACGAGTCCGAGGAGGATATCCTCAGGCTCGAATCCGGCCACCACCTGCGGCACCGGGAACTGTTCGTACTCGTGGTATCCCATCACCGTGCAGACGTGGCCGGGGAGCATGAACCCGTGGAGTTTCGCCTCGCCCTGACTGAGCAGCCACTCCATCGCCGGAGGGACGAGGCGGTGGCAGGAGAGGATCGAGAAGTTTTCGGGAGGGTTCGTGAGGATCGTCGCGGCGACGGTCGGAGCCGTCGTTTCAAAACCTACCGAGATGAAGACGACCTCTTTTTCGGGCTCGCGGCGGGCGATCTCGACGGCCTTGTGGACGCCCTGCACCACGCGCACGTCTCCGCCCGAGGATTCGAGCGAGCCGTTTGAGCCCGGAACACGGAGGAGATCGCCGTATGTCGCGATGACGCAGTCCTTTTCGACGAGATCGATTGCGGCGTCGATCTCGCCCTGCGGCGTGATGCAGACCGGACAACCTGGGCCCATCACGATCTTCAGTCTTTCGGGGAGAATACTCCGGATACCGGCGCGTGCGATTGCTGCTTCGTGTGTGCCGCATATATGCATGATGCAGAGGTCGGAATCGACCAGGGAATCGAGCGTGTCCAGAATATCCTTTGAAACCGGCATGAAATCTCCTATTTATATTCGCTGCAATCACATATTAGTACTGGTATGGACGGGATCTACTCTGGAATCGGAATTATCGTCGCCGGAACCGTGGGCGCATATATCGTTCACGAGATCTTCCGGTGGCTGCAGAAGAGGGCGGACCTCACCGAATCGAAGATCGACGACATTATTCTCTTCTCGCTCGCTAAACCGGCCTCCATCGCCGTTGTCCTTGGCTCACTCTGGATCGCAGTCACGATGTACGTCGACCCTGCGACCCTCCTCGGCAGCTATGCGTGGCTCCTCTCGAGCAGGTACTTCACCGCCGCCGCCATCCTGATCGGTGCCTGGGTTGTATCGAGTTTCTCCTACAGTTTCATCAACCTCTACGGGCGCTGGATGGCATCGAAGACCGAAACGGACCTCGATGACCGTATCATCCAGCTCCTGGAGGTTACGGCGAAGTACGTCGTCTGGTTCATCGCTGTCCTTATGGTGCTCCAGACGCTTGAGATCGATATTACGCCTCTCATCGCAGGTGCGGGGATCGCCGGCCTTGCCGTCGCCCTGGCCGCGCAGGATATTATGTCGAACTTCTTCGGCGGAGCGCTGATCCTGGTCGACAAGCCGTTTCAGGTCGGCGACCGGATCAAAGTCAACGACTATCTCGGCGACGTGATCAGCATCGGGCCGCGGAGCACCCGGATGAAGACGCTCGACTACCAGCTCGTTACGATCCCGAACTCGACGATCTCGAGCAACGTCGTCGTCAACTATGCGATGCCGGATGTGAAGCTGAAGATCAAGATCCCGGTCTCGGTTGCCTACGGCAGCGACGTTGCCCGCGTGAAGGAGATTCTCCTCGAGATCGGCCGGGAGGCAGCAGAGCGATCCCGTTACGTCCTCGACGATCCCGCGCCCTCGGTCTACTTCCTCACGTTCGGGGCGTCGAGTCTCGATTTCATGCTGGTCATCTGGGCACGCGCATTCAATATGGCCTGGGACGTGCAGGACTTTGTGAATACCCGGATAGACGAACGGTTCGGAGAGGAAGGCATCGAGATTCCGTTCCCCCAGATGGATCTCCACATCAGGGACGGGTTATACCCGCCGGGAAAAGTTCCGGAAGGAGTCTACCCGGTTACGGACAGTACAATGCCGTCATTTAAGGCGGAAAAATAATCCCCGTTCTTCCGTTACCGCCTCAATCTTCCCTTTTTCGAGCAGTATGCCGAGGTACTTGCTCATCTCGTTTGGATGCAGCGAAAAGATCCTGCAGAGATCCTCGGTGGTGCACGGCCGCCGGGCAAGGGTCACCCAGATTGATTCGAGGATATCTGCCCGGAAGGACGGGACGCTCTCCCTGGCCGTGCAGGCCGCGATCACCTCGACCCGGTGGTCGCCGAGGAATGCGGCGATCCGTTCGAGCGATCTCTGGGAGGCAGGCGTCACCCAGACCTCCGTCCCGGGGCGGTCGAGCGTATTCAACTGTACCCGATCGGGATCGATCGCGAAGATAGCGTCGCGGATCCGGGTAAGTTCCTCCTCCGAGTCGTTCAGTCCCGGGACGATAAAGATCTCAAGCCAGATCTCTCCGGGAAAGTCGTGGGAGAACGCGATCAGCCCTTCATGGACAGAGTTAGCTGACACACCGGTGCATGGGCGGTTCACTTCTGCAAAAGCCGATTCTGAGACCGCATCAAGGGAGGGGACGACGAGATCCGCGCTCGCAAGGTCGCTACGCACCTGCGGGTCGGCGAGGAGGGCGCCGTTCGTAAGCACCGCCACCCGGTATCGTGGGTAACGCTCTTTGAGGAACCCGATGATCTCCCCGATACCGGAATGCAGCGTGGGCTCTCCCGATCCCGCAAAGGTGATATGGTCGAGTGCCGGTTCCATCCGGAGATAATCGTCAAGTTCCCCGATCACTTCAGCCGCCGGGACGTACTCGCGCCGCTCACAGGTCAGGGCGGTCGTCCTGCCGCACTCACAGTAGATACAGTCGTACGGGCAGGTCTTATGGGGGATGAGATCGACGCCCAGGGAGACGCCGAGACGGCGGGAAGGAACAGGGCCGAAGAGATGTTTGTAAACCATCAGAACACCGTCATGCTGCTATTTTGAGTATATTGCACCGGTACGTATTTAGGACTGCACGCCGGAAAAGATGATCGCGATAAGCAGGAGATGGGTCGGATGACAGCAGGAGAAGCGGGACGCGAACACCCCGGGCACACCCGGGGGGTGCCGGCATGATGATCGCCGTCGTGAGCGGGAAAGGGGGGACAGGCAGGACGACGCTGACGGCAGCGCTCGCCGGACTCGCCCCGCCCCCGGTAGTCATGGCGGACTGCAACCTGGAGTCTCCGAATCTTGACCTGTTCCTGTCGACCGCTCTCGTTTCGCGCAGACCTCTGCCGGGAACCCCGTGTGCCGTCATCGATGCCGGCACCTGCGTCGAGTGTCTCTCCTGCGTAGAGCACTGCGTTTTCGGGGCGATCTCCTACAGAGGAGGCAGGTTCACCGTCAATCCGGCGGCATGCGAGGGGTGCGGCCTCTGCATGAAGGTCTGTCCGGTCTCTGCTCCGCGTATGGAACCGCGAACCGTTGGAGAGCTCTGTCTTTCGGAGACCCCGTACGGCCTGCTCTCGCATGCCCGTCTTTTCCCGGGTTACAGCGCGAACGGCTCGCTTGTAGCCGAAGTGATGCGGCAGGCACGCGAGGCTGCCGGAGAAGAGCCTCTTCTCCTCGTCGACGGCCCTCCGGGAACCGGGAGGGCGCTCCTTGCCGCCGTAGCAGGCGCAGATCTCATTCTGGTCGTGACGGAACCGACCGCGGCGGGTATCCGCGGCCTCCGGCGGGTCGTGGCGGCCTGCCGTGATGTCGGAGGAGCAATCGGGGTGGTGATCGGCAGATCCACGCGGAGCCCGGAGAT
The DNA here is from genome assembly GCF_004102725.1 of Methanoculleus taiwanensis. Classification (NCBI taxonomy): domain Archaea; kingdom Methanobacteriati; phylum Methanobacteriota; class Methanomicrobia; order Methanomicrobiales; family Methanomicrobiaceae; genus Methanoculleus; species Methanoculleus taiwanensis. The sequence continues at coordinate 1,181,856 of NZ_LHQS01000002.1, read as the reverse complement.
GACGGGAGCTATCCGGAGACTCTGCCGGGATGAAGGGATCGGCATCCTCGGCGAGGTTCCGTTCGACGATGCGGCGGCCGCCGGCTTCAACCCTTCCGCCGCGCCGGCTTACCGGCAGATCCTGGACGCCATCGAGAGACTCTATTAGGCATCCTTGATACCGAGCATCCGGTGGCAGTAATTGTCGACCGACCGGAAGACCGCACCCCTTACCCCCTCGATCTTGCCGGCTCCTTCCACGACGACGAACTCCAGAAGATCGGCATAGTAGTTCTGCGAGGGGTATTTGCGTTTGAAATTTTCGAGGCAGAGTGCGGACTCCGCCTGCTTCCCCCGCAGGAATGCATGAGCAAAATCGACAACGGCGAGCACGTGGCCGGCCATGCCCTTCTCTACAGCGAGCCGCCGGAACTCGTTGAACTCTTTATCCCCGGAGAGGTAGAAGGACGTCCGGATGCCGTAGTATATCGGTTCGATATCGTCAGGATACTTCTCTCGCATCGCCCGGACGAGGCCGAGCGCATCGCCGAGCTCCGCCTGATCGAACCGCATGTAGTATGCCTCCCGGAAGAAGATCATATCGTCGGGGAACCGAACCAGGGCGGCCTGGAGCATCTTTACGAGGACTACTTCGTTCCGGTCGGCTTTCGCCTTTGTGAAACCGATCTGAAGGAACCAGCGGTTTTCGGGGAACCACTCCGTTGCCGAGAAGATCATCATCCAGAAGGGTTCGTCGAGCCAGGAGTCGTTCTTCATCTCACCACGGACGAGGCGGTGCAGGGGAGGCTTCCACTGGCTGAGTTCCTCGAGGTACTGGCGTGCAAGTTTGAGGTAATTCCACCGTTCACCGGATGAAAAACCGGGCTCCGTTGAACCGTCTTTGTAGAGAGCGTAGTGGCAGTATGCATACCAGCACCCGACCAGAGCATCGTGTTTCCAGTAGGGCTTGAGGAAGGTGAGCGCCTCGAGGTACCTGCCGATCTTCATCAGTTTGGCGGCGGCAGCGAGGTGGATGCCGGCTTTCCGCTCCTTCTTTCGCTTGATGCCGATCGCGATATCACAGAGGCGGAGAACGAACTTCGTATCGTCGGCACGACGGGTGGTATCGAATACTTTGTACGTGACCGCATCGACGAATTCGTCATAGGCCTGTTCGGGAACCGGGACGCTCATCTGATCGAAGAGCGATGCGACCTTGCCGAAGAAGACAGGAAAGTTGCTATCGATATTTTCAGTGTTTTTATTGATATATTCAAATAGTTCTGCTTTTGATTTATCGAGCATACTCGAGACGACAACATCCGGGACGAACCCTTCCTGCATACAATATACTTGGGAAATGCGGTAATAAATTATCCGAAATTCGTAAGGAGTTGCTGCGCGCCGTTCCGGTAAAACCATCCCGATTCCACACCGGCGCTCAGACGCAAACCTCCGGAGCGGCAAAATATTCATGCCGGGCAGGACGGAACGTGCCATATGTTTCCCGTCATGCCGATATCCCTTACATTATCTTTTAAATGATTAAAATACAGTAAATATCGCCAGATATATCTACAAAGGTATATATATAGAATCAGGCTGTATACTCAGTATGCTGGAGTGCCGTGCATCCGGCGTGTGAGGTGCTGTTTCATGACCCCGCAGAGTGAACTCGAACTGAAAAAATTTGTTGTTCCCGAGTTTATCTTCGGATCCGGATCGCTCGATCTTGCGGGGCGGTATGCTCGCAACTTCGGCTTGCGGAAGGTGCTGCTCGTCACCGACCCCGGGGTTCGGCGGGCGGGCTGGACCGAGCGGGTCTCTGAAAGCCTTATAAATGCCGGAATCTCCTATGAGGTCTTCGACCGCATATCCCCGAACCCCCGTGCCGCCGAAGTAATGGCCGGTGCCGAAGTCTACCGGGCAACGGAGTGCCAGGGGATCGTCGCGGTCGGCGGCGGAAGTCCCATGGACTGCGCGAAGGGGATCGGGATCGTCAGCTCGAACCGGCGCTCCATTCTGAGCTACGAGGGGGTCGACCAGGTGCTTCTGCCGGGTCCACCGCTCATATGCATCCCCACAACTGCCGGAAGCTCGGCGGACGTCTCGCAGTTTGCTATCATCACCGACGAGCGCGAGAAGCGCAAGATCGCGATCATCAGCAAGACGCTCGTCCCGGACATATCGCTCCTCGATCCCCTCCCGCTGACGACGATGGACGCCGAACTTACCGTGGATACGGGGCTCGATGCACTCTGCCACGCGATCGAGGCGTACGTCTCGAATGCGAGCTCGCCCATGACCGACCTGCACGCCCTGCAGGCGATACACCTGCTTGTTTCTTCTCTTCCGGATGCCGTTACCGCACCGGACGCTCTCTCTATCCGCTACCGGACTATGCTCGGCAGTCTTCACGCCGGCCTTGCGTTCTCCAATGCAAGTCTCGGTGCTGTCCATGCCATGGCGCACAGCCTCGGCGGCCTGCTCGACCTGGCACACGGCCGGTGTAATGCCCTCCTTCTCGAGCATGTGGCGGCCTACAACTACGACGCGGCGCCAGAGCGGTACGATGCGATCGGGCGATCCCTGGGGGCCGCCCCGTGCGGGGTCGGGCACGACGAGAGGCGGAGCCATATCCAGAATACGATCGCTTCCTTCCGCCGGTCGCTCGGCGTCGGTGTGACGCTTTCCAACCTCGGGGTAACCGGGTGCGATCTCTCCGATCTGGCACTCAGGGCGCTTAACGATCCGTGCATGGCCACGAACCCCCGCCGGCCGACGCACCGGGAGGTGGAGATGATCTATGCATCGGCACTCTGATGCGGAGCCTGACTGGGATTCGCTCCGTGAGCGGATAATCGGCCTTGGGGAGCACTCGATCCACAAGAGTTACTACCCCGAGCTCCAGGACCGGCTCGCCGAGCTTGAACGGTTCCGCGCACTCCTTGACCAGACGAGCGACGCCATCTTCCTCATCGATGCTGAGACCGGGCTTCTCATCGATACGAACGAGTCGGCATGGCTGCAGCTTGGCTACAACCGGGAGAGGCTGATGCGGATTCCGTTCTGCAACCTGATCGCTCCTGCGAGCCTCGCCTGGTTCCTCGAGTTCTTTGCGTCCGGGCAGAACCGGGCGCGCCGGGAACAGGTTACGGTAGCCGGGCTCATGACCGCCGACGGTTGTGAGGTTCCCGTTGAGATCACCATCAGGTTCGTGACGTTCGGGGACGAGCGCTATGCCGTTGCCGTGGCGCGGGATATCTCCGAGCGGATCCGGACCGAGCGCGAACTCCGGATCAAGGAGAGCGCGTTTGAATCGTCGACGAACGGTATTCTGATCGCCGATCTCGAAGGTCTCCTGATCTACGCAAACCCCGCTCTCCTCCGGATGTTTGATTACGAGGGCGTGCACCGTATCCAGGAAAAATCCATCACTGACCTTTTTTCCTGTGCAGACACCGATACACGGCTGCTTGCACGGCTCTACCGTGAGGGAGCGTTTGCCGGCGAGGGGCACGGGAGACGGAACGGCGGGTCGGTCTTCGATGTGCATCTCTCGGGAAGTATCGTTCGGAACGACTCCGGGCAGCCGCTCTGCATAGTGGGCATCTGCATGGATATCACCGAGCGAAAACAGATGGAAGAGCTGAAACGCGAGGCGTACGAGCAGCTCCGGAAGAATATCGAGCAGTTCGCCATCCTCGGGGATCACATCAGGAACCCGCTGCAGGTGATCGTCGGTATTGCCGAGATGATCGACGATCCCCTGACCGCAAAGATCCTCAATCAGTCGGAGCGGATCAACGATATCATCACCGAGCTCGACCGGGGATGGGTCGAGTCCGAGAGCGTGCGGCGCTACCTGAAAAGGCGTGAGCGGCCGGAGGCATCCTTCGCGAAGATCTTCCGGAACCAGAACAACCCTGAGTGACGATCGGTTTTTTGCTGTCCGGAGCACTATCTCTGGTATGTTTGGCATCTCCACGTACTGCCTTCACCGCGAACTGCTCGAGACGGCGCTCGATGCGCTCGCACCGGTCACCGACTACGTCGAGGTGATGGATGAGGGGCTGCACTACCTGGAATCCGCAGAGCCCCTCGAGAGTTACTCGTTTGCCTGCTCCATCCATGCACCGAGCCGCGGCGTGAATATCGCAAGCCTCCTCGAACCGATCCGGAGGGCGAGCGTCGAGGTGCTCGTCGATACCTTCGCCCTTGCCGGGGAGCTCGATGCCGACGTAGTCGTGCACCCGGGGTATTACGCGTGGCGCGAGGAGCGGGAACGCGCGGTGGCGAAGTTCCAGCAGTCCCTCGACGAACTGCAACAGGCGGCGGACGAGTATTCGGTCTCGTTCACCGTTGAAAATATGGGCAACTGGGAGTACTTCTTCCTCCGGACGCCCGATGAACTCCCGCTGATCGACGGGATCGGGTTTGCACTCGACGTTGGGCATGCCAACCTCAATGATGGCAGCCTCGAGGGATTCCTCGCTCATCCGATTGCCCACTTCCACCTCCACGACAACGACGGCGGTAAGGATACCCACTCTCCCGTCGGGGAAGGGACGATCGACTTTTGCGCGGTGATGGATGCGGTGCGGAGAAACAACGTCATCCCTATCGTCGAGGTTGATACGTTCGAAGGCGTGCTGGCAAGTATTGAGGCGCTAAAAAAGCTCTGAATCGGATAATGGGGGCATTCAGGCTTTATTCTCAAGCAGAATCTGATGCCTTCTCGAAAACACAATCCGCAACATTTTATTAGGTCGAGCACCCACTTATGTAGGTGCGCCATGCCTCAGTGGCTCAGCCGGTAGAGCGCGTCCTTGGTAAGGACGAGGTCGCGAGTTCGAATCTCGCCTGAGGCTTGATTATGGGGGTTCTTAACCTCCCTTGTTTTTTTCCCATGTTGACAGAAGGTTTTCAGGCACTCCACGCACGTGGGGATATTTCACCTTGTTTATACACTACAATTCCTGTTCCGGCCGGGGTTTTGAATAGAGGGACATATGCCCCTCTTTTTTATTTATCTACGGTCATTCCGTCTTCATACCGCATCACCCTGGATGGTGACGGTCGTATCGGTCACCGGGCTCGTCTTTGATCGTTTCAAGGCTCTATCAACAACATGGTGTTCCCCAGTGCAGCACGGGACTTCCATGTGGACGACCGTGATCGATTTGATCGCATGAGGAGAGAAGAGTTCTCCCATCCTTTTCAGAGCACGCAATCCTTGCAGTCCTGCTCGCCGCACGGGATATTATCGATCTTCCACTTCAGGGCCCAGCGCTTGATATCCCGGATGATATCAACGATCTCAAGCCCGCTCTCCGTGAGGGTGTACTCGGTTCTGACCGGAAATGCAGTTGCGTCAACGTTCCGTGTAAGGATCCCTTCATCTTCGAGTTCTTTTAACCGCTCGGAGAGGACTTTCGGTGTGATGCCGGAGAGTGCATCCCGGAGCTCGGAGAAACGCCGGGTATATCGCTCGCCCTTGTAGAGCTCGAGGATGAGGAGGAGCGTCCACCGTTTGGCGATGTACCTGACCGTCTGGTTGACTGTGCATGACTCATGCATGGTATGTAATTGGAAACTCTCGGCTATTTATAATTAGGTATTTAATTAATATTTTGTATCAAAAAGAAATCAAAGGAGTCGAGCCATGTTCTGTTACCAGTGTGAAGAGACGCTGAAAGGGACCGGATGCACGGTCAGAGGCGTCTGCGGGAAGGAAGATGATATCGCTGCATACCAGGATGTGCTGATCTATCTCTGCAAGGGGATCTCGATCCGGAACCTTGCAGCAATGGAGCAAGGCAGAGGGGATCCTGACGCAGGGCTGTTCATCGCGGACGCGCTCTTTGCAGTGCTGACCAATGTCAACTTTGACAAGGCCCGGTTCGCGGCCATGATCGCCGAGGCCGTCGCGATCCGGGATGGGCTTCCCGCGACCGGCAGCCCGGAACCGGATGCCTGTACCTGGAAACCGAAGGATGAAAGCGATATTCTTGAAAAAGCATTATCTGTCGGGACGCTCTCGACAGCAGACGAGGATCTCCGCTCGCTCCGATCAACACTTCTCTTCGGTCTCATGGGGGTTGCCGCATACTACACGCACGCCGCCGTTCTGGGAAAGACCGATGATACCATCACGACATTCCTGCAGAAAGGGCTTGCCTCCACGACAGAGGATCTTACGGTTCCGGAGCTGGTCAGCCTCGTGCTGGAGTGCGGGAGCGTCGGCGTCAGTGTCCTTGCCCTGCTCGATGCCGCCAACACATCGGCATTTGGAAAACCGGAGATTACCGCCGTAAAGACGACCGTGGGGACACGGCCGGGCATCCTGATTACCGGTCACGACCTGAAAGATCTTGAGATGCTGCTCGAGCAGTCAAAGGACGCTGGCGTGGATGTCTATACCCACGGCGAGATGCTCCCGGCCCACGCGTATCCCGCGTTGAAGAAATACGCCCACCTGCATAGCAACTACGGTGGTTCGTGGCCGCACCAGCGCGAGGAGTTTGAGCAGTTCAACGGCCCGGTTCTCTTCACGACCAACTGCCTCGTCCCGCCAAAGGACTCCTACAAGAACCGCCTCTTCACAACCGGCGTCACCGGGTTCCCGGACGTCCCGCATATATCCGCGTCCCCGGACGGGAAGAAGGATTTCTCGCAGGTCATTGCATGCGCAAAGAGCTGCCAGCCGCCCAACGCACTCCCGGGAAGTGGCAACGATCTCATCACCGGTTGTGCGCACGATGCCGTCCTTGCAATTGCGGACAAGGTTGTCGCAGCGGTCAAGAGCGGTGATATAAAACGGTTCATTGTCATGGCAGGGTGCGACGGCCGGCAGAAGGAGCGCGAGTATTACACGGAATTTGCAAAGGCGCTCCCCGGTGATGCGGTCATCCTTACAGCAGGCTGCGCCAAGTACCGGTACAACAGCCTCGGGCTTGGAACGATCGGCGGGATCCCCCGCGTAATCGATGCCGGGCAGTGCAATGACTGTTACTCGCTGGTTGTGATCGCACAGGCACTCGCCGGGGCATTCGGTGTCGGCATCAATGACCTGCCGATCTCCTACAACATCGCGTGGTACGAACAGAAGGCCGTGCTCGTTCTCCTCGCCCTGTTCTCGCTTGGTGTGCAGGACATCACGCTCGGCCCGAAACTGCCGGGATTCGTTTCGCCGGCTGTGCTGGATCTGCTCGCCAAACAGTTCGACCTCAAGCCCAACACCACCGTACCGGCTGATCTTCGCCGGATGGTCGGAGCCTGAACCCGCTGCGGTGCAAGGATGGAGATGACTGCCATATTCCGGTGGATCCTTTCCCGGTTCCGCCCCCGGCAACTGGACGATGCTGAGTGCGAGTGCAGGGAGATCCGCACTCTCCTCATCGACCCCTGCGCCCAAGACGAACCGACAGGCCCGGCGGCGGCAGGCTATCCTGTGGAGAGGATCCGGAAGGCCCTTGCGCGCATGCAGCGGGCGCAGACGAAAGCGGAGTTGCTCGCCTTCCTCGGCCAGGAGATAGAACTGTTCGATCTTCACGATATCGAGAAGATGAACGCCTGCTTTACCCGGAAAGTTGCCTTCCTGCCAGAACACTATCGTGAGCGCCTTCTTGGAAAGGTCAGGGAGCAGATCTTCGGGGCGCATCACCGCCTCCTTCTCGTAGCAAGGAACGGGTATGAGGACGGCAGTCCCCTTCATCCTGCCTTCCCTTCGTACTGCGCCATGGTCGCGGCGGCATGTACGGAGAAAGCCCGCGAGAAAGACCCCCGCCCGCTCTACCTGAAGTACCTGCTCGCCGCGTTCACCATGTTTGTCCTCGAAGAGCCCGCCCACCCGGTCGGCACCCCCTTTCCCGGCGGGCAGATCGTCGATGTGTGGGAGGGTCAATACCTCTGTCCGGTGAGGGAACAGGCAGGCGACGTGCCCTTTGCGCTCTGCCCCTACTGCCCCGCCGTGCAGAGCGCTATCCCCACGTTCCCGGAGAGTCGGGCGGCCCGCGAAGAGAGCCGCAGGCGCGAATGCCTCGCAAACTACTGGACGAACTACAAGGGATGACGCGGAAAGAATAATTCAGAGAACCAAAAGGTGATACTCATGAACATTGTCAACGTTGCCGATCTGCCCGTCGGCCTAAACCCGCATCATGTGGATGCCAGGAAAATCTATGATACGGAGCACGCAACCGCTGTGGTCATCACGCTGCAGCCGGGCGAAGCCCTCAAGAAGCACATAACGCCGGTAGACGTCTTCTTCTATGTGCTGGAGGGGACAGGCGTCGTCGAGATCGGCGAAGAACGGGAGACGGTCGGATCCGACCACCTTATCGAGAGCCCCGCAAAGATCCCGCACCGCTGGAGCAACGAGAGCGGCGACACCTTCCGGGTGCTGGTTGTTAAGGTTCCGCGGCCGACGAGCGAGACAAAACTGCTGTGAAACCATGGTACTCGGATCTGCCCCGAAGGCGCTCGGCATCGCGTATGCCGTGCTTGCCGTTATCGTCCTCGCGTCTCTCTGGCATTCCGGATGGTTCTCCCGGCGACGTGCCGCCGGGTTTCTTCTCGTCTCTGCCGCCCTCGGGTTTCTGATCTTCTCTCCCGTCTTCCCGTACATACTGCAGCTCGTGATACTCGGGGATACCAGGGAACTCGGCGTCCTGCTGCCCGCAGCGGCTGCCGGACTGCTGGTATTCATCGCCGTCACGCTGTTTTGCGGACGGATCGTCTGCGGGCAGATCTGCCCGGTTGGGGCTGTGCAGGAGCTGATATACCTGATTCCCGTCCCGCGGCACGGCCGGAACCTGACCCCGCGGGCGATGAGTGTCCGCATCGGAATTTTCATAGTCATCCTTGCAACCGGGGTGGGGTTCTCCGTCAATCTCCTCGGCATCATCGGCCTGAAGGATTTCTTCTTTCTCTCCCCGACGAGCCCGGGCTTCGCCGTCTTTTTTGCGATCGTCCTGGTCTCGGTAACCGTATACCGCCCTTTTTGCCGGTTCATCTGCCCGTACGGCGTTTTCCTCGCCATCGGCGCCGCACGGAGCCGGTGGAAGATCCGGAGGACGGATGCCTGCATTCAGTGCGGCAGATGTGAGCGAGCCTGCCCCGTGAATGTGGCAACGGCAGAGAACAGCAGGGCGGAGTGCTACCTGTGCGGGCGCTGCACGGAGGTCTGCCCAGTCGAGGGTGCGCTCGTATATGGTCGTAAATCCTGATCAATAAGCATGTGCCGGGGAATGTTCCCATAGGGGGGAGAGATGGCACGGGAGCAGATCACATGTTCCCGGGACACGCGATCGTGCAGTCGGTAGTGTCGAGAGCACACTTCACATCATTCCCGGCCGGGATCATAACCGAACCGCCGATTCCGGGCATGTTTGTGGTTATTAAGGAATCAACTCTGCTGGTAACATCGATTTCACTAATTTATTATGTTCCATGAGCCAAAAGGATCGTATCGTCAGGGGAAATGATACGCTACCCCGTACCCTTGACACCCCCCTGGTAGAATCTGCTCTCAATCTCTGCTCTCTCCCGCATGACAGGTCTTGATCGCCATACCGCAGCAACTACTCGGAAATCTTCCTCTTCCGTGCATGGTGGAGGATATCCAGCAAGGCAGGGCTACAATGTGCTCACATACAGTGTTCTCCCATCCCCCCATGGCCTCAGAAGAACAGCGAAGCAATACCTCCCTTTCTCCCGTCACCAGATGTAAGATTACCGTGCCCGAAGGGATGTGGCGGTCGGCCTGGAGGAGTGGATAATGCAAGATACCATACGCGTCCTCTATGTCGATGACGAACCCGCCCTTCTTGAGATCGGCAAACTCTTCCTTGAAAAAACCGGAGAGGAATTTGTCGTCGATACCCTCACTTCGGCCACGGAAGCTCTCACCCGCATTCCCACGGAGCAGTATGATGCCGTCATCTCCGATTACCAGATGCCCGACATGGATGGAATCGAATTTTTACGAAGGGTGAGAAGTTTGGGCAATACCATCCCGTTCATTCTTTTGACCGGCCGGGGCCGCGAGGAGGTTGTTATTGAAGCGATCAACAACGGTGTGGATTTCTACCTCCAGAAAGGCGGTCAGCCGCGGGCGCAGTTTGCAGAACTTGCCCATAAGGTCAGGCAGGCGGTACAACGACGGCGTGCGGAAATTTCGTTGCAGGAGAGCGAGGAGCGATACCGCACCGTTGTCAATGACCTGACCGAGATGATCTGCCGGTTCACCCAGGACGGCACCGTGACGTTCACCAACGAAGCCTATCGGCAGCACTTTCACCCCATGCTGGCCCTCACCGATCTCGAGGGAAAGAAGATCCACGACCTCATGCAGGTGGGTAATTATGAGAAAGTAGATAATTTTCTTGGTACGCTCACACCGGATACGCCGATTCGCGAGATGGAACTCGTGGTCACCGGCAGGGATCAGAAGACGTACTGGCAACTCTGGTCGGTCCGTGCGTTGTTCGACGCCGGGGGAAAACCCGTAGAATATCAGGTTGTTGGAAAGGATATCACAGAGCAGAAACTGGCTCTGGCGGCACTGGCAGACAGCGAGTCCAAGCTCCGTTTATTCATCGAGACGACCCGGGAATCGGTCACCCTGATCGATGAAGAAGGAAAAGTGATCGAATGGAATCCCGGAGCTGAACGGATCTCCGGCATCACGCAAGAAGAAGCACTTGGCAGCTCCTTATGGGACGTGACGTTCCGTATGCTCCCCCGTGAGCGCCGCACGGAAGAATGCCGTGCAGCTATTGAGCAGACGAGCCGTACGATGCTCAGGACGGGTGTCCCGATATTCGAAAAACCCCGTATTGTCGAAGCGGAGCGTCCCGACGGCACACGGATCTTCGTTCGGCAGATAATCTTTCCGATCAAGACCGACAAGGGATTCCGGTTCGGTTCGATTGCGCAGGATATCACCGGTGAAAAACGGGAGGAAGATGCCGTGCGGGAGAGCGAAGCGAAGTACCGCGAGCTTGCCGATCTCCTCCCGCAGATGGTTTTTGAGATGGATCCGGATTTTCAGGTAACCTATGCAAACCAGAATGCATTCGCCACCCTGGGATATACCGAACAGGACCTCAAAGACGGCGTAAATGCCATGTCCATAATCGAACCTTCCCAGCATGGACGGGTGAAGGAAGACATCCGGAAACTCCTCAACGGGGTGGCTCTTGAATCACAGGAATATACGTGCCTGCGGAAGGATGGCAGCAAAATTCCGGTTTTCATCGATACGGCGCCGATTTACCGGAATGGGAGCCTTGCCGGATTCCGCGGCGTCATTATCGATATTTCCGCACGGAAAAAAATGGATGCCGAACTCCGGGAGAGCGAGGAGAAATACCGGCTTGTGGTCGAGAATAGTGATAATGTCGTGTATATTTACCGTGGTAGCCAGATCCTTTTTGCCAACCGCAGGACAACGGAATTCACCGGTTATACCAATGATGAACTCATCAGCATGAACATCTGGGATCTCGTCCATCCCGATGACCGGTCCCGCCTGCAGGAAAACGCGAAACTGAGGATCTCCGGAAGCACCCCCCCTCCTGACTTTACCGCGCGAATCATATTAAAAAGCGGTGAAGAACGGGAATGTGAATTCTTTGTTAACCAGATCCTCTATCAGAACCAGCCGGCACTTCTCGGTATTCTTCGTGACGTTTCCGAACGAAAACGCGCTGAAGAGGCGATCCGGGAGAGCGAAGCGAAGTACCGCCTGCTGGCAGACCATGTCCATGATGTTATCTGGACAGCTGACATGGATATGCGCCTTACCTATGTCTCGCCGTCGGTCACCGCGCTTCGGGGGATGACGCCCGAAGAAACTCTTAGAGAATCCCTCAGTGACGCCCTGACCCCGGCATCCTACAGGACGATCATGCTGATGCGCGAGAAGGGAATCAACGAGATGCGGAAGAGCGGAACGATCCAGAAATACCAGACCATGGAACTTGAATTTTTTAGGAAGGACGGTTCCACGGTCTGGACCGAGACGATTATCTCCCCGATCTTTGACGATGATAAAAAACCGTCCGGTGTAGTTGGCGTGATGCGGGATATCACCGAGCGGAAAAAAGCAGAAGATTTACTCCGCGAGAGCGAGGAGAAGTTCCGGTCTATCGTGGAGACCTCGCCGGACATGATCTGGGAGATCGACCTGCAGGGGACGTTCCTGTACATCAGTCCCCGGGTCGAGGCAATCATGGGATATGCACCGGAAGAGATCATCGGAGGAACGATACTTGATCTGGTTGCAGAGGAGGGAAAGGCGTATGCAATGCAGGAACTGGCACGCTACAGTTCCCTGGAAGGATCTCTCTTACCTCTCGAAATACCTGCCCGTCATCGCGACGGGCGTCACATGGTAATCGAGATCCGCCCATCAATGGCTGGCACTGATGGGAAGGGGCAGGGATTCCGCGGGGTTGCCGTTGACATCACCGAACACAAGAAAGCGGAAGAAGCCCTCCGTCGGGCGAACCGCCAGCTCAACCTGCTTACCGGTATTACCCGGCATGATATCCTCAACAATACCTCAATTGCCCTTGGATTTCTGGAGATCGCGGAGATGAAGGTCGATGACCCCGCGCTGGCCCGGTACCTAAAAAAGATAGAATCCGCCATCACGAATATCCAATCCCAGATCGAATTTACACGGATCTACGAGGATATCGGCACCCATGAACCGCGGTGGATTGACCTTTCTACTGTCATGCCATGGGATCAGGTCCCGGCAGCAGTCAGCCTGACTGCCGACGTACAGGGTGTCGGGATATTTGCGGATCCGATGCTTGAGAAGGTCTTTTTCAGCCTCCTTGAAAACGCGGTCCGGCACGGTGGGCGGGTGACGGAAATCCGGGTGTCATCTCACCGGTTGGGAAAGGATCTGGTCGTGGTGTGGGAAGACAACGGGGTTGGCATTGCTCCTGACGAAAAGGAGCGTATTTTCGAGAGTGGGGTTGGGAAAAACACCGGACTCGGGCTTTTCCTCGTCAGGGAGATACTCTCCCTAACGAGGATCATGATCACCGAGACCGGGGAACCGGGCAGGGGTGCACGGTTCGAGATGACAATCCCGAACGGTGGTTACCGGCTTGTCGGCAAACAATAAATCCGGATGATAGTATTGCGGGAACCATCGGGCGAAGAACGGGGATCTCTCGTTCTTTGCATCGGAAAACCATTTGTCGAAAACACGCGCAGGAGGAGGTAAACAATTCTCAATGAAAACAGGATGCGCGAAAAAAGGTGGGCATACAACCCTCCGTTCAGACGCCCCGGCCGGGTTATACATGGAGGGTTACATTCCCTGCCTGAAATCCTCTGGGAAGAGTTTCTTTCCTTTTTCTGTGTATTCGATAACACCCAGTTGTTTGAGGAAATCCAATTCGTCATCGACTTCCCATCCCTCTGCAAGTCTGCCGTGAACTATGCGCCAGATGAAGACCATCATCATTGTTACCTTCTTGCCGGTGGGGGGCAGTGAAACTCCGGAAAGATTCCATTCGCCTGTATGGGTCCCCGTAGCTGTAACGCAAACCCACACCTTATCTCCTTCAGCAATGATATCTTCAATATGTTCATGCCAGTCGGGGAAAGCTTCGAAAGCGAGCGTAAAGAGCTGTTTGAAGCTTTCCAGACCATGTTGCCGATGGGTGTGGTCGACATAATCCGGTGCCACTAAATCGTCAAATACATCCAGGTTTCGTGTATTATAGGCTTCAATAAACCTGCGAACAATCGCCTTATTCTCTTCCGATGACATGGAGCATCACTGCTCCTTGAATCCTTTTTGATATTTAACAGATGTTGTCTTCGTGTAAGCATTTATTTTCCAAAAAAGCATTCTCATCGAATAGTTCGGTTATTCACTATTTCGTCAAATGTTCCGGGATTATAGAACTCTTCAGACACCTTCGCGAAGAGACCGCCGGCGTGGATGGAGCAGTCGCCGGTGGTGTGAGTCAGGCAGCGGGTCGGGCAGGAACGCGCCTGCTCACCCGTCTTCCCCGGACTCTGAAACCCGAAGCACCGTCAGTGAGGCGCCGGCCGCCCCCTCGATCCAGTCGAGGTCAAAGATCCGTTCTTCACCCCGCGTGCGGCAGAACTCCTGGAGGTCGAGCATATGCAGAAGGCCCAGAGAAGCTCTCTCGTTCTGCAGCAGATCGAGGGGCGGCTCGAGGAGCGGTCGCGGCAGGAAGACGATGCACTTCGACCGGCTCCGCGTCACCGAGACGTTCAGCCGGTTCCTGCTGTAGATGAACTCCGCCTCGGCAAGGGCCGTCTCGATATCGCTCACGCCGTAACTGATGATGACCGCATCGGCCTCCTGCCCCTGCATCTTATCGACCGTATCCACGAAAGGCTGGTACTGCCAGTCACGGATACCTGCAAGCAGGCTCCGGATGGCATGGATCTGGGCGTGGTGCGGACTGACGACGAAGAGGCCCTGCCGCCAGAAACGATAATCGCCGTCTTCCGTTGCAGGATAGGGTGCACCGGTGGCGGGATCCGCAAGCCGCTCCCGGAGCCCGGAGGTCAGATGCGCGACCAGCTCCGCTTCTATCCGGTTTTCAACCGTTGTCCTGACGTTCTCAAGGACGCAGAGCACCAGGGGATACGTGGGATCGAGGATCCAGTGGGCGAGCTCCCTGCCGGGCGACGCCGGCGGCTCGCCCGGGAGGAGGGAGAGCTGCTGCCGGCCGATTGCTTCGGTCGCAGGAGCGTAGCCGGAGCCGTAGAGCGTCTCCGCCGGGAACAGCGAGAGGGTGGCGTTCATCCGCCAGTTTTCGAGGAGCTGGCAGGTGTAGACCGGACTCGCCGGGTCGTCCCGGTGGCGGAGGTAGGCAAAGATCGAGTCTTCAAGCCCCGGCAGCCCGTCGTCGGGGACGGGATACCCCCCGAGCACGATAGGGGGGAGCTGCAGGTCGTCCCCGGCAAGAATCAATCGCCCCTCTTCGCCGAGAGCCGTGATCACGAGAGCCAGCTCGGCCGGTTTCATCTGCGAGGCCTCGTCGACGATGAGGATATCGAGGGACGGGAGGAACTTCTCGAGCCTCCCGAAGCTATGCACCGTCCCGCCGAGGACGAGGGCAGGGTAGTCGACGACGCTCTCGACCCGGTCGTGGGGGAGTGCCTGCAGGCAGCGCTCCCCTTTGGGTGTCCGCAGGTCGCGGAGTTTATACAGGGGAAGTTCGGCGGCGAGGCCGTACTCGTCGATCGACTCCTGCATCTTGACGAGCAGGTTCTCGATTGCGGCGTGGGTGAAGGCCGTCACCCCCACCCGGACACGCCTCCCATGTACTCTTCTCGCCTTGACGAGCGCAAGGACGGCGGCAGCGAGGAAATGTGTCTTCCCGGTCCCCGGAGGACCCCAGACCAGGGTGAGGCGGCTTGCGAGCATCTTCTCAAACGCCCTCGCCTGGCTCGGCGTGAATCCGGCTTTTTTTGCGAGCAGACCGGCCTCTCTTCTGATCGCTTCGGGTTCGGAGACCTGACCGGCAAACGAGTGCGGGTCGGAGAGGAGGCGGAGGAAGGCGTTATCCGCCTCCGCATCGAGCTCGAGGAGGCGCTCCCGGTACCGCTTCGCCGTAAAATCGGTGAACCGGGGATGCAGCACCGCCTCGTCGCCCTCGGAGAAGGGTGCGTGGCCACGGCCGTACCCCACCTCGAGGGCAAACCCCTTGAGCAGGCCTGCTTTCCGGTCGACGATTGTGTCCTGAACCCTCGCAAAACAGACGCCGCTCTTTCCCGGGTTCATGCTGTCCCGGTAGCGGGGGTCGTCGAAACCCGCCTGCGCCTCTTCGCCCGCGTCGCCATTCGGCACGAGAAGGTAACTGAACGTCGCCGACTGCTCGAAGAGCAGACTATCGATCGGGCTCTGCACCTTCCAGAAGTTCCCTATGCTCTTTTGGACGGGTATGCTGATCCCGTCACGCACCCGTGCAGCCCACGGCCTGCTCCGGAGTTCCTGCACCCGCAGGGCACCGAGTGCGGATTCATACTCCATGATGAAGAGGAGGCGCGATATCTCGGGATTGGAGACGTCCCACGGGCGGGGAAACCGGAAGTTCGCCGGCCACCGCACGAGACCTCCCCGCACCCGCTCACGGAGACCGTCGAGCAGGCTCCCGGTCGCGAGCAGGCGGCGGGAGAGTTCGCTGCGGATCCATTCGAGAGCCTCCGCCCGTCTCCCGCCCCATGCCATGACGATCGCATCGCCCTTGAGCGCATTGCCGTGGTCGTGCCAGAAAAGGCTTCCCGGGTTCAGTTCGAAGGCAAACCGCGAACTCTGCAGCTCCTGGAGAACCTCGGGCATTCGGAGAGAGAACGGAACCGGGAGCGCGAGCAGTCGCCGGATCTCCCGCGTCAGGACGACGAGCGGGTAGGCGACCGGGGTGTTCGGATGGTTCTGTCCGTCGGCCATCCCGGCATCCTGGTAGTAGAAGCGAAGCCGTAGGGCATCGGCCGCGGCGCCGGGGTCATTGAGCGCATCGGCGAGCAGACGAGAGAAGAGATCCGCTTCGTAGGTGTCGTAGACGTAGGTCTGCACCGACTTCTGGTCTGCCCATTCACGCGGCCGGTTATAGTCGTGGACGGCCTCTAGCTCGCCGGCGAGCGCCCGGATGAACTCTCGCTGCACCCGCACGCAGTCGTCGGGGTCTTCTGCAACGAAGAGAGCCTCGCGGGACGGCG
Organism: Methanoculleus taiwanensis; assembly: GCF_004102725.1. Taxonomy (NCBI): domain Archaea; kingdom Methanobacteriati; phylum Methanobacteriota; class Methanomicrobia; order Methanomicrobiales; family Methanomicrobiaceae; genus Methanoculleus; species Methanoculleus taiwanensis. The sequence goes on along the minus strand of NZ_LHQS01000002.1, from coordinate 1,165,146 downwards.
ATCCGTAGACCGCATCGCCCTTGAACCGGCGAAAACCCGCGGCATAGATCCGCCCCGAGACGGGATCGCGCTGGAGGGTCAGAGTAATGCCGATATCCTCGTACACCGGGAGTGCACGGGAGGTCCCCTCAAGGGGGATCGTCAGGCCGGTCTCGAGCGCCTGCACGATCGCTGAGAGGCGGCTCTGCTGGTGTGCGAGCGAACCGCAGATCTTCAGGTGCAGGTCGCTCCCGGGAGCATCGAGAAATCGCGACAGGTCGGGGAGGGTCGTGACGCCGAGGTCGTCCCGGAGGTACCGGCACGCGGCGGTCGAGAGGTCGGGGATGAGCGAGACCGATCGACGTGAGGTTGCTTCCGCCCGGCAGCTCCCGGAGAACTCGCAGGACTCGCATCGGGAGGTGAGGTGCCAGGAGACCTCGTCCGGTGGAGCCGCAAGGATCGCGGGAAGGCGGAAACGGAGGAACTCCTCGAGCACTCTGATATTCAGGGAGAGATCGAATGTCTCCGGTTCGTCCCGGTCGTAGAGCCAGATCCCTGCCCGGCAGAGGTCGACCTTGCGATCGATCCCGAGCAGGGTCAGGGCGTGGTCGAGGAAGAGGGCATACAGCGTCGCCTGGATGCGATGGCTGATGCTGAGTTCCTCGCTCGCCTTGATGTCGATGACCCGGAGCATGGTTCCGTCACGCACCACCAGGTCGGGGCGGCATGGGGCGAACCGGTGCAGTTCAGGGTCGAGCCCGTACTTCTGCAGGAAGTGGATCGAGACCGGAATGGTAGGCTGGTAGAGCGCTTCACCGGGCGCGAGATCGGGGAGCAGTGCGAAGCTCTCCTCGATAGAGAACGAACGTTCGGCGAGCGCGCCGGCTCCTCCGGGAACCCTGACCCTGCCTGCAAGGCTGGTGCGGATCACCTGCTCCTCCCACGAGATCCCCGCATCGAGGAGTGCCGCCGTCACCGGGCTCGTATCGGGAAGGAGTACGGGGATGCCGGATGCCTCGCGCTCCTGCTCCGGGGTCGCATGGTAGCGGAGGTAGCGGTCGCAGTCGTGGTAGAAGTACCGCCCGATAAGCGATGGACTGAGGTTGAACCTGACCATGATGAATCACGTATGCGGCTGAGCGGAGGAACGCTGAATGAGAACAGTATTCGAGGGGTGGGGAGAAAACAGTTGTTGACGGCATCCGCCGCGGGTATGCAATCGGTCGGGCTTCCGACACGTCACGGTTCGCGGAAGAGAGCGATCGGGTTCATTTCTTCCCCTGCCGCTTTGCTATACGGTGTTCCTGGTATGTTGCAACTGTCTTCTCTTCCATCGTCGTCTGTTCGTCAGGGGCTTCCGGCGGTAGATTGCTTTCGGGTGACCTTTCGTCGATATCTTTCGGCACCGGATCGTAGACAGTATCCGTTCCTTTCTCTTCGAACGGAATCTCGGGATCCGGCCGCTTCCGATCTCGCGTCTCTTTTGCCATGGCAATCACATCCTCCCCCCGGGGAGGCCGTATCGGCGGTCGCGGGAGACTATACCGAACCTGGCATTTAACCGTCCCGGCGCCCGTCGCCACCCTGCGTTTGACCATCACCTGGACGGTTGCACGGGCTGCAGAGCCGTCCCTCTCCGGTACGCTTCCTCTGTCTTTGCCCACTCGACCTTCGAGTACATCTCGTTCCCGGTAAGCCACTGTCTCCGGGGAAGGTCGTACTCGGCATAGATGCGCATATTCTTCCCGAGTGTCACCCGCACGACATCAAAGGTCGTCTGCGGCGGGCGGAGCTTCCGGTGACGCTGCAGTTCCTCCCAGAGCAGGTCCGCCTCACGCTGGTGGAGGTGCCGTGCGATCGTAATATGCAGCGCTTTCTCCTCAGGATACAGGTCTGTCCGGTTCTCGGCCTGCGCGATAGGGATGTTCGGCGGGAAGACCGAGAAATGAAAGAGCCTCCTCGAGAGAGGGTGCCAGAACCCGATAAGAGCGCGCGAGGGAATGACCCGGTGTGCGATGGCCTGGTTCTGTACGGAATGGTTGGTGAGCCGGATGAACCCGTCGACGCTGACCGTGAGGTGATCGAACGGTTCGGCCGCATCTTCGATGGCTGCCTTAAGTCTCTCCTCCGAGAAGTTCGCTCGAGGCCAGAAATGGCTGACCAGGGTGATGTGCGGGTACCACTGGATCTGGCTGGTCAGCCGGAAGGCGCCCGCTATCTCGCGGGCAATTTTGGTAAACCTCCCGTCATGCATCGTAATATGCAGGTTGTAGCAGTCAGGCCACGGGGGCATCGGCATGCGATTGCTCTTCCTGGTTCAAGAATCTTTTTCATGCCGGCCCCTGCCCTTCCGACCTGAGCGTTCCGGAGCCGGAACCGCGCCTGCCGGATGAGTTTTCCCTCCTGAAAGCCCGCCTGCAGTACCGTGGACAAAGAAACGTGGATGGTCGACATTTGGGCAGTCAGCCTGAAACTATGCTGTCCCTATGCCGGTCAGTACTCCTCCCGGACAGGGCACTGCTCCCCCTCCCGTTCAATTTCTACCGTTGCGTGAGAGACCCCGAGCCCGGCGGCCGCCTCCTTCACCCGGCACTTAATCTCCTGCAGTTCGTCGTATGCCCCGTCCCCGCCGACCACGATATGGGTGGTCAGAATGTGGTGTTCACCGTCGAGCGACCAGAGGTGGGTGTCGTGGATGCCGAGAACACCGGGCACGCCGGTGAGCACAGTCCTGACCTCGTTGAGGGTGATCGTCGGCGGCACACCCTGGAGAAAGATCACGACCGTCTTACGGAGGTTTTTGCCGACGTTCCAGAGGACGAAGAGCGCGATCAGCACCGAGAGGATCGGGTCGAGAACCGGCAGATCACGGAAAAGCAGGACGGTGCTCACGATGAGTACCGCGACCCATCCCATGACGTCTTCGAGAAGGTGCCAGGCCACCGCCTGCTCATTGAGCGTCTTTCCACCCCGGACGCGGAGTGCCGCCGCCCCGTTTGCCGCAATCCCGATGAGAGCGAATACGAACATTCCGCCGGCATCGGGCATCTCGGGCGCGAGTATCCGGGGAACAGCCAGGGCAAGGATGGTGATCGATCCGATCACGAGGATGACGGCGTTGATGAGCGCCGCAAGAAGCGAGAAACGCCGGTAGCCGTACGAGAAGGCTGAAGTCCGCTCCCGGCGGGCAACCCGTTCGAAGAACCAGGAGAGGCCGAGGGAGAAGGAGTCCCCGAGGTCGTGCAGCGCGTCGGCCGTGATCGCAAGACTCCCGGTATATGCCCCGCCGATAAATTCGAGGAGCGTAAAGGAGAGGTTTAAGAAGAAAGCTGTCCGGATATTCCGTTCGCTGCGGTCTTCCCGGGGTTCCGGGGGCATAACCCCTCAATCTGCCGATCTGCAGAAAAACATTTGCCTGCCCGGTAGATCGCTGGAATCCCGGGTTAGCGGAGAGATTCCTGTCAGGCTGACGGCCCTATGTCAGGTAAGCATCCGGCCGGGAGACATAACAGCAAAAGTTTTTCGTCCGGGGATCAATCTTACTGGACAAGCGTTCCGGCACTATTGAAACCATGACATCCACCGATCGACCCGACACACTGCTCTTCACTGTGGCAGCTGATGACCTGGACGATGCCGTCCTGATACTCGACGAAGAGCGGCGAATATGCGGGATGAACAGAGCCCTGCAGAATCTCCTTCGGATCAGGCAGGAGGAGGTTATCGGAGCGGATGCCCTTGCATTTATCAGAGGTGCCTTTGCACCGCTGCCCGGGGATGCACAGGCGCAGTGCATTACGGACGCCCTCTCGGGGGGAGAGGAGCCGGAACCGATCACCTGCCGGATACGAAACTTAGCCGGCACCGGACGATTCGTCTCCGTCACCGTTCATCCCCGGAGAGGCGGGCACCAGGCCGTCCTGATCCGCGATGTCACCGATACGGAGCACGCTCGATATGTTAAGACCGCACTTGATCACTCACCGGTGGTCGTCTTTACGCAGGATATGGATCTCCGCTACACCTGGTCGTACAACCAGCAGTTCGGGCTGACCGACACCGCGATGATCGGGAAGACTGACGGCGAGATCTTCTCACCGGAGGATGCCGCCCGGCTGACTGCGCTCAAACAGCGGGTGCTCACGACCGGTGATGTTATTCACGAGAATGTCTCCCTCAGCATCGGCGGTGTCCTGCATATCCGGGAGATGACGCTCGAACCCCTTCGCGATGCACGGGCGAGGCTCGTCGGCATCGCAGGCGTGGCGTATGACGTCACCGAACAGCAGAAGAACGAGTGCGCTCTCAAAGAGAGCGAGGATCGGTTCCGCGGCATCTTCGAGAATGTAGGCATCGGCATCGTGCTTGTGGATCTGGACGGGCATATCCTCGAATGCAATCAGGTCTTCCATGCGATGCTTGGGTATACCCCGGGGGAACTTGCAGAAATGAACTTAAACGAGATCATCCATCCGGACGATCTCGCAGCAAGCCTGGTTCGCTACACGGCAATGCGTGCCGGGGATCTTGAGCGGTTCCGGAGCGAAAAGCGGTACGTCACGAAAGACGGCCGTGTCATCTGGGGACGCCTCTCCGCCTCGCTTTTGCGGGATGCGACCGGCAGGCCGTACCGCACCATCGGCACGGTTGAAGATATCACCGAACGGAAACGGATGGAGAACGATCTTGCTTACCATGCGTATCTCCTCGACCGGGTGAACGATGCGGTCATAGCCACCGATGAGCGTTTTAACGTGACGGCGTGGAACCGTGCCGCCGAAGAGATGTACGGCTGGAGCGCGGACGAGGTGCGCGGACACTGTATATCGGATGTCATTCGCCCGGAGAATCCCGATACCGGGCCAAAAGAGATCTTCGATGCTGCGATAACAACCGGGCAGCACCGGACCGAGACCGTGCACCACCACCGGGACGGTAAGCCGATTCATATCGAGTCGAGTATCACCCCGCTCTTTGATGCCCGGGGTCACGTAACCGGATACATAACCGTCAACCGGGATATCCTCGAACGCAAGCTGGCCGAGATGATTAAGAAGAAGGCTTTCGACCAGATCGAGCAGAATATGGAACAGTTCGCGATCCTCGGCGACCACGTCCGCCACCCCCTTCAGGTGATCCTGTCACGAGCGGATCTCCTCGAAGACGAGGTTGTGGCGGAGAGGATCCGCGAGCAGGTCGTCAGGATCAACGACCTGATCCGGCAACTCGATCAGGGCTGGGTCGAGTCGAGTAAAATCCGGGAGTTCCTCCGAAGAAACGAGCTGGTTTGAAGCCTGCCGGCCAATCACGGTTCGGCAGCAGCCAGGACGTATCACCGAAAATGCTATCTTCCCGCAGAACCCGACGGCAGCGCGGGGGGTATACCCGATGGTTGACGTCGTCAAGCGAGATGGAAGGAGGGAGCCGTTCGTTCCCGAAAAGATCACGGTCAGCGCCGTGAAGGCCGGCGCACCGCTCGAAGATGCCCGTCGGATTGCACAGGGTGTAGAGCGGGCAGCGCACGATGGAATCTCGACGGATGAGATTCGGCGCCGTGTGCTCGAACAGCTCCGCGATCAGAATGCAGGGTGGGAGCAGAACTGGCTGGTCTATGACCGGGCCGTGAAGAAACGGAAGGCCGCAGAGATCCCGCAGCCGGTTGCCCGGTGATCCCCGTTTTCCATTATCATTTTTGCGCATCCTGCTACCTGACGGCATATCCTATTCGGGGCTGCCGACAGTGCCGCTCACGAACTGAACGAGATGGCCTGCCGCCTCAAGGTGATGATGCAGCGTTTTACGGTCTGAAACGGCGATGGAGTGATGGTTGGGGTGATAGATCTCGGGAGCAGAGACGGATGGCTTTTTCACCCGATGGAAAACTCCTTTTTGTAGCGGCCGGTCGTGCCATCGGGTTGCCGCCATTCGGGTTCACTTCAGGAAATTCGAGGGTGGCGGGGTGCAATTCATCAAAAAAGGTTAGTGGAAGACGAGCATCGTCGCCGTCTGATTGATGTGCCCGATGTACTCTTCCCCATAGGTGCTGAACCCGATCGCCGGGATATCCGAGAAGAGCGATCCGTATGCGGCGGAAAGCCCCCTATCTTCGAGGTCGAGCGTCCTGAGGATGCAGTTGAAGTTGATGAGCGCGGAGATGCCGCCGAGTTTCTGCAGTTTTTCCTGCACCGCAGCTCTGGTGTCGGCAACGATATCCGTCGACTCAAGTACCGCGAGGTCGACCCCCTCTTTGACATTACAGTAGAAGAAGACGCTCTCTCCCGATACCTGCCGCGGACTGCGGACAAAGATATCGTCGCCTGCGAGGAGCCCGACGGGGTGCTGCATGAAGTGTGCCGCCAGATCGTCGGGAGAGACCCCGAGGGCTTCTGCGTAGGCAACAGAGGCCGGTTTTCCGTTGAACTCGAGCACTTCCCGCGCCTCTTCATTCACCTTTGTCGGAAGAAGCGTCGTATCCATGGCGATGAAACTCTGCGTTTTGATGAGGTCGAACTCCGTCGCAGGTTTCAGGAGCGCCAGCACGGCGGCATTCGTGTACGCCTTCCCATCGGCGAAGACATACGTTGATGCAAACCGGAGATCATCGCCGGCAGACCCGCCGACGAAGAGCAGATTGGTCAGGTCGCCGATCCTGTCCATTGTCCTCTCCTCGGCACCGGAAAGGCCGTCAATGAGAATGATGCCAACGTATTTTGTAAAATCGAGTTCTGTCATTGGCTGGCCGTAATAGGACTCGAACTCCGAGAAGACAGTTCTTATTCCTTCAGGATTCGAGAGATCGCGGACGACGCCCACCTTAAGGTCTTCGATAATGCGGTCGTTTAGCGCCATTGCCACGATAGACCCTTTCAGCAGAGAGCCGTTTCCTATCTCGCCTGCAGTTGTACAGCCGAAGACCGGCAGATCGCCGAAGGCGTCTTTCATTGCTCCGGCCAGAGAGCCGGGCTCGTAGCCTGATGAAGCGAAGAAAAGCAGCATTTTCGGTTTGAAATCGCCGCACTGTTCTTTCAGGTCGTTCACAGCATCATTGACGGACGGTTTGGTTGTCGAAAGAGTAATTGCATTCATGCTCTGGCTCCACCTATAGTGTTATTCCCATATCCTTTGCTATTACCTTCAGCTCTGCAATCTTAGCCGGATCATCTTCGGACGTAGCCGTATACTTGTCTGGATTAAAACCTTTGATGACGAGCTTTGTACGGGTCGTATTTTCCAGCACCGGATTGCCGTTTGCACGTTCCCGGATGATTGTTTCGATCATGCGTTTGATCTGACCTGCCACCGGTATTCACCGATTAGAGTAAGTATCGCAGCGCTAAATTAAGGTTTCTAAATTTTCAGGGGAAATAAACGAGTTAATTATATTTTTAACGTCGTGTCATCTCGTTCGATAGCAAAAGGGTTTATCCGGAGTGCCTTTCTGTTTCTCATTCTCCGTACCCGTTTGAACCGGACGCTTCCCGGGCATGCCGTTCTCCCGCACGGCCGGAAGCGGCTTTTCGGGATGCAGTGGGCGTCGTGCCGCTGGCATGAAGGAGTTGTCGGTAGGAAAAAAGTGGTGTTTATTCTCTCTCCCGGATCTCTTCATCGAGCTCCGGCAGAGGTTCGATCCGGGAGACGGCAGCAGGTCCCGGGGAGGGGAGGGGAATGCCGGCGGGCCGTGGCTGGATGAACCACCCGGTCATGGTCTCCTCAAGGACGGTATCGCTGTTCTTCCGGGTCAGCAGGCTGACGACGATCATGGTCGCGATTGAAATAATCAGGGCGTAGAGGCTGAAGTGAACGGGGAGTTTCGCCACGAACTGGTGCCAGTAGCCGAAGAGGGCGGCGGAGACGAGGCCGAGCGCCATGCTGGCGATGGCTCCCTGTGCGGTTGCGCCCCGCCAGTACAGACCGGCCAGAAGCGGGACTGCAAAGGTTGCGAGCATGACCCCGATTCCCATCCAGATCAGCCATGCCAGCATCGGCGGCGGGCTGACAGCAAGCCAGAGGGTTCCGCCTGCTGCGATGATGACGGCAACCTTCGAGACGAGGAGCACCTCCTTGTCGGGTGCGGACGGCCGGAGGATATTCTTGTAGATGTCCCAGGCAAACATCGTCCCGACGGTCAGCATCAGGCGGTCGGTCGTGGACATGACGGCTGCAAGGACGATGACGGCGAAGAGCGCCCATAGCGCAACACTCGGCATCGCAAACTCCACGCCTGATATGAACGCGAAGTCCTGGGCGTTGACCGTGTTCGGGAGCACTATCGTTCCTTCTTCGACGAGGGAGCGGACTGCAAACCCGGCGAACTTCACAAGGAACATGACGACGGCGTAGATGACGAAGGCGACGAGCGGCGCCCACCGGAAGTACTTATCCTCTTTTGCTGCGAGAACGTTGTTGATGACGTGGGGCGCACAGGCAAGCCCGACGGTCAACAGAATCCCGAACGAGAAGAGGAACTCCGGCGTGGCGTAGGCGTAGGGTGCGTAGGCCGGCGACGGGTACCAGGGCTGGACGAAGTTCGGATCGACGCCGGCAAGCACCACGTTGATATGCTCAAGCCCCCCTGCGGCGAGCACCACGAGCGGCGCCATCACGACGACCCCGATGATCAGGATGCCGCCCTGCACCAGGGTCGTCCAGGAGACGGCGTAGAGTCCTCCGACGACCGTGTAGGCGGTGATGATAACGCCGGAGATGATAAGCGCCCAGGTATGCGGGATCTCAAAAAGCCAGACGAGGACGATACTGATCGCCGTGTACTGGCCGATCAGGTAGATGAGCGAGACGACGATGCCGGCAACGGCGGAAAGCCCGCGGAGCGCCCCTGGACTTTCGAACCGATGGGCGAGGTAGTCCTGTACGGTGAGGTATCCGTGGGATTTTCCGACATGGTGGAGCTTGACGCCGAAGGCGATGATACAGAAGGCTGCAGCAAGCGGGACGAAGATCTGTTCCCAGATCCCCGGCCATCCTGATGCAAATCCGAACCCGCTGACCCCGAGAAGGGTCATTCCGCTGCAGATGGAGCAGACGATAAGAATGGTGAAGACCCAGAACCCGAGCGACCTGCCTGCAAGAATGTAGTCCTCGGTGTTATGGATCTTCCCTGATGCCCAGCTGCCGATGCCAATCAGGATGATGAAGTAGAGTGCTATCAGCCCGAGGGTTATCGGATCGATCATCAGCACCCCGCCTCCTTAAAATTCAGCCCCCAGAGGAAGAGCAGGACGGTCAAGGCGACGAATGCTCCGCTTACCGCGAGAACCGTCTCGAGAGGAAGACCAAGAATCATACTGCGCTATATGTTAGCATGCTACATATTAACATGATCGTTCCGCTTACACGCCGGCACCTGGACGGCATCGGGAGAAAAGAGTGGGGGGACTTTATTATTTTGCGCTCTTGACGGTCTTTGAGCCGCGGAGCATGGCGATTTTGCCCGTCCTGACGAGCTCTTTGATACCGTACTGGCGCAGCAGCGTCTCGAGCGCATCGATCTTGCTGGTATTGCCGACGACCTGCAGGAGCAGCGTCTTCGTGCCGACATCGACGATCTGCGCCCGGAAGATATCGGCTATCTGCATGATCTCCGCACGGGACGTGCCCGGTTCTGCGGCCACTTTGATCAGGGCGAGCTCCCGGTCGACGCTCTCGCGTTCGGTGATATCGGAGACCTTGATCACCTCGATGAGCTTGTTCGCCTGCTTCATCACCTGCTCTATCTGGACGTCGTCGCCGTTCACGACGATGGTGATCCGGCTCATATTCGGCTCTTCGCAGGTCCCAACGGCAAGGCTCTCGATGTTGAAGCCCCGCCGTGAGAACATCCCGGCGACGCGGGAGAGGACGCCTGCCCGGTTCTCGACGAGCACGCTGAGTGTATGCGACTTCATTTCCGGTGCACCCCGATCATCTCGTTGATGGCAGCTCCTGCAGGTGCCATCGGGAATACGTTCTCCTCGCGTTCGATCCGGAAGTCGAGGACGAACGGGCCGTCGGTCGTAAGCGCCGTCTCAAGCGCCTCGCGGACGGCCTCCTTCTCTTCGACCCTGATGCCGTCGATGCCGTATGCCTGTGCTATCTTGACGAAATCGACTGGCGGCAGCTCCGTGTATGAGTAGCGGCGGTCGTAGAAGAGCTCCTGCCACTGCCGCACCATCCCGAGGTACATGTTGTTTAAGACGACGACCTTCACCGGGATGTCGTACTGGGCGACCGTCCCGAGCTCCTGGATGTTCATCTGGAAACTGCCGTCGCCGGCGATATCGACGACGGGCATATCCGGGCGGGCGTAATGCGCACCGATTGCGGCGGGAAAGCCGTAGCCCATCGTGCCGAGCCCGCCGGAGGTGAGCCAGGTCCGCGGTTTTGTGAAGCAGTAGTGAAGCGCCGTCCACATCTGGTTCTGCCCGACCTCGCTGACGACTATCCCCTCTCCTTTCAGGATATCGGAGAGCTGGCGGATGATATACTGCGGCCGGAGATTGTCGTCGTCGGGGAACCCGATCGGATAGCGTTTCTTCCAGTCCGCAACCCGGGTTCGCCACCCGTTCGTCTCACCGTGCTTCTGCATCCGCTCGAGCATCGCCTGGAGGACCATCCGGACATCGCCGACGATCGGAACGTCGACGGGCTTGTTCTTCCCGATCTCGGCGGGATCGATATCGATGTGAACGATCGTCGCGTTCGGGGCGAACGCCTCGATCTTTCCGGTCACCCGGTCGTCGAAACGGACGCCGACGGCGAGGAGAAGGTCGCATTCGGTGATGGCATAGTTGGCTGCAGGAGTTCCGTGCATCCCGAGCATTCCGAGGTTCAGCGGGTGGTCGCAGGGAACACAACCGAGCCCCATCAGGGTGGTGGTCACCGGGATCGCCGCCCGTTCCGCGAACGCCACGAGTTCGGCCGAGGCGTTTGAGAGGACGACACCGCCGCCTGCGTAGATGACAGGCCGTGCAGCCTCCGCTATCAGGGAGAGGGCTTTGTCGATCTGCCGGACATGTCCCTGGTACGTGGGCTGGTAGCCGCGGAGGCATATCTCCGGAGGCAGCGGCCTCTCGGCCGTGACCTGATTTGTGGTAACGTCTTTCGGGAGATCGACGAGGACCGGCCCTGGCCTGCCGGTTCCGGCGACGTAGAACGCCTCCCGGATCACGCCGGCGAGGTCGGCACCGTTTTTCACCAGGTAGTTGTGTTTCGTGACCGGCATGGTGATTCCGGTGATATCCGACTCCTGGAACGCGTCGTTGCCGAGCATCCCCGTCGGAACCTGACCGGTAAGCGCGACGACGGGGACGGAGTCCATATACGCCGTAGCGATACCGGTCACGAGGTTGCATGCACCCGGACCGGAGGTGGCGAGGCATACACCTACCCGGCCGCTTGCGCGTGCATACCCGTCGGCTGCATGTGCCGCTGCCTGTTCGTGCCTCACCAGAATGTGCCGGATCGACGAGTCGTAGAGCTCGTCATAGATCGGCAGCACCGAGCCGCCGGGGTAGCCGAATATGGTATCCACCCCTTCGCGCTGCAGCGCTTCAATCAGTATCTTCGCTCCGGTTTTCATGCTCTTCCCGTAGTAGTCTGTTCATACCTGCGATAACTGCTTCGACGCTCGCCGTGATGATATCCGTCCGGGCACCACGGCTGGTCACGGTCTTTCCATCTTTCGAGAGTTTCACCGTCACGTCGACGAGGGCGTCCGTGCCGCCGACGATCGCGTCGACATGGTACTGTTCGAGCCTGACCGTGCCGACGGCGGCGACCGACCGCTGCAGTGCCCGGATGGCTGCATCGACGGGGCCGTTCCCGGTCGCGGCGCCGGTGATCTCTTCGCCCTGTACGAGCAGTGTCACCGATGCGGTCGGCATCGCGTTGCTCCCGGAGACGATCGTGAACTGGCGCAGCTCGATCGCCGGCGTATACTCGATCTCGAAGACGGCATCGGCGATCGTCATCATATCGGCGTCGGTGATCCGTTTCCCGGCGTCGCCGAGCTGCTTGATTCGACCGACGATCTCCGCGAGCTGGTGCGGGTCCGGGTGGTAGCCCATCTCGTGAAGGGCGGTCTCGACGGCCGCCGATCCCGAGTGCTTCCCGAGGACGATCCGCCTTTTGCGGCCGACATCTTCGGGTTTTATCGACTCGTACGTGGTCGCATCCCGCATTATCCCGTGGGCATGGATGCCGCTCTCGTGCGTGAAGGCCATCTCGCCGACGATCGGCTTGTTCGTGGCAAGCGGAACCCCGGTCAGCCGGGAGACGACGGTCGAGAGCTGGTAGAGTTTTCCGGTCTCGATACCGGTTCGCCTCCCATAGAGCACCTCGAGCGACATCACGAGCTCTTCAAACGCCGTGTTCCCCGCCCGCTCACCGAGGCCGTTGACGGTCGTGTGAGCGCACGTCGCCCCGGCACGGAGTGCTGCGACGGTGGTCGCGAGCGCAAACCCGAGGTCGTCGTGGCAGTGGATTGACAGGGGCGCCATGCAGAGCGGCGGTATCACCCCGGCAGCCCGTTCGGGTGTCAGGAGGCCGACGGTGTCGCAGAAGCAGAGCCGGTCGGCCCCACGCTCGATGCCTTCCCGGAAGAGCTCCCGGAGAAATTGCTGGTCTGCCCTCGACGCATCTTCACCGCTGAGTTCGACGATAAGCCCGCGGCTCTTCGCATACTCGACGGTGTTCCAGGCCATCTCGCAGACCTGCTCCCGGGTTTTCCGGAGTTTCTTCTCGATATGCAGGTCGCTCACCGGGACGACGAGGTGTACCGAATCCGCACCGTAGTCGGCGGCGAGATCGATATCCTGAGCAAGCGCCCGTACATAGGTGCAGCATTCGGCGGCAAGGCCTGCGTCGGAGATAAGCCGTATTGCCTCGCGTTCGCCGACGGATGCGGCTGCGGAGCCTGCCTCGATGACGTCGACGCCGATATCGGAGAGGTGCGATGCGATCTCGAGTTTCTCTGCCGGGGTCAGCGATACGCCCGGGGTCTGTTCACCATCACGTAGTGTGGTGTCAAAAAAGCGAATCCTCTTTCCTGATGAATCCTTACGGTCAAACGATCCGTGTAGCTTCGATTCACCCAATAAAACAATCACTCATGGTCGGTTGTCACCAGGAATAGATGCGCCGGAGATATACTTAAATGTTGAGCCCCCGCCCGCCCGGAGAAAAAAAGGAAAACGGGGTTTACGCCGGTGCAGGAGCGCTGTCGTAGATCAGAGTGATGTACCGGTAGGAGAAGACGACAAACGCCGGTGCCAGTATGAAGAGCAGCAGAATGCCGAGGATCGGGATCAGAAGCAGGACGAACTCGATGACCGCGACGACTATCCCGAGGATGACGAGGGCGACGAAGTAGGAGAGCCATCCGATCTCGCCGATATGCCGGGTGATGGCGCGGAGGTTGAACGCCTCGCCGAATCTGCCGGTACGGGCGTACCGGATGCCGCCGAAGTTGGCCATAAGACTGATCGCGATCGCAAGAAGGACGATGACGATCATCAGGATGACCGCAACGAGAGCTCCGAACGGGAGACCGGCGGAACCTACCGGGTCACCGGTCATGGCAGGCCCGCTCGTGACCGATGCCGGGATGAAATACAGCGCCAGGGAGATAAAGGCGATCAGGTAGATAGGGATAGCGTAGACGATATAGACCACGAGGAGGACAATGCCTTCGATGAACATCGAAACGAGATTGTCTGTCTCGGGAGCAGGTTTCGTGCCGCGCATGATCCGGACGGTATAGCCGTAGATCAGCGGGAAGACGATCGTCGAGATGAGGAGGATGAGCCACCTTCCCCAGTGACCCCAGAGAGCATCTTTTGTATACTCGTACGAGTCCTTGAGCATTGATACGAATTCCATGAGTATCACCGATTCTAATCTGATGAGAGAGTTAGTTTCGGCTTTAATATAGTTTTCCAAAACAATGGGGAGGTTTCTGAGGAAATAAACAGTTCACGACGGTTTTTCCGGGTGCCCGGGCGGGAAAAAGTGTGATCATATGAGCTCTGCTCCGCCGCTGTCATAGATGAGGGTAACGTACCGGGCGATGAAGACGAGATAGGCAGGGTACAGGAAGAGAGCGATCAGCCACCCGATGATCGGGATAACGCCGATGATGCCGACGATCACGGAGTAGACGACCCCGACAAGCCAGAGGACGATGAGTGCAAGGATGTACTGCCCCCACCCGATCCGGTTGATCTGCTCGAAGATCGCGGTGAAGTTGAAGGCTTCCGCGATATTGTTCGTCCTCGCGTACCTGACGGCCGCGACGATGAGCACGATGTAAATGACGATCTGCAGGATCATGACGAGGATGATGCCGATTGCGAGGCCGGCAAGCGCGCTCAGTATCGCATTCGCGAGTGCGATCGGATCGCCTGCACGGAAGAGATCGGCAACGGTAGCGTATGCTCCTCCGAAGAAGAGTGCCATCACGATCCAGACCGGTATGAAGTAGATGATCCCGAGGACAAAGAGCTTCAGACCGTCGATGAACAGGCCCACCCAGTCGGTAAGTTCGGGTGCAGGCTTTACCCCCCGAAAGATCCTGAACATATACCCGAGGATAAACGGAAAGATGATCGTCCCGATCGCGAGAAGTATCCATTTACCCCATTTCCCAAAGAGCCCGTCTTTCGTATACCCGTACGCGCTCCCAAGCATCGCTGCGATATCCATAGTCGCCGTCTCCCGTATCGGAGAGGCTCTCCACTCCCCTATATAATACTTTGGGTAACGGGAAGAACAGAGTAAAAAATGAAGGGACTCGAGATCAAGCCGGTGCCGGAGCGCTCTCGTAGATCGTTACCATGTACCGTGCCTGGAAGATTATGAACGCCGGGTAGAGGAAGAGGGCAATCAGCCAGCCGATAACCGGAATAATCCCGAGGATGCTTACGATAACCGCAAAGACAATCCCGATCAGCCAGAGAACGATCAGTGCCGCGATGTAGCTTCCCCAGCCGATCTTCCCGATGTGGGCGAGAATTGCGCTGACATTGAAGGCCTCGCCGAGGCTATCCTTCCGGGCAAACCGGATCATGCCGATTGCAGCGATCAGCGAGATGACGATGCTGACGACGATCATAAGGACGATGCCAAGGAGCATACTCCCGAGGCCGGCGGCAGCTGCTGCATTGCTCCCAGTCGAGAAGAGGGCGATCGACCCGCCCATGAAGAGAAGGAATACCAGGATAACCGGGATGGAGTAGATAAGACCGATGATGAAGAGTTTGATCCCGTCGATGAAGAGGCTGCCCCAGTCTTCGAGTTCGGGAGCAGGCTCTTTGCCGCTGTAGATCCGTACGACGTACCCCATAATGAGCGGGAAGATAATCGTACTGACGACGAGGAGCACCCACCGCATCCATTCGCCCACTACTGCCCCTTTTGCATATGCAAAGGAGTCTTCAACCATATTTGTGAAATGCATAGGTAACCATCTCGGATATGAGATAAACAACTATTTATACCTGCTATAGGCTAACCGGACTTCCTTATACTTCCGCTGAAAGATCCGGTCTGCTTTTACGAGTTTTTTGATGAATCGCGTATCCCGCGCCGAAAAGAATGGTGTGTGAAGGGGTTATGCCGGTGCGGGCTCGCTCTCGTAGACGATAGCAAAGTAGCGTGCCATGAAGACGGAGAACGCCACGGCGAGGAAGAGCTCGATGATCCACCCGATGATCGGAATCATGCTGAGAATTCCGGCGATAAGGCCATAGATGAATGAGAGGACGAAGAGGATAATGACTGCAATGATCCAGGATCCCCAGCCAATCTTCCCGATGTGCTCGAGGATGGCGCTGAAATTGAAGGCCTGGACGAAGCTCTCCGTGTGGGCGAACCGCAGCATACCGAAGGTTGCGATGAACGAGATGATAACCGCAACAATGATTGCAACCAGGATACCGCCGAGGAGACTCGCTACTGCAGCTGCTGCTGCCGAGGGGTCACCGCCTGCTGTCTCCGATGCGATGGCGCTGAGTGCGGCGAAACCGCCGAAGATGAAGAGAACGATGAGCACCGGGATCATGTAGATGAGGCCGATGATATTCAGCTTCCACCCGTCGACGAAGAGTTTCCCCCACTGGTCGACTTCCGGAGCAGGTTTTGCTCCGCCGTATACCCTGACCATGTATCCGGTGTAGAGCGGGACGAGGAAGAGTGTGAAGATCTGAATGAGCGAGAGGACGATCAGGATTATCCAGCGTCCCCATTTACCGACGAGACCTTCTTTTGCATAATCGATCGACTGACCGATGACGTTACCGTAATCCATAAAGGTAATCACCTGTGTGATAGTGGGAAAATTGCACTATATATACGTTTTTAAAGGATTCGCGCCGTCAGAGATCTTCTATGGGCAAAAAGACACACGAAATCGGGAATATTCTGGTTTCAAAAGATCCCCGGACGGATATTGGGGAGAACGCAACACACGCCGACTTACCTGTACCGGAGAAAAAGAGTGGTGCCGATCTATGCCGGTGCCGGAGCGCTCTCGTAGATCAGCGTCATGTAGCGTGCTGCGAAGACGATCCAGGGCGGGTAGAGGAAGAGCATGATCAGCCAGCCGATGAGCGGAATCGCGCTGAGCACCGTGACGATAATGCCGAAGACGGCACCGACGACCCAGAGGATGATCAGGGCGATGATGTAACTTCCCCAGCCGATCCTGCCGATGTGCCCGAGGATGGCTCCGAAGGCAAACGCCTGACCCATACTGCCCTTTTGTGCGAACCGGATGACACCGATCGCCGAGATCAGCGAGATGATGATCGCGACGACGATCATGACCAGCAGGCCGAGACCGGCCGACCCGATGGCGGCGGCCGGGTTGCCGTTCGCCAGCATCATCGCCGGTATGAGGGCGATAACCGCGATGACGAAGATCGGGATGGCATAGATGATGCCGATGACGAAGAGCTTCAGACCGTTGATGAAGAGCTCTCCCCAGTTTTCCAGTTCAGGAGCCGGTTTTGCGCCGCTGTAAATGCGGACGGTATATCCCATAATGAGCGGGAAGACGATCGTACTGATGACAAGCAGAACCCACCGGCTCCACTTGCCCCAGACGGCGTCCTTTGCATAGCCGAACGAATCGCTCAGCATCTCTCCGTAGTCCATAGGTTAAACACCTGATCGATAATGGGAGAATAGCGATATAAATGCGTTTTGAAATGTATTCCTGGGATCAGGAATTTCCCTGTGGACATAAAGGGATTTTACGGCCTATAAGGGGCAGAATAGCCTTCCGCGGCGGCGGCCCGCCTGAACATGAGATCCGGTTTCCCGAGGATAGCGCCGGAAAGGCACGGCGATAGAGGAAAAAAGGATGTTAGTGGCGGAAGTAGCGCACGCCGGTGAAGATCATCGCGATGTTGAGCCGGTTCGCCGCATCGATGACCTCCTGATCCCGGATGGAGCCGCCCGGCTGGACGAGCGCCGTCGCCCCCGCCGCTGCCGCGACTTCCAGAGTATCGGGGAACGGCAGGAAGGCATCCGAGGCGACTGCCGAGCCGGCAAGAGAACTCCGGGCCTTCCTGACCGCGATCTCTGCGGATTCGACCCGGTTCATCTGTCCGGCGCCGATGCCGATGACCGCTTTCTCGTCTGCAAATATGATGGCGTTGCTCTTCGTGTGCTGGCAGACCTTCCAGGCAAGGCGCATCGCCCGCATCTCGTGGGCATCGGGTTCCCGCTCGCTTACGACCCGCCAGTCTTCGCGGCAGGTTTCCGTCCGCTGGAGCAGGGCGCCGCCGTCGATGCTCCTGATCTCGTCCTGCATCACCGGCGAAGGCAGCCGGAGCACCCGCATATTCTCCTTGGCCTTCATGATCTCGAGCGCCTCCGGAGTGTAGGACGGGGCGACCACTACTTCCACAAATGTCCCGGTAAACTCCCGGGCGAGATCCTCCGTTACCTCCCGGTTCAGGGCGACGATCGAGCCGTAGGCCGAGACCGGGTCGACATCCCGGGCAGCGATGTACGTCTCGAGAGGCCGATCGCCCGTAGCCACGCCGCAGGGGTTGTTATGCTTGACGATGACCACGGCGCAGTCGTCGAACTCCCGCAGCAGGCCGACCGCGGCATGAACGTCGAGGTAGTTGTTGTAGGACATCTGCTTGCCCTGGAGCGGCTGCTCTGCGGCGATGCCGAGATCGCCGTAGACGGCAGCCGTCTGGTGGGGGTTCTCGCCGTAGCGCAGCGCCCTCCCGTTCCGGAACTGGACGGTGAGGACCTCGGGGAACGGCCGGTCGATAGAGGTTAAGTAATTCGTGATGGCACCGTCATACGCTGCCGTCCGGGCAAACGCCGTGGCGGCGAGCTGCTGCTGTTCTTCAGCAGTGAACCCTCCTCTCCGGACGGCCTCGATCGCCATGCCGTAGTCGGACGGGTCGACGATGACCGCTACATCCTTATGGTTCTTCGCCGCCGCCCGGATCATCGCCGGGCCGCCGATATCGATGTACTCGACCATCTCGTTGAGGCTGAGATTCTGCCTGCTCATCTCCTCGAAGGGGTAGAGGTTGACCACCACGAGATCGATCGGCTCGATGCCGTGTTCTTCCATCACCGCATCGTCGACCCCTCGCCGCCCGAGGATCCCGCCGTGCACCTTCGGATGGAGCGTCTTGACCCGTCCGTGCATCATCTCCGGCGACCCGGTATACGACGAGACGTCGGTATAGGGGATCCCTGCTTCCCGCAGGGCGGATCCCGTTCCACCCGAGCTTAAGATCCCGTAGTCTGCGTCAACCAGAGCCTTTGCGAGGTCGAGAATGCCTGTTTTGTCCCAAACAGACAGTAATGCCCACTTCATGAGGACATATGAGCTTGATACACTCTTATACTTGGCGAGGAGACCCGGACACCCGGTTTCGCCCGGCTATGGCATCGTGCCTGCAGGCTTCTTTCGGTGAACGAGAGGCAGGAATATGACGGACCGCCGGCCGGTGCTCCCGGCGCCGAAAGGCGGTTATCATCTCTCGAATAGTTCCAATTTAACGATGATATCCGAAAATACCTCGTTAGCGAAGTATTTCTTCCGCATCCTAGGAAAGTTATATATAGAACCATATTACAATAATTATCTATACCAATTATTTCGCGAGATACAGCATCCCATGGAGGTAATCGTATGACTGAAGAACAACCACGACAGACTGAAGCGGAAAATGCCACCCTCACGAGAGAGCCGGAGGCATGCTCTTCGGAGGTCGAGGAGCTGCAGAAGGCATACGATGACCTCAACGATCGTTTCCTGCGGCTTGCAGCAGATTTTGACAACTACCAGAGAAGGATGGCACGGGAACTTGAAACCCGGACGACGTTCGCTATCGAATCATTTGCAGTAGAGTTACTCGACGTACTCGACAACTTCGAGCGGGCCACAGCTGCGGACGATGCCAGTCTCCGCGAGGGGCTCGAGCAGATCAAGAAACTCTTCACGGCGATTCTGCAGCGGCATGAGATCACACCGATCGAATGCTGCAACCGGCCGTTCGATCCCCGGGCGCACGAAGCAGTTGCATACGTCCCGGCGGATGCGACAGAGGGAACCGTGATCGATGAGGTTATTCGCGGGTATTGTATGAAAGACAAGGTCATCAGATGTTCAAAAGTCGTAGTATCACGAGGTAAGGAGGAGTAAATACATGGTTTCTGAGAAAGTTCTGGGTATCGATCTGGGAACGACGAATTCGTGCATGGCTATCATGGAAGGCGGACGGGCAACCGTCATTACGAACGCCGAAGGCGGCAGAACAACGCCGTCGGTCGTCGCCTTCACCAAAGACGGCGAGCGCCTCGTTGGCAGCGTCGCGAAGCGCCAGGCTATTACGAACCCCGACCGGACGATCAGCTCGATCAAGCGGAAGATGGGCACGAGCGACAAGGTCGCCGTCGGCGACAAGGCCTACACTCCGCAGGAGATCTCCGCGATGGTGCTCCAGAAGCTGAAGCTCGATGCGGAGGCATACCTCGGGGAGAAGATCGCGAAGGCCGTCATCACCGTTCCCGCCTACTTCAACGACGCTCAGCGCCAGGCAACCAAGGATGCAGGGACGGTCGCCGGTCTTGAGGTGCTGCGGATCATCAACGAGCCCACGGCAAGCGCTCTTGCATACGGTATCGACAAAGAGGGCGACTCGACCGTGCTCGTCTACGACCTCGGCGGCGGTACGTTTGACGTCTCGATCCTCGCACTCGGAGACGGGGTCTTTGAGGTCAAGTCGACCGCCGGCAACAACCACCTCGGCGGCGACGACTTCGATAAGAGAGTCACCGACTACCTGGTCGAGGAGTTCAAGAGAAAGGAAGGGATCGACCTTCGCAACGACAAGGTTGCCATGCAGCGCCTCCGGGACGCTGCCGAGAATGCCAAGATCGAGCTCTCGACCGTTCAGAAGACCACGATCAACCTGCCTTACATCACGACGAGCGAGAGCGGGCCGAAGTTCCTCGATATCGACCTCTCACGGGCGAAGTTCGAGCAGCTCATCGGCGACCTCGTCGAGTCGACCGTCGGCCCGGTGAAGCAGGCGCTCGCTGATGCCAGGGTCAAGCCGGACGAGATAGACCACGTCCTCCTCGTCGGCGGCTCGACCCGTGTGCCGCTCGTGCAGGAGACCGTCAAGAAGATCCTCGGCAAGGAGCCCGACAAGGGCATCAACCCCGACGAGTGCGTCGCCGTCGGTGCGGCGATCCAGGCAGGCGTCCTCACCGGCGAGACGAAGGATGTGCTCCTCCTCGACGTGACGCCGCTCTCGCTCGGCATCGAGACGCTCGGCGGCATCGCAACAAAGCTCATCGACCGGAACACCACCATCCCGACCCGGAAGAGCCAGATCTTCTCGACCGCTGCGGACGGACAGACAAGCGTCGAGATCCATGTCTCTCAGGGCGAGCGTGCCCTTGCAAAGGACAACTTCTCTCTTGGCAGGTTCCAGCTGACCGGTATTCCGCCTGCCCCGCGCGGCATCCCGCAGATCGAGGTGACCTTCGATATCGACGCGAACGGCATCGTGCACGTCTCGGCGAAGGATCTCGGCACCGGCAACCAGCAGTCGATCACCATCAAGCCGCAGGACTCGAGGCCGAGCGAGGCGGATATCCAGCGGATGATGAACGACGCAAAGAGCTACGAGGAAGAGGATCGGAAGAAGCGCGAGGAGATCGAGCTGCGGAACACCGCCGACTCCGCCGTCTTCACCGCCGAGCGGACGCTGAAAGAGGCTGGCGACCAGATCGACGCTGCCGACAAGCAGAAGATCGAGGATGCGGCCGAAAAACTCAAGAAAGCGCTCGACGGCGACGACCTCGACGCCATCAGGAAGGAGATGGACGAACTCACAGAAGCGGTATATGCGGTGACGACCAAGATGTACCAGCAGGCTCAGGCACAGGCACAATCTCAGGGGCAGGCAGGCCAGAAGGATGAGAATGTGGTTGATGCGGAGTACGAAGTAAAAGAGTGAGTCCAATGGGTCCGGAGAGCTACTATGATATCCTCGGCGTTGCCAGGGATGCAAACGAGAAGGAGATCAAAAAGGCGTACCGAGACCTCGCTCGCAAATACCACCCCGACGTCTGCAAAGAGTCGGGAGCGGAAGAGAAGTTCAAGAAGATCAACGAGGCCTACAGCGTCCTGTCGGACTCGCAGAAACGCGCCCAGTACGACCATATGGGGCACGATGCATTCAGTCATGCATCAAAAGGGTCGTACTCCGGGGGCGGCGGATACGGCGGTGGGTTCAATGCCGACTTCTCGGGCTTCGGGGATATCTTCGATACCTTTTTCGGCGGCGGAGGCGGCGGGGGGCGCAGTGCCGGCCCGCGGCCAGGTGCCGATCTCCTCATGAAGATGCGGATAACCCTTGAGGATGCGGCTCTCGGAACCGAGAAAGAGGTCGGCCTCACCCACTCGGAACCCTGCCCCGACTGTGACGGAACGGGCAGCCAGACGAAGAAACTCAATACCTGTACGACCTGTGGCGGGACCGGGCAGATGCGGCAGATGAGCCAGTCCATCTTCGGCCAGTTCGTCAGGATGAGCACCTGCACCGCCTGCGGCGGGCGCGGCAGGATACCGGAAGAACGGTGCAGGGCATGCGGCGGAAGCGGCCGCCAGCAGGTGCACCGAAAAGTCACGGTAAACGTTCCGCCGGGTGTCGACACCGGCATGCGCCTCCGGATGGAGGGCTTTGGCGAAGCAGGAGATTACGGAGCGCCGAACGGCGATCTCTATATCGAGCTCGAGGTCGCGCCGCATAAGCGGTTCGTCCGCCGCGGATACGATCTCGAGACACCTGTCACGATATCGGCCGCTCAGGCGGCGCTCGGTTCGAAGGTCGAGATCGGAACAATCGACGGGCGGAACATCGACCTCTCCATACCCCCCGGCGTGCAGCACGGCACCGGGCTGAAGATCCCGGGCGAAGGCATACGCCGCCACGGCCGTCCCGGCGACCTGATTGCCCGCGTCGGTATCGTCATCCCGGGTTCGCTCTCGGCGGAGCAGCGCGAACTCTACGAGAAACTGCTTGAGATTGAGGGGAAACGACCCCAAAAATCTCATAAGAAGGGATTCTTCCAGGACGTCGTCGACAAAGTGAAAGAGACCGTCAAGTGAGAGTCCGCTCCTCATCGGGTCTTCTGCAATACCGATGCTCTTCTTGCTGATCGCCGGATCGCTTCGATACGCGTTGCTATCCATCGATCACATATCTGTTTAATAGCGCCGCAAATCCAATAGATAAGGAGATGAAACTCCTCTTCGAACTCTCCGGCGAACACCCGGATCTCCCGGTTGCGGAGCTTGCATGCGTCGGCACCCTGCTCGACCGGCGGACGCAGGTGGCGGTGGCCGAGTGCCCCGACCCGGGAAAAACGTCCCGGCTCGCACTCACGCACGTCGTTTCCGAGTATCTCGGCGAGTGCGAGGCGACGAAAGAGGCGCTCGCCGACCTCCTGCGGGATCTCTCCCTGAGAACCGACCGGCCGTTCGCCGGCAGGGTGAAGAAGGTGCATGGAGCCGGGATGGATACCCCGCAGCTCGAGCTCGAACGGATGATTGGCGGCATGATCACAGGGCCGGTCTCGCTCCGACATCCCGAAGAGGAGTATCGTGCCCTCGTCTCCGACGACCGCTGTTACTTCGGCCGGGTGATACACCGGATCGACCGGGGAGCATTCGAGTACCGCAATCCCATGCGGCGGCCGTTTTTCCATCCGGGCGTGATGATGCCCCGGACGGCACGGGCTATCGTCAACCTCTCTCTCGTCCGGGAAGGCGAGCTCCTCTGCGACCCCTTCTGCGGCACCGGAGGCATTCTCCTCGAAGCGGAGTCTATCGGTGTTCTGCCAGTCGGCAGCGACTTCGATCCGATGATGGTCGAGGGGTGCCGCAGAAACCTTCCCCGTGCACCCGTGATCCTTGCCGATGCGACGAGGTTGCCCTTCGCCGATAGTTCGATAGACGCCGTGGTGACCGACCTCCCCTACGGTCAGTCGGTGCGGATACAGGCCGATAGCATGGACAGCCTCTACGCCGGGGCGTTTGCTGAGATCCGGCGTATCCTCCGGCCTGGCCGGCGGGCGGTCGTCGTCACCCACCGGGACGTGACACCGATCGCAGCCCGGGAGTTCGATGTCCTCGAGACCCACCTCCAGCGGGTCCACAAGAGTCTGACGCGGCGTATCATGGTACTCGGGTAACACGAGAGATGCCGGAACTATTCCGGATGGAATCTTCCGGTCGATGCCCACCTTTAAGAGATCATATTGGCACTTTTATATGTGCAGATCAATTTTAAGCGGTACGGGCTGTACCTTGTCCGGTGGCAGCTCTCGACACCAATCCTTGCCCTCGTCCTCTACTACCTTGCTCCTATCGGAGCGCTGTGGGCGACTGTCGTTGCAAACCTGATCGGCGGGCTCATATTCTTCTGGGTCGATCGGTTCATCTTCACATCCCAGGTGCTCGCCGCCCAGTGGGAGGTAAGGGAAGAGATCCGGTGCGTCGACTGCGGCAGAGTGGCGCGTGGATACCGGCTTGTGCATGCTGAGAATTACGACCGGAGCGGAGATGACGAGCCTGAGTTCCGTTGCGAGGAGTGTTCGAAGAAGAAGTCGGAAGAACTCCGGAAAAGAGGCATCAAACTGTAAAGCAGCAGAGCGCGAGGACGATGCATGTCGCCAGCGGGATGATCAGGTTGTCGTCGATCGGTGAGAAGGCCTCGACGACCCCTGCCACAACGGCGACGAAGAGCGCCGTCCACGGCGGGATGAAGAAAGCTAAGATAGCAAAGGTCAGAATAATCCCGGAAAGCGTCCCTTCGACCGATTTTTTCCGGTAGAGCGTGTGCTTCCCGACCCTGATGCCGACGAGCGTCGAGACGCTGTCGAGAACCCCGAGGGTGACGAGACCGATAGCGGTATAGAACGGACCAAAGGCGGTGTAACAGAGGAGTGCACTGATCGCGTAGGCGATGCCGCCCTTCATCGGCACTTTTCCCCGTCGTTCAGCCTCGTCCACAAGGACGACGAGCGCCGGGATCCTGTAGCCGCGGGTTAAGATGTCCTGGACGGCAAATCCGATGAACAGAACGACGCCGAGGAAGATCAGGGCGGTTCTCGGCTGTACGGTGATGAGGATTGCAGCCCCGAGTACACCCATCAGGAAATGAACCGTCTGCCGGAAGACCTCGTCGTTCATCGCATGGTTCTCACGATCATACCGTTTAAATGCTCCCACAGCTGCTGCCCGGCATTCTCCCCACACACTCACGTTACTTTCTTAAGGTCATCCCCTATCTTACTCCGGAAAGGGGGATCTATTATGAGACGAAATGTGTATGCCAACCCGCCCATCTCCGAGGCGGTATGCGAATTCCGGTTTCCGCTGGATATGCCCTGGGATATGACATTCCCGGGAATTTTATTCGAAAACATGAAGGGTACGTATCCGAAGCGGGATCAGCGATGGGTTCGCGAGGTGGTCGTCATGCTCGGTCCCGAAGGGCTTCGGGAAGAACTCCTGGTCACCGAACGCTCCATGCTCTCGACCGAGGACGGCACCTGTGCCCTCCAGGTCGGACCCCGGCTCTTCTCCGTGAACTGCCAGAAGCCCCACGCGGACTGGGACGAACTCCGCCCGCGGATCGAGAATGCCTACTCCCGCTTCCGGGACGTCATCGGTGTCCCGGGGATCAGGACGCTGAATCTCCGGTACATCAACACCATCGAGATTCCAGAGGAGGAGATCGCTCTTGGCGACTACTTCTCATTCTACCCGACCTTCCCCGAGACGCTGAAGGGGCTCCCCGTCGGGTTCATCTCCGGTGCGGAGTTCTCGTTCGAGGAGGGACGGGACAACTGCCGGGTGGAGCTCACCGATGCAGTCGCCGAGGCGCCCGGGACGAATGCGTTTCTCTTAAACATAGACTACTACCTGACGGAAGAAGGAGAGATTGCGCCTGATGATGTGATGATGTGGATAGGCCAGGCGCACGAACGGGTGGAGACGATCTTTGAGGCCTGCATCACCGACAGGCTGCGCAGCCTCTTCGGGCGGCGGCGGGAAGAAGAGGCGGTCGCCGCACGATGATGGAAGAGGGAGAGGATCTCCCTCTCATCCCATCCGGGTGATCCTCGTTGCCAGTTCTTCCGCTTTCTTCTTATCGATGATCAGTGACGCCGATGTCCTGACCCATGTGGCCAGGTCGGGGATATGCGATTTCTGCAGATCGGTGAATGCAAGGCCGTTTAAGTGAGACTTTGTCTGCCGTTCAAGAAATCGCTCGGCTGCCGGGCCGAGGTACTGAAGAGATACTTTCAGTACCTCGTCTGAGAGCTGGCTCATCCATACCCTCCTATTTTGTCCCGTCCTCAGGATCCATCATCATGATCTTGAGGCTCGCTACCATCCGGCCGAAGGACTCCGCAAGCTCGCCGATCTCGTCTTTCCGCTCGACGTCGACGGAGACGTCGGTGTTGCCCATGCTGATCGCATTTGCCGTTTCGTTCAGTTTCTTGATATCGCGGATGATCGTCCTCGAGAAGAGGGCGATGAACCCACCGGCAACGAGGATGGCTATGCCGATGACCACAAAGATGGTGTTTCCGATGAAGTCCTGGCGGTCGATCACCCGGGAGCTGTCCATGTCGACGCCCACGAGCCCGACGACGGCGCCGGCCGAGTCCTTAATGGGAGCGTACCCGGAAAGAACGGTGCCCCACTGATCGGTGGTGAACTCGCTGTCTGCAGAGGGGGCGGTAAATCCGGCGAGCAGGTCGGAGCCCGCTTCATCGTAGAGATCGCCGATCGCAGCCCCGTCATCGATACCGTAGTCGGCATCCACGACGAACTCGACGGTATCCCCAACCGAACGCATCGTATAGAGATAGAGAATCTCGGGGTTTGAAGACCGGATGGTGTCGAGCTGGTCACGAATGGCTATAAACTCCGCCATCTCCTCGTCGCCGGGCTGGAACGCCGCCATCGCGTCGCCGTCAATCTGGGTTGCGATGATCACTGCGAGCGCTTTCAGCTCGTCCTGCGTCGTCTCCTTGAGCGCCGATTTCGTCTCTCCGTACGTGAACACAAACGTAAGTCCCGATATGACAAGGATCAGGACGATGAAGCTGACCGTCAGCTTGGTCTGAATACTCTGCTGCCACGGTGTCAAAACATACACTCCTTTCAGGATACTTTATTTTTAAGAAGAGAATTTAAGCATTAGGAAATGTTTTTGCAGTTCTGAATGCACTTAGGAAAATTTACCTCAATAAATCCCGGTTTAATGGAAAAATACAGTACTCCTGGAATTATACAGTACCATTGGAAACCCGATTGCAACAAGGACTCTTTACTTTTCAACGATATACCGGACGAGGCTTTCAGGCCTGATTCCGACGGCGTTCAGGAGCAGCACCAGAAGATAGAGAGCGCTGAGCCGGTACTTCCCGACCGCGGCATACCGCCGGGGTGAGGCGCGTATCGTCCGGTCAATCCGGACGAGTCGCCCATACCGCCGTGCCGCCCGGGAGAATGCGAAGTCCTCAAGATAGAGGAGCGGTTCATATCCGCCGATCCGGAAGAAGGCTTCCCTTTCGATGAAGATCCCGAAGTCACCGAAAAATATCCCTCTCCTCCGGGCGAGGATGTTTCCGGCGAAGCTTGTCAGACGGAGAAAGGGGTCGGTTGAGTCGAAGGAGTGTGAGAACCCCCCGCCGATCACGGCAGCCTCCGCACAAGCCTGCTCGATAACCTGCAGTGAGTCGTGTGGAATCCGGCAGTCCGCGTGCAGGAAGAGGAGGATCGAACCTGCGGCCTGCTCTGCTCCGGCGTTCATCTGGACACCTCTCCCCTTCGGCGAGGAGAGCAGCGAAAACCGGTGGCGAAGTGTCGATGCGGCAGCCGTAGCATCCCGGAGCGTCCCATCGGAGCTCCCACCGTCGACAACGATCACCTCAAAATCCCCGGCAAGACCGTCGATGTGGGAGAGATACCCCGGAAGGGTTCCCTCTTCGTTCAGTACCGGCGTGATTATCGATATCATATCCTCCCGCACGACCTGAATCACCGTCACCAACATATATGATAATGGTCATGGTTGAGTGTGTTCCAGAGGCCAGAGGGCATGAATGAGGTACGGCAGAGGGTGAGGGACGAAGATGAGGCTGTATCCTGCGGGTGTCTGCACCTCGATGCCGAAGAGGTGGTGCGCTATTTTAAAGAAGAGATGGTCTATTCCGTCCAGATAGAATCGAATCACTCATGCCCTCAGGGCTGCCGCTACTGCTATGCATCGGCGGACGGTGCACCCGTGCATGAGCTTCCCGCGGAGGATATCTCCGCCGTGCTCTACGCTGCGGCAACGATGGATGTAAAAGCAATCGACTGGCTCGGCGGAGACCCGCTGTGCCGGCCGGACTGGTATGAACTGATGGTTCACGCCGCGGATCTCGGTTTTGTCAATAACATCTGGACGAGCGGGATGCCGCTTGCGGACCCTGCCGTTGCACGCCGGGCAATCGAGATGACGGAAGGCGGGTTCATCTCCGTGCATCTCGACAGCCTGAATCCCGGGGTATACGGTCAGCTGCATACCGGGAACGCGGAAGAGAAGATCCGGGCGATATCCCGCGGTGTCGAGACCGTTCTCGCTCTCGGAAAACCCGCGAGCGAACTTGTCAACTGCATCACCTTCACCCACCCTCTGGCCGGCGACGACGTGAAAGCGACGATGCGACACTTCTGTGAAGACCTCGGAATGAAGATATGCCTGACACAGATCTGCGCTGTCGGTCTTGCAGAGGTTCACCCGGAGTGGATACCCGCCCTCGAAGAGATCCGCGACGCCTGCAGGGAGCGGGATAGGATCTGTTACCCGGGCTCGTCGTGGTCTCTCGGGACGATGGACGTGAACAAATTCTACTGCGGCGGAATGGTCTGTGTGACGGTGGACGGCGATGTCACACCCTGTTCGGTCATCAGAAAGGGGTATGGCAATATCAGGGAGCGGTCGCTACGGAAGATCGTGGACGAGCACCGGGACGAGTTGCTCTTCTCCCGGATGAGGCAGCCGGGTGCGAATCCTTCCCCCTGCACCTGGTGCGAGCAGAGTGCCGTCTGCTGGGGGTGCCGGGCACTGGCGTACTACGAGACGGGAGATATCTGCGGCGCCGACCCGAAATGCTGGCGTGCAGCGTTGTGAGGCGAAAAGTATGGGTGATGTCGTAGGCAAAAAGCAAATGGCGATGCTGGACATCAACGTCGGTGACGTGATGACCGTCTATGAAGGGCCGGTCGGTCAGCTCTGGGAGATGCTGATGGGAGAAGAGATCCATGTCGGCGGCGAGGAGGAGACCCGGATTCTTGCAGAGATGGCGGGAGTCGGTGAACAGAGCCGGGTTCTCGACGTCCTTGCGGGCCAGGGAGGGCCTGCCAGGCACCTTGCGCGACGATATGGTGCGACGGTGATGGGCCTTGACATCACGCCCCGGATGGTCGCCAAAGCAGTTGAGCGGACGAGGATCGCAGGGCTCGGCGATCGCGTCACCTTCAGGCTCGGAAACGCGCTTGATATGCCTTTTCGGGCAGGCACCTTCGATATCGTCTGGGGGCAGGACTCCTGGTGCTATGTAACCGATAAAGAACGTCTGCTGAAGGAATGCAGGCGGGTGGCAAAACCGGGGGGCACCATCGCCTTCACCGACTGGATACAGACCGGGACGATGAGCGCCGAGGAGTGGCAGACCCTCAATACCTTCATGGTATTCCCGTACATGGAGACACTCGAAGGATATACCGAACTCTTGCAACGGAACGGATTTACCGTGACGGAGCGGGAAGATCTCAGTGAAGACTTTTCGAAGCAGATGCGCCGCTACCATGCGAGTCTCACCGGCGAGCTCGAGGGCGAGATCGTCGACCTCTTTGGCAAAGAGGTCTACCGGGATGCGGAGCGTGGACTTGCGCTCTGGAGGAAAGCCGCCGATGAAGGGAAGGTAGGCCGCGGGCGTTTTATCGGGCGGAAAACCTGATGCAGGCAGCCGCGATAATGGCCAAAGCGCCATACCCTGGCTATGTCAAGACCCGCCTCGCACCCCTGCTCTCTCCGGACGAGGCGGCGGAGCTCTATGAAAGTTTTCTGCTCGATTCGATCGAACAACTCGGCCGGGCGAGCGGCATCGCCCCGTTCGTCGCCTACACCCCGCGGGACGCGGAGCCCTACTTCTCCGTGATCGTGCCGCAGGGGTATGCGCTGATCGCCCAGCCCGCCGGGGACCTCGGCACCCGCCTCGCCCACGTAGCGGAGGCACTCTTCGGGCTCGGTGCGACCGCGGTGGTGCTGCTCGGCAGCGATTCGCCGACACTCCCGGTAGAGTTCGTTCACCGTGCGTTCAGGAGGCTTGTCGACGCTGATCTGGTTCTTGGCCCGTCGACCGACGGAGGCTACTATCTCATAGGAATGCGAAGATCGATCCCCGGTCTCTTTGCCGATATCCCGTGGAGTACCGGGCGTGTTGCCGCGTGCACCTGCGCCCGTGCCGGGGGACTCGGGGCGACGGTATCCCTTCTTGAACCGTGGTACGATATCGATACGCCGGAAGATCTGTACCGCCTCTCCCGCACGCTCGCCGGGTCGCCAGGGGATATACCCCCTGCCCGG
Organism: Methanoculleus taiwanensis; assembly: GCF_004102725.1. NCBI lineage: Archaea > Methanobacteriati > Methanobacteriota > Methanomicrobia > Methanomicrobiales > Methanomicrobiaceae > Methanoculleus > Methanoculleus taiwanensis. The sequence goes on along the minus strand of NZ_LHQS01000002.1, from coordinate 1,134,967 downwards.
CATACCCGTTCCGCGCTTCTCCGGTTCGGACTGCTGCCGCCGCCGGTTGCCGCTCACGCCCGGTGAACCCGGTCAAGCTCATTGAAGAGCTCGGCACGGTCGTTATACTGCCGATCGACGCTGCAGAGGGGCAGGCTGCCTGCCGGTATTATGAGGATTCGTTCTCGATAACGATGCAGAAGAGAAGATGATCGGCACAGATGGGCGGGAAGAGGCGCAGCTGCTGCATTCACCGCTCACCCGCTCTGTGCGCTTACTTGACCTGGCCGATTCCTGAACTGACATCCGCGGCAGAGTTGTTCTTCTTTGCGTGGTCTATAATCTCCTGCTTGCTTGCAGGATAGTCCATCCCGGAAAGGAACTTCTGGACATATGCCGGACTGACACTCTCTCGCTGCTGAGCCACAACTGTCACCTCCATGACGCCGGCTCCCATTCCCACTACAATATATTAATCTTGCAATAGTTTGGGGCATGGAGATCCGGCATCACCGGGACCTCTGGAGTGCTCCGGGGAATGGCGAAACAATCTCCCGGGTGAGACACACCTGGTACCATGAGAACCGGCAGTGTATGCCGGTGTCCGGAAATGGGTGTCCATGCAGTATCCGGTGCCGGCTATGCAGTTCTCTTCCCGCCTGCCGATGCTTCCCCACCCTTCTTCGCAACACGCTTGCGGGTCTCCTCGTCTGCGGCCTGCAGGCCCCGGGTCTCGTGCGGTGCCACGCCGCCGGCACGGGCGACACGCTTGCGGGTCTCCTCGTCGGCAGCCTGCAGGCCCCGGGTCTCGTGCGGTGCCTCGCCACCGGCACGGGCGACACGCTCGCGGGTTTCC
>NZ_LHQS01000002.1:901983-1134095 GCF_004102725.1 Methanoculleus taiwanensis | reverse complement strand
CGACACGCTCGCGGGTTTCCTCGTCGGCAGCCTGCAGGCCCCGGGTCTCGTGCGGTGCCTCGCCGCCGGCACGGGCGACACGCTCGCGGGTCTCCTCGTCGGCGGCGGCGAGCCCGACTTTTTCGCCCGACGACGCCGATGTCGATTCGACGCCATGTCCCGCGAGCGCTTTGCTGATATCGATCGGTGAGCGGTACGCCGAATCGGGCAGGCTCTTCAGAGTGTTGATGACATCCCGGTTGGCGTCGTTCTTCTTCGCCTGGTTGATAAGGTCCTGCCGGCCGGCCGGATAGTTGATACCCTTCAGATATTTTTCTATTACTGCCGGGTTTGCTTTTATCTCCGATTTTGCCATTATCAGTTACCTCCAGTGGCGGCCGCTTTCATGGCATCACCAATATATAATGCTGATTATGTAATGCACCGCACGACGGTGCACCGATCCGGCCATGCGGAGATGAGAAAACCATCGTGACCCCGGCCGGGACGGGTCGCCAGGCCTCCTCTACTATAACAATTGGCCGCATACTCCCCATGTACGACGTCCCGGCGGCCACCACATGATCTCTGGCAGCCCGGTGAAGGAGAGAAGGTGCACGGCTGACAGTCTCTCGTCTGCAAAAAAGTGCAGGAGGGGATTATAGTAGCCGGCCCGGGAAGAAAATGTATCCCCGATTTCGGGGAGATGCACTCATGCAAGCGCTGTGAGATCGCGCAACATCTTTCGGATCTGTCCGAAGTGCAGTTCCGGTCGTGCTACAATACAGAGGTAATCCTTGCCAAACGGGGTGATGAGTACGTTCCCCTCGCGGTAGAAACTGGTCATCTGTACAAAGGAGCCCATATCAGCGATCGAGCCAAGCTCGGACGCCCAGCGGATCATATCCTCCGCCGTGGCAACGAGGTAGTCGAAATCAGCATCTCCTGCCGAACGGATGACGAGTCCCTCGGCAAAGCGGGCGGCTGCTATGATCCCGGGCTCGGCCAGGAGGCGGGCGGGGTCGAAGCCCGAGAGTTCACTCCGGGGCTCTCCGGCGCCACCCCCCGGCGGCGATGGTGGCGAGGCTTGCCGAACCGGAGTCTCCTCCGCCGGCAGGCATTCCGAATCTCCGGCCTTTGCAGACTCCTCGTCGCTGTATGCAGATACGAGCCCCTCGGCCGAGCAGGCGGCGTAGGCTGCCTGGAATTCGTCGTGTGAGTAGCGCCGCATGGTAAAGTCGATGAGAGGCTGCTGTGAGAAATACTTCCTGGCGGCAGGCCCCCGGAGCACATTGGCCGCATACCGGAAGTAGTATGCAAGAGGCGCCCCCTTCCGCACCAGAATGAACCCTTTTCCGTCCTGAACCGTGATCACGACGATTCCGACGAATCGGGTGGTATGCGAATATATCCACTCAAGCGGTGCCTGCATCTCTCCGATGCTCGTTCCCGGGGGCAGTCTGTCGATCATAGGACGAAAGGTGTGGTTTTTCGGTGTTCACCGGCGGTGCAGAGGCTTTCCTGATTCTGCATGGTCACTCTGCGTCTTCTTTAGCCAGCGTATCGAGGATCCTGTACGCGTTCACGAGTTTCCCGAACGCTGCGGCGAGCTCGCCGATCTCGTCGTTGCTGACGACGGTGATCTCGGTCTCATCGAGGTTCCCCCGGCTCACGCTCGTCGCAACCCGGGAGAGCTGCTCGATCGGACTTGTAATGCTCCGTGCAAGGAAGAAACTCCACATCACCACAAGCCCCACCGTGAGGAGGGTTAAGAGGAAGATGCTGTTCTGGAGACCGAGCGATGCGACCACACTCCCGGTATCGCCTGCCGATACCAGTCCGAGAAGCGCAACCGGAATAACCGCAACGAAGAGCATACTGGCCATCAGTTTGTAGAAGATCGGGATCTGGAGCGAAAAACCCTGAGTTCCGAGTTCAAACTGTTTCTGTGCCCATTCAACCATATGCGAATATTGCTCTAGTGTACTATTAATAGTTAACTATTTTTTTCAGCCACAGTATGGCACTTAAAGCAAAAACTATCTAATAATGCACCTCTAATATAGCAATACTTCAAAGAAATCCAATTTAGAAATATCTGTCCGATTAGTAAATGTGTTTCCATTACCAGTATAACGCAATACATTTCCAATTGCCGACAAACAACCGGCTTTTCCGGTGCCCGGGGAGAAAATATCCCCCTGCCGATAAGGCCGGAGGCAGAGGGATACATTCTGTTGAAGACCGGAAACCGAAGGAGATACCAGGGCAATGACGAGAATTCAGGGCAGAATAGATGGTCAACCATATAAGCCTGTGATGTCAAACAATAGGAACGTGAAATCGGCGATACTCGGCGGCGGGCTGACGGGAATCACCCTTGCCCGGCTCTTGCAGGAGAATGGAGAAGATGTCGTTGTTCTGGAGCGCGAACCACGAATCGGCGGCCTCTGCCGATCGGTCACCAGTGCCGGTTTCACCTTTGATATCGGAGGCTCGCATATCATTTTTTCGCGGGATACCGAAGTACTCGCATTCATGCGTGAGGTGCTCGGTGAGAATAAAGACCAGCGGGCACGCAATACGAAGATCCTCTATAAAGGTCGATACGTAAAATACCCCTTCGAAAACGGCCTTGCCGCCCTCCCGAAAGACGACCTCTTCTTCTGCATCAACGAGTTCGTCAGGACACTCATCGCCGTCGAGAAAGGAGAGGTGCCGCCGCCGGCGAACTTTGCCGAGTGGATAGGCGCGACCTTCGGGCGGGGAATAGCCGAGTGCTACATGCTCCCGTACAACGAGAAGATCTGGAACTACCCCGCGGAACGGATGTCGCACCACTGGGTCGACGGCCGCATTCCCCGCCCGCCCGTCGAGGATATCATCAAGTCCGCGATCGGCATCGAGACGGAGGGCTACACCCACCAGGCCGTCTTCACCTACCCGGTGACGGGAGGGATCGAGGCTCTGGTCGACGCGATTGCCGCCCCGGTCATGCCTTCGGTCATAACCGGATTCTCCGTCACCGCGATCCGCAAGAAAGACGGATCGTTCGTCATCAGCGACGGCGAGCGGGAGGTAGAGGCCGACCGGATCATCTCGACGATCCCGCTCCAGGCGCTCCTCCCCACCCTCGATGATGTTCCGGAGGAGGTCGTCAAGGCCTGCGACGCCCTCCGCTACAACTCCCTCTGCTCGGTCTTCATTGGCCTCGCGGGCTCTGTTCCCGACCTCTCCTGGGTCTATGTCCCTGAAGAGAGTGTCGGGCTTTTCAACCGGATCTCCTTCCCCTCGAACTACAGCACCGCTGTCGCTCCGGAAGGGCACGGCTCTATCCTCGCCGAGATAACCTACAACGACGGCGATGCGATCTCCCTGATGACCGATGCGGAGGTTATCGATCACACCGTCTCCTCGCTCTGCAGGGCAGGTATCATCCGCGATGCCGGGGACGTCGTCTACACCGGCGTCGAACGGCAGAAGTTCGCCTATGTCGTCTACGATCTCGACTACCGAAAGAACATTACGCTTGTACGGGAATACTGCCGTGCCCGGGATATCGCCCTTGTCGGGCGTTTCTCGGAGTTCGAGTATCTGAACATGGACGGCTGCATCAGGAGCGCAATCACCTTTGCGAGGGCCGATCGATGAGAGTCAACATCTTCGTCGAAGACTTCCGTTTTCTCAAGTACATCGGGTGTGCGACGGCGGCACGGACGCTGTATAGTCATCTCTCCAGGCTTCCGGACCTCGAAGTGGCGCGAAACTCCTACAAAGATCGGTTCGATCTGACCCACTACCATACTTTCGGGCCGTGGGCGATGTACCACCTCAAGTTCACCGACGGGGTCAAAGTCCTCACCGCCCACTCGACGCCGCGGCTCAACGACGGAAACGTCGCTTTTTCCGCGCGGATCAACCGGGTATACCCGAAGATCTACCGGAAGTTCGATCACATCATCACGATCTCCGAGCCCTGCCACCGCGAGACCGACCAGATGGTGCCCGAGGTCGCAAAGACCCTTATTCCGAACGGCATCGACCGGGAGTACTTCACCCCGGACGCAAAGAAGCGCCGGGTCTTTCGGGAGCAGTACGGGATCGACCCCGACCGGAAGGTTGTGCTCTCGGTCGGGCAGCAGACCCCGCGAAAGGGGATCTACGATTTTCTCAAACTCGCCGAGACGCACCCGGAGATAACCTGGGTCTGGGTGGGCGGGTTTCCCTACGGCACGCTCTCAAAAGACTATACCCGGATCCAGGTGGCGAAGAGCCGGTGCCACGAGAACGTCATCTTCACGGGTGTCGTCGACGATATCTCGGCGCCGTACTGCGGTGCGGACGTCTTCTTCATGCCCTCGCATGCCGAAACCTTCGGCCTCGTCATCGTCGAGGCGCTCGCGACCGGCCTTCCCGTGATCGCACGGGACATCTACGAGTTCCGTGAGATCTTCGGCGATTCGGTGCTCTTCTTCCACGAGACCGAAGATGTGCATACGATGCTCGGAGACGACAGTCTGCTGAAGGCCTGCAGGCGTCAGGCACGGGCGTCGACGGAGAAATACGACATCAACCTTATTGCCGGACTGCATCAACAGTTGTACAAAGACCTGGTGGAGCCATGATATCGATCATCATTCCGACCTTCAACGAAGAAGCAAATATCGCCCGGTGCTTATCGTCGCTCGCCGACCAGACGGTGCCGCGCAGCACCTACGAGATCATCGTTGTGGACGGAAACTCGAAAGACCGGACGCGCGAACTCGCCGAACCGCTCGCCGACAGCGTCTTTATCCAGAAGAGCAAGAAGGTCGGGGGCGCCAGAAACGACGGCGCGATGGAGTCGCAGGGATCGATCGTCGCGACGACGGATGCGGACTGCATCCTCCCCCGGAACTGGGTGGAGACGATCGCACGCGACTTCGACCGCCGCGATATCGTCCAGCTCTACGGCACCGTCTATCCCCTCGAAGGCGGGATCAAGAACCACCTCTCGCTCGTCGGCGCCAACACCTTCTCCCGGCTCGGCTACCATACCCGAACCATCTACTTCACGCTCGGATGCAATACCGCGTTCGACCGCGAGGCCTTCATCGAGGCGGGGATGTACCGGTGCATCGACGCCGGAGACGACCTTGAGATAGCGCAAAGGATGCGAAAACTCGGCAGGGTGATGCTCGACCCGTCCCTGCGCGTCGGTTTCTCGATGCGCCGCTACCAGCAGTTCGGGACGATCAAGTCCGTCTACGAGTGGCTGGCGATCGTGGCGAGCGGCGGCGACTCTGCAAAAGCCACCTACTCGAAACGGACGTACAAGTGACGGACGGGCATCCGATCAGAACCGACAGCCCGTCCTCCCCTGCTTCGCAAAATACTGCTGGTGATACTCCTCCGCCCGCCAGAATGTCGAGGCCGGTTCGATCGCGGTGACGATCTCCCTCCGAAACTTGCCGGAGCGCCCGATCTGCTCTTTCGACTCCCGGGCGGCGGCCTCCTGCTCCGGGGTGTGGTAAAAGATCACCGACCGGTACTGCGTCCCGACATCCGGCCCCTGCCGGTTTAGCGTCGTCGGGTCATGCACCGTCCAGAATACGTGCAGCAGGTTCTCGTACCGCACCACCGTCGGGTCGTACACTACCTCGACCACCTCCGCATGGCCGGTTCGCCCCGTGCAGACATCCCGGTAGGAGGGGTTCTCGACCGTACCTCCCATAAACCCGACCGCCGTCGATACGACGCCGGGAACCTCCTGGAACGCCTCTTCGACGCCCCAGAAACAGCCTGCACCGAACGTAGCCTTCTCAAAATCACTCTTCTCTGCCATCGGTAGCATCCTTACGGTGATGAATAAAAAAGGTGCCGACGGTACGTGCATATGAGATATACGAGTGCCCGATTGGGCTTTCTGAGCCGTTGAAGACAGGCTTTTCATCCGCACGGCATCGCTTGCGAGCGGAGGAAAAGCCCTTTAGGCACGTTTTTTCTTCTCTTCGATACCGCGCCCGGTCAGGGGCGCTTATCCCGTACGCTTCTCTCCCCGCCCATCGTCTCGATGGCATAGAAGAGAGCGAGCGTCATAAGCGGCATCAGGACAAGGAACATCAGGTATTCAAGAGATGCTTCTCCGAATTGATCGATCGAGAAGATCACGGCCTTCTCCGGCGATGAGTATGCTTTCAGGAATGTCCATACAAAGAGCGATGCGACTCCGTAGGTAATGATTAACCCAAGGTAGACTACAAATGCCTTTACTCTTCCCCCCATTGTTTTTCCCCTAAACCAGAGTTATACTCTGCTTTTGACGTCGTCGATACAAGCATGAGATACCGGGAGCACACATATAAACATATCGCCGGCAGCCCGACGAGACCTGCCTATACGGCTATCAGGGCTGTCAGACAGAGCATCGGATCTACTAACATCTCGGCAAGGCAATACTATCCGCATGAACAGCAGTGTCGAGACACAAGCCGTCATCACCGTCGCCCGGTTGATGGCACTCTCCGCACGGACGGCTCCGAAGGGAAAAGGAGTCGATGCGATAACGATCGCAGTGGTCACCGGTGACGAGCTCCGCGAGCTTGCCGGGTCGATGAACGCCTTCGGCGAAGAGAACGATCTGGCTTTCTTCATCAGGGATGCAAAGAACGTAAGAGAGAGCGACGCTTGCGTCCTTATCGGATCCGATGTTGGAAGCGTCGTCGGGATCAACTGTGGAGGATGCGGATTTGTGACCTGTGCAGCGATGCTGGAAGCGCAGAAGGAGACCCTGAAGAGGGATACGCCGTTCAAAGGGTATAACTGCGTCGTCAGGATGGCAGATCTCGGCATCGCCGTCGGCTCTGCCGCGAAGACGGCGTCCATCCACAATGTCGACAACCGGATCATGTATACCGCCGGCGTCGGCGCGATCAGGCTCGGCTGGATGCCGGGGTGCGGCGTCGCCTACGGTATTCCTCTCAAGGCATCTGGCAAGAATATCTTCTTTGACCGCACACGCTAATGGATTGTGATACCATGGCTGTCATGAAGATACGGGGAGGCGATCTCGATCTCGTCGAGTACGAATTCCCCTCATTCCCTCCGGGTGAGAATCTCCGGACACTCGGGTTAAAAAAGGAGTACGCTCTTTCTCCCGTCCCGGGAACCGTACGGGTGCGGGCACCCTCCCGCATCCACCTCACCGTCCTTGACATGAACCGGTTCGCGCCGGACCGGCCGGGCGGCGGCGGGATCGGGTTTGCCATTCAGACGTACTGCACCGCAGAGGTTACCTGCATCCCATCCGGAATAGAGATCGACTACTCGCGAAAGCCCATCCTGCGCCACTTCATCGAGGTCTTCCGGAACGTCGTCGGCTACGAGGGAGGGTTCGCCATCTCGGCACGCGACCACATGCACGAGCATGTAGGCCTCGGGTCGACCAGCACCATTCTGATCGCCGTTGCAAACGCCCTGAACGCTGCGATCGGCTCTCCGCTGACGCAGGATCAGCTCCGCCTCCTCCTCGGCAGCAACTACGTCGAAGAGACGGCCGAGGGAAGTGTCGCCTTCGGGTTCGAGACCGGCGTCGGGCCTGCCGTCAGCACCTACGGCGGCATGGCGATTATGGGCGACGAACTGACGCTCGTCTACCGCCATCCCTTCGCCGAAGGGAAGCGGGTTTACATCGCCATCCCGCCCTCGGACATCTCGAGCGCCGGTGAGAAAGAGTTCGATCTCCTGATGAACAAGGCACGGACGCTCGACTACCGCGACCGCGAGCTCAAGTCGTATATGGTTCTGATGGACCTTATCCCGGCTCTCGAGCAGGGCAATCTTGCGAAGATCGGCGAGATCATCTGGGAGATCGAGTTCCGCGGTTCGAAGCGTGCCGAGGTCGAGCACCACGGGTTCGAACTCTACCGGTATATGGCCGCCCTACGCGATGCCGGACTTGAGTTCGTCGGGATGAGTTCGGTAGGCCCCTCGATCGCCGTCATCACCGACCGCGATGAAGCAGACGTGGCCACGGTTTTCGGATCCCTCGGCCTGAAGATCGCCATCGCCACCGAGGTCGATAACGAAGGCCTGACAATCAGCCTCCCCGACCACTAACTTTTTTACGGGTTTCGTGTATCATCGCTCACGGTTGCGCGCCCTGCTTTCAGCGGGTATACGTTCCGTACGGCCGGTGTGGGAGAGAAGCGTGATGAGTTTGAAAGAGTATGCCCTGCTTCTGGTGGTTGCCGCAGCCCTTGCCGGTCACGTCTCGGCGATAGAGATCCCGCTCCTGCTCTTTGAAGACTCTTTCGAGACCGGGACTTTTGAGAACTGGGATGAGGCGCAGTGCCGGTGGCGGATCGGAACCGACTCCCATACAGGAGAGTATGCAGCAGCCTGTATCGTCGAAGGAAAGGTCGATGCGCCCGGCAGGGCGCTCATCAAGACACTGGACTATACCGGCAGCTACAGAGTCGAGGGGTGGTTCAAGACCACCAAACTCGGCACTCTTACCTGCAGCAGCCTGTACATCCTCGGGGAGGTTCCCGGGAAAGAATCGCTCCTCTATTCGCTGCAGGTGATCGAGGGCGGCCGGATCGGCTACAACCAGCGGAACGAATCAGGGAAGCACTGCCTCTACTCCGACGAACCTGTAGTCAGGGCGGGGCAGTGGCACCGGTTCGCCGTCTGCTACGACCGTGACGCATCGACCCAATCGGTCTGGATCGACGGCCGGTATCTCGGGACGTCGCTGTTACGGACGCTCTCCGGTGAACCCGTCAGACCGGACGAATGCATATCGCTCCGGATAGGCGGCGGGTCAACCTGGGGGGTCGGGGACGAACCCGATATTGCGATCATCGACGATATCCGGGTGACGACCGCGTGACCGGAAAAATGGATTATGCTGTTGAGAAAGAGAGGGAGAGGAGAGCAACCGGGCTGTCGTTCTCCGACTCTGCGACGACGACGCCGTCGGCAGAGAGGGCAGCAGAGAGGACTCCCGAAACCGGTGCGGCCTTCTTCACCGTCACGTACGCACCTCTCCCGGTGCCGAGCGGGAACTCCTTCTTCTCGTCGATAGTATCAGTCCACTCCGACGGCGAGGTACCGTCGAGTTCCGAAAAGATCCACACCGTCCCGTTATACCGGATCGTGAGCACGTAGTCCACCTCGCCGGCCAGCAGTTCCGGCGAGGGGGCGACGAACCGCATGGTTTCCGGCGTGTCGTAGACGAAACCCCCCTGCAGGTTGCCGCTGCCGTCTTTGATCGGTATCTGCATCACGATCCTCTGCTGAGTGACGCCACTCTCATCGAACTCCCGTGCGTCTGCCGGGGTATCCGCCGAACGGTTGTCGTACAGGACATATGCAGCGTCGCCGTCTCCAACAACCGTCCGTATCCGGTAGGTTCCGTTCGTCGTGTCGACAGCGGTGATCAGCCAGTCCTCCGCTCCGCCGGGAGACGATACGAGGTCTGCAGCCTGGTACTCCGGTGAGTACGGCACCGTTGCAGTCGTCACCGGAGTCTGGAGCGTCGTCGCCTGATCCGTGGACTCTGCCGTCGGCAGCGTCGTTAACGGAGTCTGCGGCCCGGCAACATCGCCGCTATCGGTGCATCCGGAGACCAGCAGTGCGAGAACCACCAGCACGAAGAGAGAGAGTCGGAGTATCGCTCTATGCATACCGCAGAGTTGCGCTCTGATCTTCTAAAGCATTCCGGTACGGTTCCCGGCGATTCCATACCGGATGAGCATATGTTTCACCGTACCTCCGTCGCAGGGGCTTTCCTGCCGCCGGAGCCGGCCGTGCAGTCCATCCCGGGAGGGCCGCAGTATCCGCGGCGATAAATACACCCCTCTTTTCGGGCAGGGACAGGAAAAAAAGTATTCCGACCGATTAGAAATCGGTCATGATTCTGAACTGGTCGATCTCTTCCTGGCTGAGTTCTTCGAGGAACTCTTCGGCCGCATGCTGGATGTTCTTGCTTGCGGTGATGGCGCGCCCGACGACGAGGATATCGGCACCGGAGGCAAGAGCCTTCTTCACGACGTGCTGCCTGATGCCGCCTGCCGTTGCGACGAGGAGCCTCTTGCCGCCCGCTTCCTTGATGGCAGGGATGTTGCCCCAGGCGTGCTCGGTTCCTTCCACGTCGATAGCACGGTGGAGTTCGACGATATCGGGCTTGACGGCGAGGCTCGCGATGAGGCCGACCGGGTCTTCGACGTTCAGCATGTCGACGACGGTGTAGATACCGGTCTTTTTGGTGTCGCTGATCGCCTTTTCGATCGTCGAGACGGGCGCAAGCCCGGAGATGACGACGGCGTCGGCGCCGGCGTCGGCGGCCATCCGTGCCTCGAGGTTGCCGGTGTCGAGCGTCTTTAAGTCCGCGATGATGAAGGCGTTCGGCCGGAGTTTCCGGATCTCGCCTATCACCGAGAGACCGAACTTCTTGATGAGCGGTGTGCCGGCCTCGATGAGGAGGTGATCGTTCTGCGGAAGTTCGGAGAGCACCCGCTCGACCTGCCGCATGTCCACGAGGTCCATGGCGACCTGCAGGTAGGGCGGATCCCAGAGCCGCTGCACCTTGAAGCCCATGACGGCGTGGGCTGCACGGTCTTTTTCATGGAGGAGCGTCCCGGTGTCGGGGAACTTATCGAGCGCACGCCGGACGGCGAGCTTCATCGCCCCGTAGTTGAAGCGGTAGATCCTGTTGTAGTCCTCGGCGCTCGGGTGCATGAAAACGCTTGCGAGGATAACGATATCCTCGAGATCGATCCCCTCAAAGACACCTTCTTCGACCGAGTCGGCTACGGCCTTTGCGACTGCGGCCTGCATGGGCCCGAACATCTGGTTCACCTGCGCCTCTTTCTTGAGGGTGACCTTCGGGATGACGAGGGTTGCGGGCTTGGTCATCAGGTTCGGACGCACGACACCGAGCAGGGGCGTGTGGCCCGCCGAGAGCTGCGAGAATGCATTTGCGAACGCCTGCCCGACGGCTCCGTTCTTATCCCCGATAATTAAATCGATATGCGCGAGTTCCGCGCCTTCTCCAACGAGTGCTTCGCCAATAAGATACATAGATTTCCCCATTATTCTGCCCTCATAGTTGGAGGGCATATTATATTAACACGCCCGCATCGGCATCATCACCTGCAGTCGGGGCTTACCTGGGGCTTTGTACAGGAGGGCGGAAGATGGAATAAAACGACAATCCGGGAAGAACAGAAGAATCTGCAACGGTAACCGAAGGGGCAGGCTCCGGAAGAAGAGTCATCAGAAGATGTGGGGTCGGTGAGATTTGAACTCACGATCGACGGGTCTCTCCGACATGCATCAGTGCTCCAACGGGTCATCATCTCTTATCAGGAGACCCATTGTTCATCACATGCAAAGACCGCTGGAGCCCGTCGCCATTCCTGACTAGGCCACGACCCCACGTGCACTCCATATTGGGAGTATCGAGTATTAAGATTTCCGATATGCCAAAGCAGCAACCATTTAGTTTCCTCATCTCCCATTTATGTGAGATGGTTGAGGGCAGCTACGCGTGTGGAAGTTCCGATATCCCCCTGCAGGGTATCACCATAGGAGAGATGCTGAACAGGATTGCGGCAAAGTATCCCGAGAACGAGGCCATAGTCTCGGTTCATCAGGATATCAGGTGGACATATGCGGATTTTCTCGACCGCGTGGACAGACTGGCACGCGCACTCATGGCCCTCGATGTCGAGCGCGGAGACCGTGTCGGCATCTGGGCGCTGAACTATGCCGAGTGGGTGCTCACCCAGTTCGCCACCGCGAAGATCGGCGCAATTATGGTGAACATCAACCCCGCTTATCGGACGTACGAGTTCGAATACGCCATCAGGCAGTCCGAGGTGCAGACGCTCCTTATCCAGGGGCGGTTTAAGACCTCCGACTACGTCGGGATGTTCTACGAAGCGTGCCCCGAGGCGTTCGAAGGCACACCCGGCCGTATTAACAGCGATAAGTTCCCGTTCTTAAAGAACGTGGTCTTCATCGGCGATATCCCCTACAACGGCATGTTCACCTGGGACGAACTCCTCGAGAAGGGAGATGCGATCAGCCCGGACGAGCTCGCCGAGCGTGAGGAGTCGCTTAACTTCGACGACGCGATCAATATCCAGTACACCAGCGGTACGACCGGGTTTCCGAAGGGCGTCGTGCTGACGCACCACAATATCCTCAACAACGGCTACATCATCGGGGAAGGGATGAAGTTCACCGAAGCGGATCGGCTCTGTATCCCGGTGCCCTTCTACCACTGCTTCGGGATGGTGCTCTCGAATATGGCCTGCGTCACCCACGGTTCGACGATGGTGCTCCCCTCCCCCGTCTTCAACGCCGAGGCCGTCCTCCAGACGATCCAGGACGAGAAGTGTACGGCCGTTCACGGTGTCCCGACGATGTTCATCGCCGAGCTCTCGCACCCCAATTTCTCGTCGTTCAAGCTCGACTCGCTCCGGACCGGGATTATGGCCGGCTCTCCCTGCCCGATCGAGGTGATGCGCGAGGTCAATAAAAAGATGAATATGTCCGATATTGTCATCGTCTACGGGCAGACCGAGACCTCCCCCGGCGTCACGATGACGACGACGGTCGACCCGCTCGAGCGGCGCGTCTCCACGGTGGGAAGGCCCTTCCCCCATACGGAGATCAAGATCATCGACCCGAACACGAAGAAGATCGTTCCCCGCGGCGAGACCGGGGAGATCTGCGCCCGGGGCTACTGCGTCATGCGCTGCTACTACAACAACCCGAACGCGACGCACGCCACCATCGACGATAACGGCTGGAATCACACCGGCGACCTCGGAACGATGGACGACGAGGATTATATCCGGATCGTCGGCAGGCTGAAGGATATGGTCATCCGCGGCGGCGAGAATATCTACCCCCGTGAGATCGAGGAGTTCCTCCACAACCACCCGGCAATCGCCGACGTCTACGTCATCGGCGTCCCCGACCAGAAGTACGGCGAAGAGCTGATGGCCTGGATCAAGGTAGAAGGAGGGGCGACCCTGACCGACGACGCGGTGCGGGAATACTGCCGCGGCAAGATCGCCCACTTCAAGATCCCGCGCTACTACAAGTACGTCGACGAGTTCCCGATGACCATCTCCGGCAAGATCCAGAAGTTCAAGATGCGCGAGCAGGCGATCGAGGAACTCAATCTCGAGGGCGCCTCGAAGATCGAAACCGCGTGAAGGGAGATCACCCTTTTTTATGGACAATAAGGTATATTTTTGGATCGAACAGGAGATCAGGTCGTTCCTTGCTGACCCGGTCATAAACCGGCTTTCCCCGGACTGTCAGGAGCCTGCATGGGATAGCCCGCTCATCGGCGTTTCCCGCGGCGACGACCCGCTCTACCAGGAGTTTTTGGAGAGCATCGGCCCGTTTTACTGGACACCCCTCGAGGCGTTCCGCACCGCTTTTCCGGGTAGTGACGTTACGGCCGCCGATCTTGCCGTCATCGTCTGGGCGCTGCCGCAGACCGAAGCGACGCGGCGGGATCACCGGGCGGCCAGTGAGCTCCCCTCCCGCCGCTGGAGCCTCTCCCGCCACTACGGCGAGGAGGTGAACGACCAGATCCGGGATCGCCTCGCCTCCCTGCTCACCGAAGCCGGATATCCGGCAGTCGCACCGTCCAGGCTCCCGGCGTGGCGGCGCGAAGAGTCGGAACGGTTTGGAACAGCGTCCTGCTGGTCGGAGCGGCACGCCGCCTACGCCTCGGGACTCGGTACCTTCGGCCTCTGCGACGGCCTGATCACGGAGCGGGGAAAAGCGGTGCGCTTCGGGTCGGTAATTGCCCGGATCGACCTTCCTCCGACGCCACGGCCGTACGCGACCCACACTGCATACTGCCTCGGAAAGGACGGATGCACCGCCTGTATCCGTCGCTGCCCCGCGGGCGCGATCTCGGCGGCGGGGCACGACAAGGAGCGGTGCTTCGCATACATCCGGGAGGTCACGATGGCCACCGTCGAGCGCGAGATCGGTATCCCGGTCGCAAGCTGCGGCCTCTGCCAGACCGGCGTGCCCTGCGAGGCCCGGCGACCGGGCCGTCGGCAATAAAAAAAGTTACGAGGCGTCTTGTGCCCGGCAGACCAGCGCCGCGGCAGCTTCTGCGGCTCCTTTCAGGATAGCGGCCTCGCCGGGGACGACCCGGTCGTACATGACGAACCTGCCGCCGCAGAGGACGGTATGCACCGCTCCCCCGTTGCAGGCGTAGGCGATGTTCGAGTCGGCGTTGTGGAGCGGCGTTGCGCACGCCTTCCGGCGGTCGACGAGCACGATGTCGGCGGGTGCTCCGACGGTCAGGGTACCGGAGCCGATGCCGAGCGCCCGTGCCCCTCCCGCCGTTGCGACCCGGATCGCCTCCTCTGCGGGGAGCAGCGTCTGGGAGTTCCAGGCGAACTTCTGCAAAAGGGCTGCAAACTTCACTTCCTCGAGCATGTCCAGATTGTTGTTCGAGGCGCAGCCGTCGGTTCCGAGGCAGACGTTCGCGCCGTACTCCCGGAGGTGGTGGTAGGGCATGGCACGCCCGACGGCGAGCTTCATGTTGCTTGCAGGGTTGTGGGAGGCGTTGACGCCGCGCTCCCCAAAGAGACGGCAGTCGGCCTCGTCGAGCCAGCAGCAGTGAGCGGCGACGGTACGCGGCGTTAAGCATCCGCAGTCGTCGAGGAGCGCGGGAGGACGTTTGCCGAACTGCGCCACACAGTCGACGACCTCTTTCTCGGTCTCGCTGACGTGGATGTGGATCCCGATCTCCTGCTCGCGAGCGTATTCGGCACACCAGCGGAGCCCTTCCGGAGAGACGGTGTAGACCGCGTGCGGCCCGACCGCTGCCGTGAGCCGCGGGTTCTTCTGCCCTTTGATGTGGGAGACGAGCGTTTCGGTCGCTTTGATCTCGGTCTCGCGCTTCTCCTCCATGCCGAGGTCGATGAACCCGTGGGCGAAGGTGCCCCGGATCCCCATCTCGTCGGTCGCTTCGGCGGCCCGCTCCATGAAGAAGTACATGTCGTTGAAGGCGGTCGTGCCCGAGCGGATCATCTCGAGACATGCAAGTTTCGTGCCCCAGTAGACGTCGTCACCGGTCAGGTGCGCTTCAAGCGGCCAGATCTTCTGTGTCAGCCAGTCCTGGAGCGGCATGTCGTCCGCATACCCCCGCAGCAGCGTCATCGCCGCGTGGGTATGGGTGTTTACGAGTCCCGGGATGGCGATGCTCTCGGAGCCGTCGACGGCTATGTCGATATCGATGACGTCCCGCACGCCGTTCTTCTCGCCGATCTCGACGATCGTCCCCGTCTCGTCTATCGCAATGTCCACCCGCTTCCCGCCGACGAGAACGTCGGTGATGAGGGTAGAACCCTCTCTCTCAAAGATATCGTCGATAATCTCCTTCATGCCAATCGCTCCACAATTTTTTTGAGGATCTCCTCGGTTCTCCCGCAGTACTCCCGCGAGGTTGCGAGGATGTGTTCGTAGGTGAGGAGTTCCTCACCGATTCCGTGCGCGTAGTTGTCCACCGTGCAGACGGCGGCATACCGCATGCCGAGCTCGAGAGCGAGCGTCGCCTCGCTCGCCACCGTCATGCCGACGATATCTGCAACCTTTGCAAGTGCTTTGACCTCGGCGACCGTCTCGATGCGCGGGCCGCGCGTCTGGACGTATATTCCACCGTTATGAGCCTGCGGCACCAGTTCAGAGAGTATTCCACAGAGCTCCGGATCCAGTTCCGGCCGGATGTGTTCGATCCGGTAGTCGTGGATCGAGGGTATATCAGTTATGCTCAGGTAGTCGGACGGAACCACCACCGATCCCGGCGTGATGGCAGCCCGGAGCGACCCGGCAGAGCCGAAGGCAACGATCCGATCCACTCCGAGGATGGCGAGCGCCGCAAGGCAGGCACGGTAGTTGATGCGGTGGGGGGGCAGGCCGAACTGGTGGCGCATGAGGAGTGCGAACTCTCCCGTATACACTTCGGCACGCCCGAAAGGCGTGCTGACGGTCTCCTTTGTAAGCGGCGGCAGGTCGGCGAAGAGCAGGCTCGTTCCACCGATGATCCCGAGCATCAGCGGCATCCCCCGTCCACGCGTTCCACCGGCAGTTCTTCGGGTTCGTGCGCCCTTCCGTGCTTCATCTGTGTACCGGTTGCCCGTGCAGGCTCAAAAACCAATCTATACGGCTCCGTGCACGCCGGGCTGCTTCAGCAGGCATAAACCCCGGGAGCGACCACGCTAGTACGATGGGCAGATTTTTGACCGTGGATGAGGATGCGATCCGCGAGGGGCGCTGCACCGACGTCTACTTCGAGCGGATCGAGAGTGTCCTTGCGAAAGATGATATCAACCCGGAGGTCGTCGTGGAGGTCGGTGCACCGGCTCTCCCGGATGGGTGGGCGGTATTCTGCGGCCTCGCCGACGTCCTCTCGCTCCTTGAGGGACTCGACCTTTCCGTCGACGCGATGCCGGAGGGCTCGGTCTTCTTCCCCGGTGAGCCGGTGCTCCGGATCACCGGGAGGTACCGCACCTTCGCCGCGTACGAGACGGCGATCCTCGGGTTCCTCTGCCACGCCTCCGGTGTCGCCTCGGCGGCGGCGCATATCCGCGTGGCTGCGGGCGATCGTCCGGTCTACTCCTTCGGGTCGCGCCGCCAGCACCCCGCGATCGCGCCGATGATCGAGCGTGCCGCCTGGATCGGCGGGGTCGAGGGCGTCTCGAATACCTGCGCTCCGGAGGGTATTCCCCTCGCCGGGACGATGCCGCACGCGTTCGTGATCTGCTACCCGCGGCAGGAGGATGCCTGGACGGCGTTCGACCGCCACACGCCGCCGTCCGTCCCGCGGATCATGCTCTGCGACACCTTCGACGACGAAAAATCGGAGGCGGTCCGGGCGGCGAAGGTCGGTGCCGCCGCCGTCCGGCTCGATACGCCGCGGTCACGGCGGGGCGATATGCGCTCGATCATCGAGGAGGTGCGCTGGGAGCTCGACGCACGCGGCTACGGAAACGTCCGGATCTTCCTCTCCGGGGGGGTTACGCGCGAGGATGTCGCCCTCTACCGCGATATCGTCGATGCGTTCGGGGTCGGCGGCGCGATCGCGAACGCGCCCGTGGTCGACTTTTCGATGGACATCGTGGAGATTGACGGCAGGATATGCGCAAAACGCGGAAAGCGCAGCGGTGCGAAGCAGGTCTACGATCTTCCGTCCGGGACGCGCCTCGTGCGCCTTGCCCGCGAGCCTGCTCCCGAGGGCGCGACGCCGCTCATTGTCCCCGTCATCGAAAGCGGCCGCATCGTGCGGGAATCAGGGCATACGGAGGCACGGGAGCGGGTTTTGTCCCGGCTCTCCCGTCTTACGGCATGATCGCCGGTGAAAAACAGAAACGAATCATTTTATCTGATAGAGGACAACATTGTAGGGTAACAGCAGCGGGCCGATAGATCAGGGGAAGATCGCTTCCTTGGCATGGAAGAGGCCGCGGGTTCAATTCCCGCTCGGTCCATCCTTTTTCAGAAACGAAAATCATTGCGGGATTCATCTTTGAAATCGAATCCAAAATCAAGGCATCTACCAGTTTCGAGGCATTTGTGCCGTATTTTTCCAGCAATGCTATCGCTTCGGGCGACAGTGAAAACTGCTTTCGTTTCCTAAATCGTTCGTTATCGTAGTGAATCGACATTCTCTCTGTTCTCCGCTCCTGCTTCTCTTTGTCATTACGTGTCATGACGTGTCATGACACAATACGGAAGTGGTGAGGGATGACGTATATACCAAGTGTAACAATTACCGGCGGGTTGAGGTGCGCGTGATACGTGCGATTTTGGCGTGTCAGCAGGGGCATGATACCTTCCGGTGATCGGGATTGCCGATCAGGATGGTGCTCTGTGAGCATACCGGAATGTCGGGAAAATGGCTCCCCTGGGGAAAAGGTGTCGTGTAATACCCTGTATTATTATTAATACTACTTAGGTACGAGAGAGAGAGAGAGAGAGAGAGAGAGAGAGAGAGAGAGTTTATCCTTAAGCATCCCGGTCACTCCGTCTTTTTCAGCATGTGGCGGTAGGTGAAGGTTATCGCTATTCTCAGAGCCTCGGTATCGCTGGATACTCCGGTGAACTGTCGAATCTCATCTATTTTGTGTCGTTCATAATCCTGCAATGTGAGTTTGATAATGTCGGCGCGCGGTTGATCGGCTTGTCGAGTCATCACCAAAAGTTGTGCATGACTATTTAAACGTATAGCCACGAAACGGGGGCTAATCCGGGCTCCATTCTGTTCGGTACGGCTGAACTTTTCCAATGCCATTGGAGGTGTACAGTACTCCTGGATTCGTACAATGGCATAGGGTTATACCATTCATGTTAAGAAAGTCCTTGAAGTACTCTGAAGTACCATTGAGGTACAACACTGGGCTTTAATCACTTAGAATGTAAAATAAGCAAAGGATATTTTTTATTTCACAACATTAATAATTCACTCACTCTAACGTAATTATATGGAAAGTGTTAACGAAAACACGATTCATCCTGTGTTGGGGAAGGTAATCTCCTCACGTATCGAAGGGGAATTACTCGACAAGTACCTGAGGGCAAAAAAGGCTCTCGGTATCCGTAACGACAGTGAAGCTCTCCGGTATTTTTTAACCCAGTACTTCGAGGCGTTCCCGGTGGTGTGATCGGTGATCGTCCTTCATGACTTCTCGGCATTTTGGGGGAGAACTGCGGCTGGCTCGGATGTCTTCTACTCATGGAAGATCGAAACACGGCGGGATAGGTTCGGGCTGCCGATGGTGTACATCGGGTATTACCTGTACGGCTTCGGGAAGGACGGGATAACTCCTCTCCTCTACGAGTCCGGGGAGACGATCAGCGCGGAGAGTGTCGGGGTAAACCGGTTGAATACCCTGAACGATGTTGTTGCAGGGAAGACCGGCAACTTCGAGCGGCGGGTAAGGGTTGCAGCTTCCGATATGGGGCATACTGCCGTTCCCGGACGGCTGCACACGGAAGAAGAGATCGTGCGGTCGATGCTGGCCGATCTTCTCGGTTCCCGGCTGGCAGAGTTCGAGCGGCGGCTCGCTGCTATGGAAGGGAGCATGGCGGCGTGTCATGGTTCAAAGGAAGAAGAGAGCGATGGCTCGCAGTATATCGAGGCGTGAGGGGTGGTGAGTGTGCCGGACTGTAAAACGTGCGATCATGCTTACCGATCTTCCTTTGTCGATATGATACGGTCGGCTCGGCCTGGAACGGCGTCGATGTACGATATTGACATGGTGCTAGAGGTCGATAGCAGAATCGTCGCTATCTTCGAGTATAAGAGATACCAGAAGCGGTATCCCGATTATATGATACCGGCGTTTGAGTATATCGCCCTCATGAAGTTCGCCCGTCTGCTCCGGGTCGTGCCGTATATCATTGTCGAGATTGTCGAGGGCGGGCAGTCTTTCCACGTCTTCAAGGTGGATCGGTTCGCTCCGAAACGCGAGCTGATAACGTGGAAGACAGGGCGGAAGTTTGCGGTCTTCCCCGCTTCGGAATCGGAAGAGATGGATGCCGACGATCTCCGGGAGTTTATCACGAGTTTAGCGCAGGGGGGAGCGTAGCGTGTCGCGGGTCATCTTCACTGCGTCGCTCACCGATCCGACGGTCGCGGTTCACCTTGAGTCGTTCAAGAGCAGTGGCGGCAACATCTCCGGGCTGGTGCAGAACCTCCTGAAGACGTACTTCGAGGGCGGGCGGGAGCTGGGCGGCGGCTCCGGTATCCGGTATAAGCTGATTGAGGAGCGGCTAAACTCGCTCGTTCACGAAGCGGATACGCTGCGGGCGGAGCTGGAACGATATAAGCGGCACGTCACCGAGGAGGAGACGAAGAGAGGAGAGGATACCGAAGCGTTGCGGGTCGCTCTCGAAAAGATGTTTGATGATGTCCTGGCTATGGGGGTTCGCTCTTGGCTGCGGGAGAACCGGTTTACCGGTCAGACTCCCGCTATGGTTGTCCGGAAACGGATCAACATCGTAGCGCAGAAGACCGGCTCATCGTATCCGGAGGTGGCAGCGGCGCTGCTTGCCATGCTTCCGGAGATGCAGCAGTTCAACATTAACGAGGTGTGAGGGATGCAAGCAAAACCACTTTTTACCGAAACGACGACGACACCAAGTAATGCAACCAACGACAGAAACAACAAGGGTTTAAAGACGTTTTCAGCGCGGATTATGCGCGGGTTCGACAAGCGAAGCACCGATTACGGGCGGTTCGGGTATACCAACATTCTCGACCTGGAACGGGGAGAACCGAACAGCGACAAATCCATCAGAGTTGTCCTCTTGAGGGACGGAAGCCCAATAACCACGTTTCTACCGACAAAGGAGTTAACCCAACAGGAGGTGATGGCGGTTCATGCCTTCATCAACCGGGGGCGGTCAGACACGCTCGAATCCGTTACGGACGATACCCTAGAGTCATACGCTTTCCAGAAGCCGAAGAACGGCACGTCCAAACCGAAGCTCTCCGGGCTGGATTACCTGGAAGAGAGACTGAAGCCGAAAGAGGGCGGGATAACCGAAGCGGTCAGCACGACCACAATAACGGCGGCACAGTCCCGGTTTAAACCGGTGACTGTCCGTAAGACCTATACTCTCACCGTCACGGAAGAGTACGTGCTGCCGATGACCGATAAGACACTCTCAGAGTTCAAGAGGATGCGAGAAGGGGATGAGAAGGCACGTATCACCTATCAGTATCTTTTAGAGCGGCATACCGAAGAGAAGAAGCCGGACGGCACACGGACGGAGAGCACCGGCGATCCGCATTTTGAGATCATGGTTTAACGGCGGGCTGGTATCATGACATTTTCAGATGACGTAGAAAAATACGCTCAACTCAGCGAGAAGCGGGATATTCTGAAGGATTGGTTAAAGGCGATACCTTGCCCGTTCTGCGGCGGGAAGATTCTCTCCGATGGGTTTATGGCGATATGTGACCGGGATACGTGCGAATTTCATATCCTTGTGAATCTGGTGTTTATCGGTTCGTTTGAAGGGATGGAAAAACAGTTCTGAACATCAAGAACTCCGTTTATTCACATTCGCCCCGCACTGATTCATATTTTTATAATTTAAGGTGTACCGTTAAGCTGTTGGTGGACAGATGACAGGAAGCTGGGCATTAAGAGTCGCAAAGAATGTTTTCCCACGATCTGTTGAGCAAGAAAATTTGAGGAAGGCATTGAAAGAATGGAGAGCTACAGCAGAAAGTCCTGTTGACTTCTCCCAAACCGATGACGGTGCAGAGGTTGAAAATTACCCTCCCTGTGATCTATGTGATTATCCCCACATAAAAACGGGTTACCTTATTAGAAATGTCTATACCGGTCATACTTTGACAATAGGGTCTGAGTGTATCCTGAAGTTTCAGCCGGAATTTGAGGTGAAAAAGGCAAACTATGAACATGTCATCGACTGCCTGAATAAGCTCAAGACGAAAATTGGTGACGAAGAAGGAGCAAGCTTTATTAATTACTATGTCAAAAATGAAGCATTCACTCCAAAACAACTGATTTTGGTTTTAAGAATGCTCAAACGGTATAATATCCCCTATACAGCTTTCTGCTTTAAGTTAAAAATACGGAGAAATCGTGAAAAACTGCAGTTTGAGCGTCTTACAGACGATGAAATTTCTCTAATAAGCAAATGCCTCTCCCCTTCACAAAAAAAGAAATTAGATTTGATGTAGGGATAAAACAGGCAGGTAAGGTTTCATTTCCTTGAATCCTAGGCCATTCTGACCATCTACTTTCGTTATCTGTTCTCATTTCTGTTTCTCATGGAGAAAATGAATAGATTATGTTGTAATCAGAAATAATCTTGCAATGCGGACTAATGATAAAAGAGCCGCAAAAACAAGGTATGTTGTAAAGATAAAGAGAACAAATAAGAAGGCTGATATGAAAAGGTTTGGAATCTGTAATGATACAAAAATGTAGAGGTAAATACCCACTATTATAACCAGAAATGAGTCTCTAAGTGGCTCTCGAAGTAGCAATCTGTTTTCATTTAATTTTGGCGAATCTATTGCAATTACCGCAAATACTACTGATAACAAAAAGGTGCCTATTAGAATATACTGTGAGGTTATTGTTTCCATTAATTTTAAGTTAAGGCCACCGTAAGCCCAGAAATAACAACCAAATATAATAGATATCATCAAAGCAAGCACAAATTGAGACTTATCCCAATCAACAATTCTTTTGACGGCAGAGTCTACCGGTTCTGATAAGAAATTTTGCAGAGTACTAACGGTCAAAGCCATATATACCACTCCAAAAGTTATTCTGCATTCTCAAAAAGGAATCCCAAGCAAATACCAATAACTTCTGACGAACCGCTATCAAAAGTCTCAAAGAAGAATCCCTTCTCTCGACCATCTTTATGGACTTCAAGTCCATTCTCGTAGCAATTGTACGAAATTATCTTTGGAAGCTGGATGCTTACCGCTTTTCGTCCTTGTGCTGGATGTAAAATAATCCGCTTATTCGTTAAAATGAGAGCTCCTCTAGAGGTTTCGGTGAGTCTATCCTCTTTAACGATATGTCCTCTATGACTACCTACTCTATAACTCACGCCTTTCATGACGCGGAAACTTACCCCCTGTGACCCTCCCCGATATCCTAGGCTTACTGTTTTCATCTCTTTGAGTATAGCAGAAGTGGCAAAATGCACAGTCTCACCTTTTTTGAGAACAATATTGCTACCGTTGATAGGTGGAAGATCTACGACAGGAAGTGAGTTTTCATTCTTAATACAATACACATATACATAGGGTCTTATTCGTTCTTCAAAGCGGGTTTCTTTGTCATCTAAACCCAAATCACTCTTTATTTTTACAAGTGATTCAATTTCACCTTTATCTAGCTCCCCATCGCTTTCAAAATCTTCAAAAACTTCATTAAATAGGCTTAACAATTCCTTTTTACCAAAGGTTTTCAAGAATTCTATTTGATCCGCCTGTACTACTTTCGATGAAATAATATCGGACTTAACAGTATTGAATTCCACTTTTCGTTCTGCTTCGACCTTCTCTCTCTCTGCCTTTTCTATGTTATTGCATTGGTCACACAGATTCCTTCCAGAGATTCCTTGGAAAAAAGATAACCTTGCTCCACACTTCTCGCAATTTTTAGCCATATCTCACCCACGATTAAGGATATATAGGACAGTGGATTTATAAAGATATTCAGAATAAAGCCGCATAAGATAGCAATTATACAATTAAGGGAATTTTTGCCGATTTAAACAAAAACAGCTATCCCTCAATAGATTAGCGATGGATTTAACTACACTTCAAAATTATCTGTAATTTTAAAATTTTTGTTACATCCTCTTTTTCTCGCCAATTCTCCTCATTTCTCCTATGACTCCTCCGGATGGGGTGGCAGTTTGTCTGTTCTGCGGTAACGAATGGGCTGTGCGCGCTCCGGGCATTCAAAAGAAGCGGAAGTGCCCGGTATGCGGAAAATATCGGGTTCGGCTGAAATCTGAACTAAACGAGGGCGAAAATGGCGAGATGTCAGGAAATGCCGGAGGCGGGACGGCTCCTCCTGCGGCTGGCGGTGAGAGCTGCGACTCCGTATCATCTTCTCCGGCGGTATCCGCTAAACCAGAAGAAAAAGCGGAGGAGAAGAAGGAAGAGAAAACTTCCGGCGGCGGTCTGCTCCTTCTGGCGGTCGGACTGGTCGTGGTCGGTGTCGCGGCGTGTAGTTTTCTCTTTCCTTCCGGCGCTCCTCGGCACTCTCCAGCTCCGGCTCATGGGGAGCGGCGGCGACGGCTAACGGCGGGGATACCATACCGATACTAACGGGGGCTTAACGATGTTCGGCGGGATGCAAGCGGCGTTAAAATTGGCGGATATGCTGGATAAACTCTTAAACGATTCAGGGCTTCGGGAGAAGTTCGAGAGAGAGGGGCGGGTCTCGGGTCGGCTCCTCATCGAAGAATACGAACTGTACATCGACGTGCGGCGGCGGTCTGAATGAGCGACGAGAAAGAGAATACGGCGGAGCTAGAGGAGTTAAACCGAAAAGATATCACGGCGGATATCCTGCTCTCGGACTTCGACGGCGACGGGGAAGGCTCGGATCGGGGCGGTGAACCTGAGCAGAAGGGCGATCATCCAGTCCTGGCGATCCTCGACATGGCGGTATCGACGGGCGCGGATTACTGCCGGAAGACGGCGCTTCCTCCTCCGAATACCTCTGTATACGAGCACTTCTCAAAACCCTTCCTGAATACGGCGCTCTGGCATTACTTCCCGGACGGGAACGTACCGGATGATCCACGTATCGCTCTGGCGGTTGGGGTCGGCGGGCTGGCGCTGGCCTTTACTCCGGCTCTGCTTGAGCTGCACCGGAGGAGACAGGAAGAGGCGGAGTATGGAGAAGAGGACGGGGAGAAAGAGGAGAAGAGAATTAAAAACCCTGTCACCGGCTCGGAGTATCGGGTTAAGGAGGGCTCCGGAAAGCGGGGGGAGAAGAGAGAGGATTACATACCGGCTCTCTCTGTCGATGCTCCGAAAGAGGGGTTTGAGTCTGCGGGAAGTGGTGAGCTCCCGGCCTGGATGAAGCGGCTTACGAGCACTCCGACCGTGAAGGGTGTATCCTCGCTATGAGGGGCTACCGTGAGCACCATTGACGTATCCGAGAACATTCACCGGCTCATAGCGGCTCCGACCGGCGGCGGGAAGTCGTACTTTGTGGGCTCTCTGGTTGAGGAGTTATACCGGAATGAGATACCATTTATCATTCTGGATACGAAAACGCAGAACCATATCGGGCTCGTCGGGCTCAAGGGCGTTAAACGGTTGCAGATCAAACCGTATGCCGAGTATGATTATACAAAATTAGTGAAATACCCCTATATCCTGTCAATTCCGACATTACGCACAAAAACAACGGATTTGATAGCGGAATATTCAAAACTAATAGACACTTTCTATACATTGGGGCGGAAAGGGGTGATCGTCGTTGAAGAGGCGCACAATTACAACAAGAACCCCTATGCACCGTCACCGATATTAGAGCTTGTGGCTAGAGAAGGGCGGGGTCGGGGGCTTTCACTCTGGTTTATCACGCAGCGGATACAGGACTTCCCGAAGCTTCTCTGGTCGCAATGCTACATGACCTACCTTCTCAAGTTTACCATTCCTCAGGATATCCGGTACGTATCGGCGCTCATTCCGGACTTCGACAAGATTAACCGGGAATTGAGGATGCACGACGTACTAGAGTACGACCACAAGACGAGCGAGTACCGGATCATCCCGGCGGGAGAGGTCAAGCGGGCGACGAAGCATTACGGCTAGGCCGGGGGTGAGCAATGGCGGCGACAAAGGCACAACGGACGGAACGCGGGCGGAAGAATTACGGGAGAAACAAAACAAGAGGCGACAGCGGGGAAAAAGCGGTGCGGGATGCGCTGAAACGGCAGGGGTATACGGTCACGCAATCCGATAGCGGGCGGGGGTTTGCGGATCTCACGGCTCGGAAGGACGGGAAGATGAAACGGATACAGGTGAAGAATATCACTTCCCGCCGGTTTCTCACGGCTTCGGCGGCTCGGAAACGGGTGAAGGGTGCTCCTTTCAACATCAAGCGGATACCGAAGGACGGCGAGGTATGGGTATTCGATAAGGACGGGCGGCGGTATGTCTTCGGCGAGAAGAGGAAGTGAGGCAGAGGTATTGTGAGAGGTGGTGAAGACGAGAAGTGTAAAGGGCTGGTGGCGCATTGCTATCGCAAATCGGGTATTGCGACGGTTGGATACGGTGCGTGAAGAGCTTGAACCTGAAGGTGAACGGCTTTCATATAGTGCCACGATAGACCTTCTTATTCAAAAATATCGGTCGGGAAATGCGGATAATACTAGAAAAACACAATGAAGGGCTCATATTGCCTTAAATTCCTCATTTAACATCTAATTCCCTAATAAGCCAAGCACGATAAGCTAAAAACGTTTGAGGTAGAGATCCGTTGTGCAATGGATAGCATAGTGTTAACCGGCGTTTTTACGCTAGGTGGCGTATTATTAGGTTTCATATTGACTCAAGCGGCGATGATATATACACAAAATCGAGAAAATACAAAGAAAATACGCTTATTCTATCAACAATTGACAATGCTGTCATTCGTCGCGAATGAACTTGAATCCAATGCTTATGCCAACAAGGAGCCTTCTGAGATACAGTCCTTTTATAAAAGATTCAATATTCCTATAAAAATTAAAGAATTATCGAATATCCTTATGTCTATTGATTTTAGCAATGGAGAAAATATTGATATCTACTTAAATTTCGAAATTCTCAGGCATGATTTGGCAAATCTAGATGAAATTTTCTCAGAACGTTGGCTTTTTCTTTTTTCAACTGATCAAGAAAAAGTTTATTCAGAGTTAGTAGGGGTCTGCAATAGTATATCCGATGGAACTACTGCCTTAACTACAAAAATTGAAGTGGCATATCTTAAAGAGTGCTGGTTTATTTATCAACTTAAAACTCTGTATGGGTCTTTCCATAACAAAGTCGTAAATAATCCGGAATAATCATTGTTACTACCTCTTTTTCTCATTCCCTCGCGGATACTCCCTCATGGACATAATTACGGGTGTCCTTGCGGCTTACTGTGTGCCGTTTGCTACCTTCTCGTTCGTCGTCCTGGTTCGGGCGGCTACTGCCATGTTCGGCGAGGAGAAGAAGTAAGGCGGCGGTATCGGGGCAGAATATCAGTATTCGAGGTGTAAACGATGGACTTTGAAAGGGCTGTTGATGCGGCTAAACCGATCATCATGGAACACGCGCTTCCGCTCGTTATCGGCACGATTGTGATCGCTCTGGTAATGTCGTTCCTCAAGAAATAACGGCGGAACGGGGGCACGAATAGCATGTACTCAAAAATAAGGACTCTTAGCGATACACTCACGCTGAATAAAACGAGTGTCAACCTTCCGAAAGATGCCGTTATCGATGCACTCATCCTGAAGGTATCGCTCACGATTGCCAACGCTTTCGGCGGGGCATACTCCGGAACGGGGCTGGATATCCTGAAGGCGCTTCAGGAGGTGCGGGTCATCTCGGACGGCTCGACCGTTCACTATGCGCTGAACGGCAAGGATATCGCTATCCTCAATGCGTTTGACGGGCTGTACGGCGGGGCTGCGGTCGCTGCCGATACTGTGAGCGTGAACGATTCGGCTTCGACGACCGAGACCTACACGCTGATCCTCAACGAAGGCGATATCCTGGCGGTGACGAAAGACTCCCTTGAGCTGAAGGCGGTCTTCGACACTACTATCACGACCGGGGTTACGGTCTCGGCGGCTACCATCACCGTGAGCATCTCCGAGAACGTCTATACGCCGGAAGAGTTCGTCGCCAAATACGGTGCGAACCTGGAAGCGGCGGCGGAACCGAAGGTCTACGCGCTGGTGTCGAGTGTCGCGGCAAACACTGAGCTCTCCGGGGTGCTCGACCTGCCGACCGGAACCCTTCACCGGCGCGGCGTGATGACCTTCACGGACGCTTCCGGGGTATACGGCAGCGCTGAGCCGTCCAACGTGGGGCTGGTCGTCACCTCTCCGGATCGGCGGGAACTGCTCAACGTCGATTGGGCGACGCTTCGCGGTATCGGGAATTTCAAGTACTGCGTAGCGGGTGCTGCTCCGGCGGGCTGCGCTATCTTCAACTATGCTCAGGAAGTCTCGGCGGATGGCTACGGGCTGCGGGGCTGGCGCTGGACGAAGGGAGACTATCAGTTCTCCGTGAAGACCGCCAACGCCGGAACGCTCCGGTACATCTCCTGTGAGCATGTCGTCAACGCTCGCGCTTTCGAGGCGGCGGAGCGGGCGATGATTGAAGGCACGGCGGGCTTCTGAGGCTGAGGGGATGAGGGGGAGTGTTCGGTCTATCCTTCCCTAGTTTCTCCCTTCCCTCTCTACCGAAGGTCACGCTCCCGAAGTTTTCCTTTCCCTCATTACCGAAGGTAACGCTGCCGACTCTGCCGAAGATTTCCCTCCCGAAAATCTCTGTACCGTCGCTGCCGAAGGTCTCTCTTCCTTCTCTACCCTCTCTCCCTGCGGGGATGCGGGCGGGCACAAAGGCGGCGCAGAAGTGGGTTGAAGAACAGGCACAAGCGGCACGGTGGGCGGCGGAAGCGGCGGCTTCGGCTGGCTCGATGCTCCCGAAAGTCGCTCCTCCGGTTATCTCCATCCCGAAGGTCGCTCTGCCGACCGTCAAGATTCCGGACATACCGAAGGTAACGCTTCCGACGCTGCCGAAGGTCGTGCTGCCTTCTCTTCCGGCGGTCAAACTGCCGGATCTCTCCGGGGCGGTGGTCGGGCTTCCGGCGGCGGTGATGGGTGCGGGTGCGGTTACGACTGCTGCGGTCGTCTCCGGTAAGCTGCCTGATCTTCCGAAACTGCCGGATATCGGCGGGGCGGTCGGTGCGGTCGGGAACACCCTTGGCGGCGCTGCCGGTGCAATCGGGGGCGCTCTCCCGGCTCTCCCGAAGCTTCCGGATAACCCGGAACTGAAGACGGTGAGCGGGGCGGCGGATGCGCTGATAGGTGCTCGGGATAAGAGTTACGAGGACGGGTTAACGCGGGCTTTTGCGGGTCGGAACACGGCGGAGACGGCGTTAGGGGTCGCTCAGGTCGGCGGCACGATGGCGGCGGATGCCGTCTTACCGATGGACTTGATCAACGTCGTCAATAAGACCGCTACGGGTCGCGGCGGGGATTTGACGGGTGAAGATTACTTTTGGGCGGCGGTGGATGCCGGAACGCTCGCGCTCGGTGTCGCTACCGGCGGTATCGGGTATGGCGTGGCTCGCGGTCTGATAAAAGGGGGAAAACTCGGCTCAAAAGGCTTGAAAGTAGGTGGTGACATGCTTAAACTGGGTAATGTTCGCAAAGTAGCGGGCGCTATCGGCGGGAAGTTCGGGAGCGTGAAGAAACCGGCCTGGGTGCAGGAACTCCGGAAGGCTCCGGCTCCGAAGAAAGCTCCCGCTCCGGCTCCGCGAAAAAATACGGTTTCGTGGAGGGAGACCTATACAAAGAAGGCTCCCGTTCCGGAGACTCCCCGCTATAAAACTCCGGCTCCTGAGAGCGGGATGATGAAGATAGCGGATACCGAAGCGCCGAAGATGCCGGATATCCCGAAGGCGCAGAGTAAAGTGAAGACGCTCGGCACGGCGGCGCTCGTCGGGGTGACGGGTGCGGGGCTCGGCACGATGGCCTTAAACGCGCTCGGCGCTTTCGGCGCTCCTCCGGGTGAAGACGGCGGCGGGGAGTACCCGTATGATCCGTATGCAGGGTACAACCCATACGGCACGGCTCCGGGGGCTGCCGACTATCCCGGCGAGTATGAGTATCCGGGCGGCTGGTGGGGTGCTGACCCGACCGGCGGCGAGTCTCCGTATGATCCGTACTATCCCGGTGAGGACGGCAACGGCGACGGCTATTATGATCCGGGGTATCCCGGCGGGGAGTACTTCGTGCCGGTGGAGAACTTCGCGCAGGATGTCGGCGGCTTCCTGGAAGGTCTGCCGGTCGTCGGGGGGCTCTTCGCTGAGGCGGCGCGGCGGGGGCTGGCGTTCCCGCTGCTCCTTGGGTGCTGCATCGTCATCGCGGGCGGCGGCTACTACGTCGCCACGAAGACGAAGGCGGGACGGTCGGCTATCCGGACGGTAAAGGGGGTTGTCGCGTGAGCGTCTACAATCCTCTGCTCCGGGTCGCGCAGATGGCGAAGACCGGCGAGATTTCGCAGAGCCTTAAGGGAGCGTCTGAAGTTTTTCAGTCGGTCGGGCAGCGGGGCGCTTCGGTGGTGCGGGATATTGGGGCGGCTCCCGGCTCGAAGGCGGCGCTCGGGCGGTTCGGCAAGATGTTTGCGTATCCGGCGGGGCTCGGTGCGGGTCTCGGTGTCGGGGCGTATGCGGCGGGAACGGGTGTGAAAGAGGGCTTCGGGCTGAATCCGGCGAATCCGGGCGATATGGTGAAGCAGAGTACCGGGCTGATTCTCTTCTTCGTGTTCCTTGTCGCGGGGCTATGGGTCGTCGGGAAATACATGGCGCTGAGGCGGTGAGCGGGCGGTATGTCTCTTGAAACGGTGGCGCTCTTTGTGGCTATCGGGGGGCAATACGCGCTCCTCTTCTCCCTGTACCAGAAGATAACGGTCGCGCTCTTTGAGATGCGGTGCTGTCCGTATCATACCAAGATGACCGGGAAGAAGGAACCGAAAGAGGGTGTTTAGATGGGCTGCGTTACCTGTGCGGATATCCTGGCGAATATGGCGGGAGAGGATGAGGCGGAAGGCTGGAAGCAGTACCTCCCGTATCTCCTGGGTGCGCTCGTCGTTGTCGGAGCATATCTGCTCCTCAAAAAGCGGAAGGGGTGAGCGATGGTCGATCTAACCTGTTTCGCCAAACTCTTCTGCTCGGAGATGCAGGAAGTCCGGAAAGGTCTGGTAAGGCTCATCGAGTCGGCGGGCGACGGCGTGAAGATCCTCGGGCTGATCTACAAGACGCAGTTTACGAAGGAGATTGAGGCCGATCTGTATCTGAATCAGTGGGATAACTTCCTCGTCGGGAAGCTCAAACCGATTCTGAAGAATAATCTCTCCGTCGATTCGGCGGCGATGGTGCGGATTCATATCTGCCTCGGAACGGCGGCGAAGCTCGTCTACTACATCAACGGGCGGTCGGCGTACCTCAATTCGGCTCAGGAGTTAAGCGCGGAGTGCGGGTACGTCTTCGACGTGCCGATGAATCCGGGCGATACGCTGAACTATGCCTTATCGTTCGATGATTCGGTATTCACGGAGATTACCGTTAAGTTCGTCCGGCTTCAGGAGGTGCGGTGAGTGCCGGAGTCGCTCACCCCTCCTCAGGGGCTTATTGCTATCACCGAGCGAAAGACGATCTACGGTCTGCCGATGGGGGTCGGCTGCGGCGGCGGGAGTACGAAAGTATCTACCTCACTCCCTCCGGCGTACAAGGCTGGCGGTGGGATGAGCATAACGCTCATTCCGGGGGATTGGTATCCGGCGGCGCTCCCTCCGGTTGTCGAATTTCCGAATTATACAAGAGCGGCGGGCTCGGGAAATGCGGTGAGCGTTACGCTCGGTTCCGCATTACCGAACGCTTCCGGCGGGGGCTCGATGCGGGTTTTGGTCGTCTCGGATGTGGTGAACATCAGAAACGGCGGCGGGGGCACGTTCGTAAGTGCTCAGTTATAGGGGGCTCATGAATGATTGATGCGATTAACAACGAGAGCAGCGAAGGCGGGAACGGCTCGGCGGTACACCTCACGGTGACGGTGAGGGATGCCGAAGGGCGGATAGTTTCGGAAGAGTGCAAGGATAACGATCTGTATCTGCTCAACTGGGGCGCTCTCATTGCGGGAGTGCTGAAAGAGGCGATCAGCACCTCTTATGCTCAGCGGTTCAAGGGGCATGACTTAAACGGTGATTCCTACACGACCGGTGGCGGGTTCTGGGGGTCTCCGGATAACTCACAAGAGGACGGCGGCGGCTGGGATAATACCGGGCGTATTCAGTTCGGCGTATCGTCCACTCCTCCGACGATTTACGATTTCGCGTTGGGGAATTATACGGCGGAAGTACAGCCGAACGCGCCGGTTATCCTGAACGATGGGAATACCATAAAAATTGTGTTCACCGGTACGTTGTCGTTTGAAAATTCGATTACGCTCTCCGAAGTTGCGTATAAGGTGAAAGAACCTCATGCAAGGGTGTACTGCATCTTAACGCGGGATATCTTCACGCCGGTTACCGTCCCGGCGGGCGGGTCGATCACGGTGCAGTTCGAGTACTGGCTGAACGGTATGCCGTCCTGAGGTGAGAAAATGTCGATGCTAGCGATTCTGGTTAAGGGATTCGATGAAGACGGGAATGTTATCGCGGAAGAGTGCAAGAAGAACGATCTGTATCTCTGGAACTTCGCGGTCTTCCTCACGCACTGGATTAAGCGATGGAACAACACGAGCGATCCGACGACCTATCAGTATACCGATATCAACGGTACGGTGAGGACGATCAGCAGCTACGTCGTTGCCTCTCATAGCCTGTACTCGTATAACGACCCTGGCAGCTATGAGGGTTCCTGGGCGAACAGTCTAAAGGCGATTGTCGGAAGCAACGATACGCCGCCGACGATTACCGACTATCAGTTGTATGCTCAGGTCGCGGAGGCGCTGCCGACTGCTCCGGCGCTCATCACCTCCGGGAGTATCATCAAGCAGTTATTCTCGGCTACCTTCCCGATGGCTTCCGAGACGGTCTGCGCTGAGGTCGGGCTGAAGATGGAGAGTCAGGATACCTATAACGGGGGTTACCCTACGCTGATTACGCGGGATGTATTCGCTCCGGTCACTGTCCCGGCGGGAGGCTCGCTGACGGTGCAGTTTGAGTTTTGGTGGAACGGGACACCCGCATAATAATTATCCTTTATTATTATGTCTTTTTAGGATTAAAGGGTGGATTAGAGATGAAATTAAGCACTTATGTATATATAACCGTACAAGCCAATAAAGCGTAAGGTAACCATAATGAATGTGGATACACTCGTCAGACTGCTCGAATTATTCAATCAGCATCATGTTATTATTGTTGTATTGGCAGTAATCATTAGCGCTATTGTGGCTTGGCATATTCACAGAAAGGAAAAGGCACTAGGTATGGCATTTGTTTGGGGCGTTTGTTGTTTCCTAGGAATATTGGGTTTTATCGTTTCGTTTCTTGGAATTGGATTGATTGAAGTGAGTTACAATCAATTATTACTAGCATCATCAACACCAGAGTCATTAACACCAGAGTCATTTTGGGGACTGACCTTTAACAACGGTTCATTACTTCTTAACTTCGGTTTTGCAGCAGTAATCGCTGTATTGAGCATTATGTTTGGGGTAGCTGCCAAATCGAATAGCGTAGATAATAAGATCTCAAGTGACCTCGATGATAGGTTTACGGCTATTGAAAAAAAATTGAATGCCATTATCGAAAATGCAGAATCAAATAGGGATGAAACAAGAAAGGCAACTGGCTCGTGCGAGCTCCAAATTAACATAAATAGTATAAAATCTGCTAAAACACCTAATAGGTCAACCGTAGGGTCTATCCTTGCCAAACGAAGGAACTTAAAGTAAACTAAATTTCACTTTTAAGTTAATCTCCGTGCAGATTGATAAGCTAAGACAAAAAAATTAAATCGGGAACTTCCCGATTAGTTTTTCATACTCTTCCGTT
This sequence comes from Methanoculleus taiwanensis, assembly GCF_004102725.1. Lineage (NCBI taxonomy): Archaea > Methanobacteriati > Methanobacteriota > Methanomicrobia > Methanomicrobiales > Methanomicrobiaceae > Methanoculleus > Methanoculleus taiwanensis. The sequence continues at coordinate 1,100,794 of NZ_LHQS01000002.1, read as the reverse complement.
GCATTCTGAACCTTATTCAGATAGTGAGCGCTGCCGACCGTTGCGGCTGCCCTGCCCTGGATGAAGTCTGCTATGCTCTCCGTCACTCTCTGCTTGATCATGAAATTCATGTGCCACTTCCGGATGGTCTTAGAATTAACGCGGTCATGGGCGAGCTTCTTGTATATCGTATCCTCATGCTCGTAGGGAAGCGAATAGCACTTCAGCTCACTAACAAGGCTGGCCGGGAAGTATACGTGAAAGGTTCGTTTCGTGCCTTTGGCTAACTCGGACGTGGGATAGTGCGCCACTTCCGGGTATTCCTCATCGATGATAACCTGTCGGATATCAAAGGACTTGATCAGACCGATAAGGTGAGTGCCCCTACTCCCCGAGTACATCATGAGCCTGAAGAACGTCTTGAGTTCATCCGGACAATGCTCATAGGCTTCTCGAATCTCGTCATTGGAGACGTATATCTCCACAACGCCGGACTGTTTTACTTTGGCCGGTTTTAACCATCGCTCAGGCGGTATCCCCAAGATGCTGTCATACCCTTTCAGGTCTTCAAGGAAGTGAATGAAATTCCGAAAGGCTTTCGTCGAGTTTTCTCTTAAACTCGCCAATACCAAATCTGGAACGGAGGATATGGGCGGCAGTTTTTCCATATCATTAATGTACCACCGGGCTTTCTTCTCAGTAATCTTTCGGACGTTCAGGAGATACTCCCCGTATTCCTTCTTAAATCGTTTAAACAGGCTGTTAATCGACTCAGGGGGCTTGGAAATTTCCTTCGATTTTTTAGCCTTTGATTCTTCATCCGCAGATTTATCACTGAGATATTCGGCATCTGAGGCTGAAATCGCCCCCATGCCTTGGCATGGAAGAGGCCGCGGGTTCAATTCCCGCTCGGTCCATCTTATTTTCTGAAAGTTATTATCGCAGGCTTCACCCCGGAAATTGCATCTCTTGTTCATGCGTCCGGAGATCGACTGGCGTTGCCAACGCGATTTTTCCAGGGAAATCCGTCTTAAAACTGACTTTTACAGATGAAATGATTACTACGCTGTACAACAGTAGAACCCTTTACAGATCCGCAATCCCGGCCGAATCCCCCGGAAAAACCACCCTCACAGAAGCCCGTAGACGGCCGATCGCAAGGCGAGACAGGGTATCCATCCTCTCACAATTACCCTTGCTCATATGGCCATTATACCTCGATGATTCTCCATTCTTTCAGGAATCCGGACAATATCCTCCACCTAATTCCACTACCGGCATCCGGGCTTCTGAACCTCCTGTAAAATCGGAAAATACTGCACATCTGCCCTCCTTTCAGGACAGAGAGAATCCGGCTCTCCCTTCCATCCCCGGAGTGCTATGATCCCGGGGAGTATTCGAAGTGCTCGTGTTCAGTACCACACCCGCTCCATGATCACCCGGCCGTCCCCCCGGAACCTGACGCCCTCCATCTCGAGCAGCCTTCGTTTCACAACCTGGCCTGACTGAAACCCCCCCAGCTGCCCGTTCGCTCGCAGGGCACGGTGGCAGGGAATGACGATGGGAAACGGGTTGCGGGCGAGCGCGTTGCCGACAGCCCGGGCGGCACCGGGATTCCCGAGATGTCGGGCGATGCGTCCGTAGGTGCTGACGTACCCTCGGGGTATGCCGTATTCGGCGAGGAGTACGCGCCGCTGGAACGATGGGCACCGATCAAGGTCGAGCAGGTCGGTAGTCAAGTGTATGTCATTTCCCATGAGGAAGGACTGTATCCCGGCAATCAGCACCTGGATGCCTTTATCACGGGGCTTTTCGATGGAAGGCATGTTTTCGGTCACTATCGTACCGGATCGCGGATCGCCGGGGAGGATAATTCTCCGCACCTTCGGCTCCGATGCGGCGTGAACCCAGATGAGGCATACCTGACCCAGTGCCGTTGCGATAGTGGTGACCGCCGGCATCATCCCGGGCAGACAGTCACGAGATCGATCCATGATCGGCGTATGTCACCTGCTGACATAGTATCCTGCATACGTCGCCAGCTCCCGGTTCCGGTGACGCAAAACGGCGTTTACGGAGCGCAGGCGTCCCTCCACAAAAAAGAATAGCTTATTGATGCCGCTTCAGGAAATCAATCGCAGCCTGCTGCGCCTCTTCGGCCTGAGGCGATGCCCAGAAGCAGAAGTGCGTACCCTTTTCGATCCAGAAATGTTCTGCGCCTTTAATGGCATCCGCTGCGTAGAGTGCATCGCCGATGTCGACGTCTGCGTCTGCTGTTCCATGGATGATGAGGGCGGGAGCCGTGATCTTCGCGACAGGCAGTGCATCAATCTGTGAGTAGTTCGCGAGATCGTTCTCGGTCCCCTCCTTTCTCCGGCTGTACGGATACAGCGTATGGAAGAGCTTCAGGATATAGTCCAGTTTCTTCTCATCGCTCATGATGTGACCGACTCGTGATTTCAGCTCTTCCTTGGACAGCCTGCCTTCCGTTTTGATCATCTCCGCAACGATGGACCTCGGGAAAAAGTCTCCCAGCATCAGTTCGAACTTCAGGCCGGGATCGGAGAGGAAGAGCGCCTGCTCTACCCTGCCCGCCTGATCGGGCATGAGGTACTTTCTGCTGACGCCGTCGATGACGATAATCGCTTTCGTCCTCTCCGGATGCCGAAGTGCAAACTCATACGTGGGAGGACCTCCTGCAGACGCTCCCATCACAAAGACCCTGTCGATCCCGAGAGCGTCCAGAAGAGCTGCAGCGACATCTGCCTGATCGGCAATCGTTCTTCCGGTTGCAAGTGGCGTCCCCAGGTATCCCGGTCGTGATATGCAGATCAGTGAAAAGCCTGCATCTGCAAACATGTCGAACGTCAGTGCACTCTGGTCAAACCCTCCCGGGCCGCCATGAAAACACAGGATATGCGGCCCTTCCCCTACGATTGCATATTCAAGGGGGCCAGACGCAGTTTGGCAGATTGTACTGTCTGGGAGAGGATATTCTCGGTGTTTCATACATTCACATCGTGCAGGGTAGATAAGTACATATCGAAAACACGGGTCATGAATATCAGGCGGATCGGTATTATCCCGGGTATTGAAGAGGCTATCGGGATAAATCCCCACGCTAAATCGATTTTTGGTATCAGGAAGATTCCGGGATAGGAAGCGGGCTGCTTTGATCGGTGAGCCCTGCCTTCGCCGGTCACCGCGCTCTCTGCTTTTCCACCAGTCCGGCCAACCGATCCATGGATTCGGTCACCTCTTTCTCCATCCCCGATTGAAGCATCCCGTCGCGGTCTTCGACTATCTGGAAGATAGATCGATCCGTCATCTTCGTCCTCCCATTCAGGTCTTCGAACGTCACCGTCTCAAGCTGCACACGGCCCGGCATGCCCTCGAACTCAGAGGTATAAACAAGCCGCTCGGGCAGCGCGACCTCGTGGTATACGCCATGGAACGCGTACTCGTTACCGTCGGCGTCGCGCTGGACGAATCGCCAGATGCCGCCGGGCCTTACATCCCTCACAGTAACCGTGGTCGTGAAGCTCCTTGACCCCCACCAGCGTGGTATAAGCTCCGGAACCGTGACCGTCCTCCAAACGTCTTCCCGTGGTGCGTCGAAGATCCGCGTCATGACGATCTCCTGCTTTCCCGGCTCGGCAGTAATATTCATCTTCGCCATCCCGGCTTCTCCTTCCTCCAGGACTTCTGCGAGCGTGTCGAGGGATTCGTCCCAGCCGGCCTTGCTCAATTCATTAATCTCATCGCAGCCACCATGAAAACCGGGAGAACGGTGACGGATATTTTTCGTGGAAGACCACGACTCCGCGTTCTATCTCAGAGGCCGCATAAGACGGGGATGGCCTCTCCTGTCTGTCAAAACCGGATTGGCGGGAAGGGCAGAACCGACGCTCAACCCGGAGGAACGTCACTATCCTCATCGCACTCGAGAATGAACGCCCCGTTGTATCCACACTGCCGACAGTAATACATCGTCGCATACAGGCCGCGGGCGTCCCAATAGATGTTGGTGCTCCGGCAGATTGGGCAGCGTATTATCTTTCGTGTCATTGACGCATCACTCTGCTACATCCGGGGTTCCCGGACTACATGAAGGAGAAGGATGGGAGACTATTCAAAAATGTTCACCGGTTCTCTTGGGCGCTCACGCAGGAACTTCGACAGCGGGGGCATATCGGGCAGCCCTTCCCCGGAGAGATCTTCCATAACCGTGCAGGAGAGGCGCCCCACACACATCTGTCGGCTCCCCGGCCTGACACCCACCATAAGGAATACTGCAGCCGGATGCCGGCACCGGGCCGGAATCGCCCCCCTGCTTTCCCGCCTGCACCTCCCTGGAAGGCACGCGGGAGGGGTCAGGAGCAGATAAGGCACATTCCAGGGAAGAAGCGACGAGCGGGTGTCCTGCAGATCGGAATAGAGTTTCGGGAACACCGGCTCATACCCCATCGCGGGGATTATTATAAAGCGGTAGCAATATAAACAGAGCATACGGAGGGAGCGTCCGACCATGGCACCACTGACCGAAAATGCCCGCTTATTTATCATCGGCACCCTGCTCGCGGTATCGGTCATTGCGACCTACTACTTCCATGTGGTTCTGGGAATAGGTACGGTATTTTCCCATTTTTTCTACATACCCATCATCCTCGCGACGCTCTGGTGGGGGAGAAAGGGGATCATTGTGGCATTTTTCCTTGCCGGGCTCGTCCTCGCAAGCCACTTCCTCCTCAGGACAGATCCGGGGACGTTCAACGACTACGGGCGTGCGCTGATGCTCGTCATGGTCGGATTCGTCATCGCCTGGCTCTCCGAGCGCCTGAAGGAGCAGCAGAAGAATACCGAGAAAGAGCGCGACCGGGCGCAGAGCTACCTGGATGTGGCCGCTGTTCTGCTCGTCGTCATCAACGCAGATCAGACCATCGCCCTCGTCAACCGTCGCGGGTGCGAACTCCTGGGGTACCGGGAAGACGAGCTCCTCGGGAAGAACTGGTTTGACGTTGTGATACCGGAGCGGATCCGGGAGGACACCCGGCAGGCATTCACGCACCGGTTATCCGGGATAGCCTCATCGTATGGGAGTGATGAGTATGTTGTCGTGACGAGGGGTGGAGATGAACGCACGCTCATCTGGAGGGGGGCCATTCTGAAGGACGCCGGCGGTCGCGTCACCGGGATCATCGGGTCGGGGAAGGACATCACCGACCGGATCCGGGCAGAGGAGGCACTCCGGAACAGCGAAACCCAACTCCGTACAGTTGTCGAGAGCCTGAACGAAGGGCTGGTCGTCGCCGACCTCAATGGCAACCTGGTCAACTGGAACCGTGCCGCTCTGGAGATGTACGAGCTGCCCGGTCTTGGGGAAGCACTGGATAACCAGCGTGCGTTCGCCACCATCTTCGAGCTCTCAACCATGGACGGCACCTTCCTCCCGGTGGAAGAGTGGCCCCTGTCACGCATCCTTCGCGGGGAGACCATCCAGGATATGGAAGTCCTTACACGGCGCATCGGAGCCGACTGGCAGCGCATATTCAACTACGGCGGTACCCTCATCTACGATGCGGCCGGCGACCCACTCATGGCAGTGGTTACGTTCACCGATATCACCGAGCGCAAACAGGCAGAAGAAGCCATCCTGGCGGCGAATGAAGAGGCGAACCTCTACCTCGACATCATGGTGCACGACATCAACAACGCCAATTCGGTAGCACTCGGCTACACCGACCTTCTCAAAGATGAACTCGAGGGGAAAAACCGGACAATGGCACAGAAGATCCGATCGGCCGTCAGCCGGAGCATCCAGATCATCCAGAACGTCTCCACGATCAGGCATCTCCGCTCCCCGAACCCCGCCTTGAAACCCGTCGACCTCGACGCGGTTATCAGGGCTGAAATACGGCAGCACCCTGAGACGACCATCAGGTATCGCGGAAGACCGCTCTTCGTCAGGGCCGACGACCTCCTCCCCGAAATCTTCACAAACCTCATCGGCAACAGCATCAAGTTCGGCGAGCCCGATATCGTGATCACAATCCGTGCCCTTGAGCAGGACGGCGGGGTGCTGGTCTCGGTCGAGGACACGGGCCCCGGTATACCCGATGCGATAAAACCCACACTATTCTCCCGGTTCCAGAAAGGAAAGAGCAAGAGGAGCGGAAAGGGTCTCGGCCTCTATATCGTGCGGACGCTCGTGGAACGCTACGGCGGAAGCATCCGGGTGGAGGACAGGGTGCCCGGAAAGCCGGAAGAGGGAACGGCATTCCGGTTCACGCTGCAGAAGGTGCGCCCGGACGAGCAGCGGCACCGGGACGAAGCGACAATCCCGGACTGAGCCCGTCCGCCGATACAGGGTGCATAAACCTTTTCAGTGCTCGAACTGCAGCCTGACCCGGCACTCTCCGTCCCGCTCATCCGTGCGGACGGTATCGGCATACTGCCGGATCAGAAGCACGGGGAGGCGGGAGAAGTCTCCCCCGTCGGCAAGCAGGTCGGCTGGCAGTCGGCCGGGTTCGAGGTCGAGCGCTCTGCCCCGGTAGCGGGCAACGATAGTGAGCGCCTCTTCGGTGAACTTCACATCTACCTGCACCGGGCCGTCCGCGGCACCGGTGATGGTGACGAGTTCCATCAGCTCGTTCACTGCAGATTCCGCCCGGCGGATCACCTCGGGCCGGGCACCCCAGGCGCCTCCGACCCGCTCGAAGAACGAGAAGATCGCGTCCGGAAACCCGGTCCCGGACTCGAGCGTCAGCGACTGGCGCTCTGCTATTCCGATCCGAAAGACAAGGTTGACGACGAGTGCCGTCACGGTCGCGACGGAGAGCGCGGAGACGAAAACGGGCTGGACGAGCGGGTGCATGCCGTCGGCGAAGCCCGGGATCATCCCCGCCGCAAGGCCGAAGATGAACGAGAGCCCGACGACGAAGGTCTTGCGGGCGTCCATCATCCGTGAGGTGATGATCCGCAGCCCCGTGACGATGATGAAGGTGACGGCGTAGATAACGACCGACCCCATCACCGGCGCAGGCATGATGACGAAGGCCGCGGCCAGTTTCGGGACGAAGACGAGGACGAGCAGTATCGCTGCAACGACGTACGCAATCGCCCTGCTTGCGGCTCCCGTTCCGATGGAAAGCCCGACGTTGCTCGAGGAGGTCGCCTGCCCCATCCCGCCGAGGAGGCCCGCGACGACGGCGGAGAGGCCGTCTGCAAGGATGCCGCCGCTGATGTTCTGCATATCCGGCCGTTTCCAGTCGGCGTCGTTGATCTTCTGGCAGGTGATCAGGTCGCCGATGGTCTTGAACGTGGAGGAGAGCACGACGATGATGAACGGGAGGAGGAGTGCCGCATCGAACGACCATCCGGGGTGGCGGATCTCGGGGAGTGCAAAGAGCGGCGCCTCAACGAATTGGGCGATCGCGTCTGCCCCGAGGACGCCCGTTATCCCGGCGGCGATGTACCCGGCCACCATCCCGACGAGGACGGAGTAGAGTCGGAGCCCTCCCTTGCTCCAGACGCTGGCGGCGATCATCGTGCCGAGAGTGACGGCCGCGACGATAAGTTCCGCCGGTTCGCTGACGGGATCGCCGGTTCCGGTGCCGATGAGATTCTGGACGGCTATCGGGATGACCGCTATCCCGACCATCGTGACGACCACCCCGGTGACCTCGGTCGGGAAGAGAAACCGAAGGCGGTGGAGGAACCGCGAGAAGATGGTTTCGGCAACACCGGCGGCGGCCGTCATGCCGTAGAGCAGGGAGAGGCCGCCGGTCTGCACCGCGAGGAGCGATGCGGCGATATAGGACGGGCCGCAGACCGCCGGGCAGAGGTACCCCGACCCGATCCCTCTTCGGTTCACCGTCTGCAGCACCGTTCCGATAGCGCCCGCGAGCATCGACATGGTGACGACGAACGCCGTGTCTTCGGCGCTCCCCCCGACCGCCCGGATGATGACGACCGGGAAGACGAGTGCGCTCATAACGATGAAGATATGCTGCAGCCCGAGGAGGAGCAGGGGGACGGTCGGCGGTGTCTCGTCCACACCGTAGATCAGGTCGGGCGGCTTTGTCGGCATGGTACTCGTGGCCTACAGGAGAACAGGTGTGTCATCAGGTTCGATGCCCTGCAGGTGCCCGGAAACGTTTGGATCCTGCCGATTCGTTTTAACCGATGAAGCATCTCCTTTACCGGAACTATTCCTTCTGCGTGAAGAAAATGGTTTTGAAAAGGATCCGCTCTTTCCGAGCACGGCCACACGGGGTGAATCAGAGTCTCAGGACGGCCGGTGACGGTTCCGGGTAGACCCGGTCGGCGTACCTTCGATAACTGCCCGGCACCGCTCTTCACCCCCCCCGGGAACGATACCCGGAAGAGAAACTATCATCACGGATGCCTGCTATCCTCACAAAACAGTGGAGATCTTCAGACCGGAGGCAAGACTATGAGTGTTATCGGAAGAATGTTTCCAGAGATCAAGGGGCATGCACTTGCAGGATCGGATGTGGCGATTCCCGGTGTAGCGGCAGGCCGTATTACGCTCATCTCCGTCGCGTTCGAACGGCATGCACAGGGAATGCTGGATTCCTGGAGTGAGCCTTTTGTACGGAAATTCGGCGGCGACGAGACCTATGTCACCTATGAACTGCCCGTCATCGACGCGTTCTGGCCGCGGCTCATGTCGTTCTCCATCGATGCAGGCATGAGAAGCGGGATTCCCCGCGAAAAACACCCCTATGTAGTGACCTACTACGGCGACTCGACCGCGTTTCGGCAGGCGCTCGAGATCAGCGACCGCTCGCTCGGGTATGTCTATCTCCTTGACCATCAGGGGGTCATCCGGTGGGCAGGCAGCGGCTATGCGACCGATGAGCGTATACACGAGATGATCGGCATTGCAGGCGAACTCGGGCGAAAGGCGGAGGTGACCCGGGCACCCGCACACGGGGGTGCTTAAAGAGCAGGATCTCCGACCCTCACAGAAGCCTTCAGACGGCCGATCCCGGAGCTAGGGGAGAGAACCTCGCTCCTATAGCCGTTATATTTCAATACGTTCTCCCTATTTTGCGCATCTGAACAAAATTCCCGCTTTTCCGGATCCCCTCTTTTCGCCCACCGGAAACGGCGGGAAAGAATGGAATATGCGTCCTCTTCGGCGGTATTTCCAGCAGGGATAAGACCCCCTGGCCGCCCGCCCCTTTCCCAACACCATTAAACCCCCCCGGTTCGTTCTTGTACACACAGGAAGATTGTCATGGACGTCGTCGAGGGCTTCATCTACATAATTATCTCCATCGGCCTGCTGGTCTTTCTGGCCGGCGGCGGGGTTGCCGTAGCGGCGTACGCCGTTCTCCGCCACCTCGAGGAGAGGCTGATGCGGGCCGGGCTTCTTGCCGCCGGCATGGCGCTGAACTTCATCCTCTTTGCACAGACCGATCCATCATGGCTGCTCATCGGGGCGCTCCTCATCGGGACACCGATGGCCGTCCTTGTCCCGCCGTTTCTGATCTTCGACCGCATCGGAAAGGATCTGCGTATCTTCCACGTCCTGATCTGCTACGTGCTCGTCGCGGTGCCGGGCATCCTGCTCCCGTTCGGCCTCATCGCCTCCGGGCTCTCTATGATCCCGTTCATCTCCTGGCATACGACGCTCAGTAGCGGCCTGATCTACCTCGGTCTCATGCTCGCCGATATCGCCGTGGCCACGGCTATCTACCTGCTCATCGATGGAATCTCCGCGGTGCTGCGGAGGCCGTCATCCGCTGCCCGGTGAGATATCCCTTCGGGAAGGGAGAATGCGGTAAAAAGTGCTGGTAGAATATCGTAGTGTATACAGCACCATTTCCTTTAACGGTCGGTACTGCATAGTATGTACCTATGAGTGGGAAGGAAGGCCAGTATACCCGGATCCGGGAATTTCTTCAGGACCGGTATCCCGAGGCGGTTTCAATCTCCACAATCTCGCGTACCTTGAAAATGAACCGCGGTTCCGTGGCCAAATATCTCGAGGTCCTCCAGTCTCACGGCCATGTAATCATGAAACCCTTCGGCAAGGCCAAATTATATTCTTCGGCTCAAAACGTCCCGTTCGACGATCTCTTCGACTATCTTTCCGATGCGATCGTCATCCTTGACGCGGACCTGCATATCCTCATGGTGAATAGAAGTTTCATCGATACCTTCAACATCCATTCCGGAAGGAACATCATCGGCAGCGAACTGTCCCGGATACATCTGGCGCTCTTTGATAACCCCACGATCTGGGAAAACATTAACCGGATCTTAAGTTCCCAGACCTTCATCAACGAGATGCTGCTGATCGAGCGTGGGACTGAACGGATATTTCTCATGGAATTCATCTCCACGGTTATACCTTCCATCTCATTTACCGGAAACCCGGGGATCATGATAAGTCTCCGCGACATCACCACATGGAAAAAAACCGAAGAGGCGTTGAAAAACAGCGAACGTAAGATTCGCACCCTTTTCGAGGAAGTTCCGAGCGGCATCTTCCTCTTCCAGGAAGACGGGACTATCCTGAATGCAAACCGGGCTTCGCTCGAGATCCTCGGGCTCGCGAGGTTCACCGACCTTGCAGACTTCAAACTCTATGACGTCATGTGTTCCCGGGACATCATCCAGGACCTTATCAGGAAAGGGAAGATCGCTGAATTAACGCTGTCGTGCAATTTCGACCGGCTGAAATCAGAGACGCTTACATCGACCAAAAAATCAGGCGTCGCGTATTTCCAGGTTGTGTTTGCACCGGTCACCGACAAAGGGGGAAAAGCGCCCCGTGAATTTTTTATTCTCTTCCTCGATATAACAGCAAAGAAAATTGCCGAGAAACAGCTGAAAGAGCGATACCAGGGAATAATGAGCAACCTACCGGGGATCATTTACCAGTTCTATGCCCGCGATTCCGGAGAATGGGGAGTCTATTACGTCAATGAACGCTCGCAGGAGATCTATGGGGTAACAACCGAGCCGCTGGACACATGGTTTGAGAGGTACGGCGCATGCATCGCTCCGGAAGACCAGGAACGCTGGTTCGACTCGATCAACGATGTGATACGGAGGGTTGCACCCTGGGAATTCGAAGGGCGATTCCTGAAACCCACCGGGGAGGAGATGCACATCCGGGGAGTATCCCAGCCGGTGCGTCTGAAGAACGAGACGGTCTGGAACGGGATATTCCTCGATATTACCGACCGGAGGAAAGCGGAGGAGGCACTCCGCATGAGCGAGGAACGGCTCCGGGGTATCACCAGCAACCTTCCGGGGATCGTCTACCAGTTCTATGCCCGCGACTCCGGCGAATGGGGCACCTATTATGTCGATGACCGTTCCACCGAGGTCTACGGCCTCTGCCCTGACCCCCTGGACACCTGGATCCAGCGATACAGTACGTGTATCGCTCCGGAAGACCAGAGACGCTGGTTCAAATCGATAGAAGATGTGATAGGGAGGGTTGCACCCTGGGAGTTCGAGGGGAGATTTATCAAACCCACCGGGGAGGAGATGTTCATCCGGGTACTCTCACAACCCGTCCGGCTGAAGAACGAGACGGTCTGGAATGGGATCATCCTCGATATCACCGACCGGAAGAGAGCGGAGGAGGCGCTTCGCAGGACCGAATTGAAGGAGGTCCGGTATCACTCGTTCTTTGAGAACACCTGCAACGGCGTCTTGATCTATGAGCCGGTCGGGCAGGGAGAGGAGTACATCATCAAAGACGTCAACAGGGTAACAGCAGCCCTCCTGCGGACGAACAAAGAAGATCTCGTCGGAAAGAAACTCTTCGAAGAATTCCCCGATCTCCCGAACCCGTACGTGCACGATCTTCTGTATCGCGTTCTGACCACTGAAAAGCCGGAGTTCGTTACGCCGCTCAAATACCGGAACCGCGAGGACTTTCCCTGGATATCCCATTATGTCTTCAAGCTTCCTTCCGGGGAGATCGCGTCATTCATGATCGACGTCACCGAAGCGGTGATCGAGGATACAGACCCCGGATCAGGGGCCGGCACGGACTGACCGCGGTGCCTGGCTCGCACACCTTCCGGCGGGGACCCCTCTTTTTCGCGCTCATGCCTCTTCGCCACCGTTACTATCCGTGCATGCAACATTCAATGGCGAGCAATAACTGGTCGCAGATCTTTTCGCAGGGAGAGGAACCGGGAGTATTTTTCCACGTACCGGGGAAAACCGGGAGTATTCCCAGAATCATTGACCGTGGCGGTCTTCACGTAATGGCGAGCAATAAAAAACAGGTTTATCCGTGTCATGGTGAAATTTCAGTACGTGGATGAAAGTCCACAATACCGGAAACGAGCGAAACAGCATGGGCGAGGCAGCCGGGATCCACAATAGCGTACATTGAGGTCAACAACTTTCGACGAGTATCGCCTCGGATATGTGGACTCCAGCCGAACACACCGATCAATGTATAACCGGAACAATAGTTCAATATTTTGGTCGCGGGATCGTCATTTACCCGTGCATGCCCCTCTTTTCCGGCACGAGGTAGTAGACATGGAAACGAAAGTAGGATATTTCGCGTCTCTGGAGCAGTACAAGCCGAGGGATGCACTGGAACAGACCATTCGGGCAGAAAATGTCGGTTTTGACTCGGTCTGGGCCGACGACCATTTCCACCCGTGGTATCACACGAATGCGCAGTCCGCACAGGCCTGGGCATGGATGGGAGCGGCACTTGAGGCAACCAAGAAGGTCTTTATCTCCACCTGTATCACCTGCCCGGTCATGCGATACAATCCGGCGATTGTTGCGCAGACATTTGCGACACTCCGGCAGATGTATCCGGGAAGAGTTGGTATCGCCGTCGGCGCCGGCGAGGCCATGAATGAGGTCCCGGTGACCGGTGAATGGCCAAGCGTACCCGAGCGGCAGGACATGACGGTGGAAGCCATCGGAGTGATGCGTCAGCTCTGGGGAAGCCAGGAGCCCGTCACCTTCAAGGGGAAGTATTTCACCCTCGACAAGGCGTTCATGTACACCAAACCCGAAGATGAGGTTCCTCTCTACTTCAGCGGAATGGGTCCGAAGGGTGCACGGCTTGCAGGGAAATACGGCGACCACCTTATGACGGTGGCTGCGGATCCGTCCGTACTGAAGAACGTTACCATCCCGAACTTCGTAAAAGGTGCGGCTGACGCGGGAAAAGACCCCGCCAAGATGGAGCGTGCGATGCTGATCTGGTACTCCGTCGATCCCGACTATGACAAAGCAATTGAGGGACTGCGTTTCTGGGCCGGTTGCCTGGTTCCTGCCATGTTCAAATACAAGGTCTACGATTCAAAGGAGGTCGAACTCCACGCGAACCTCGTAGGGCATGACACGATGAAAGAAAACTTCATGGTTGCAACCGATGCGGAAGGGCTCATCAAGGAGATCGAGAGATTCAAAGCCGCCGGAATCACTCATTTCTGCCTCGGAAATTCGAGTCCCGATGTGAACCGGGGCATCGATATCTTCAAGGAAGTAATCCCCGCAGTGAAAGACTGAGATGAATCCATCTTACTCTTTTTACCTGCCGATGCGACTGGAGAACAATTATGGAACAGAAGAACGTCCTGGATATCTTTGACCAGGGAGTCGTGTTTCTCCCCGATCTTGAGATCATGAGTGCGGAAAAACCCTGGTATCCGCATCCTGAGTGGAAAGGGGTCTTTCTCAAAGACCTGGTGACCGGAAAAGAGACTGGCGGTGCGTTCAGTTACCACCTCGTCCGGGTGTGGAAGAACCATGAGGTCATGGACCATAACCATGAAACCCAGTGGGAATGGAATCGTATCATCGACGGGACGGGGGTCTTTTTGTTCGAAGACAAGGAAATTCCCCTCGCTGACGGTCAGACATTTGTCACCCCGCCAGGAGTCCGTCATGCGGTGAGTGCGCACCATGAGGATCTTTCGCTGCTGGCAGTGTTCGTACCGGCGCTCGTATGAGTCGTCACATGCGGATGAGCCTGTACCGGAGTTTGTCCCCAAAACACTCTGGCAGGAGGGGGCGATCCCCCTCCCGCCCCTCTCCCGATATGATAACCCGGCATCTATTGCAGTTATTTCCGCTGATCCGGTGACCAAAAAGTACCCCGTTCCAGATCGATCTTTTCATTCCCGGACACCTTTGGGATTTGCTCCCGGTAGCATTCGGCTTTTTGGGAACGAATCTCCCTGCCCAAGCAAGTAACGGCGGTGACTATCACGGCCGGAACGGTTCCCCGAGATGGCAGCGTGAATGTTCCCTCAATCGGGCGGGGACGATCGTGAAAACATGACGCCTATCCGGCAGGGTGATGCCTGCTCCTGCCTTCGCCAATGTAACGGAACTATCGGAAAGGCCACCGGCAGCAATTGGGACGAACTCACACGTCGCATTCGATTCTATAATCTCACGGCTTTGAGTGGGTAAAGGTAAAGGGACCCGGAGAAGAGGTCAGGTTTCGTATTGCATGCCGGAGAGCTTTTCCAGCCGCTGTCCGGGGGTACTGCAACAGGAAGACAAGATTCCCCCGGCATCGTCGCGGATACACTTTTCCCTGTAATTATTCCCTGTGCCTCGTCCCCCATGCAATCCGATATGTCCTGAAGCATATAGTATCCTGGAGTATGCTCAATGCATAACTCGGGATCCGCTTTTTGGCCATGTCTCCTGTAAACACCGATCATCATTGCCCGCATCGCTTTCATCGCGAGTTTTCTCTCCCGTCGAGTAAGATTGGGTGCAATCGATAATCGCAAGGCGTGCACCGGCAGGACGCCTTCCCTGCATGATGCGCAGTGTATGGTTACGACCCAGGGCACTCGTCGCCCGGTATGCGGAAGAGTCCCGGCGGCACGTGGATCTCGAACCGTGCACCCTTGCCGTGCGTCCCGGTCTCCCGGATCGACAGCCCCGTGATGGCGAGTATCTCGCGTGAGAGAAACAGGCCGAGCCCGGAATTCTTCCCGACACCCCGCCGGAAGATCGCCTCCTTATCACTGTCCGGAACGCCGACGCCGTCGTCCTCGTAGACGATAATGAGGCTTCCGGCATCGAAGCGGTAGGAGAGGGTGACGGTGGTGACCTTCCCGCCGTGCCTGCAGGAGTTGTCGACCAGGTTGTAGAGCACCTTTTCGAACATACCGTCGGCATAGATCCGGGTGCCCGGCGCCGGGAGATGGAGCGTCTGCTTCCCGAGAAGGCTTCTCAAGGAGGCGTCGCTCATGACTGCGACGGGATCGATCCAATCCGGCTCCTGCAGCCCGAGGTTCTGGTACTGGCCGGTGAACCGGATCAGGTGGGTGATCCTCTCGCCGCTTTCGACGACCGCCCGGATCATCCGCTCCTCCTCGGCATTCCGTGGCCGTTCAAGCAGCATCTCGCCGTAGGCGGTGACGACCATCGCCTGGTTGAGGATGTCGTGGCGGGTGATGCCGGTGAGCAGGTTCAGCTTCTCGTGCGCCGTCTTCAGGGCGGCCTCTGCCTTCCGGAGGGGCGTGATGTCGTAGAGGAGCCCGATCGCCCGGGCATCCTCCCGCTCCTTCCCCGGGATCACCCGGACGTGCGCTCGGAGGTGCTGCAGGCTCCCGTCGTCGCGCCGTATCGGAAACTCGGTCGTCAGATCGCCACCGTCCCGCTCGTACCGCCCGACTGTCTCCTGCAGCCGGCGAAACTCCTCGTTCCCCTCAAGATGGTGCCGGATATCCTGCATACTCGCATCGGTACCCGCACCGGCTCCGACGAGGCGGTCGAGCGAGGCGTCGCGAGCGAGTGCTCCCGTCCTTATGTCCATATCCCAGATACCCGCATCCCCCGAGGAGATTGCAAGGGCATAACGGTCGGCGAGGTCTTCGGCCGCCCGCTTCGCACAGGTGAGTTCGGTCGACATCCTCTGGAAATGCAGGAGGAGAAACAGGAACGTCGCAGTAAAGGTTGTCACGAGGACGAAGAGGCGCCCTATCCTCTGCAGGGGCGTATCGTTGACGAGTGTGAAGGCGGTCGGATCGAATACCCCGGATACGAGGCGCAGAACGATCAGGAGTATGAGCAGGGCGTAGATGGATGCCAGCAGGCGGGAGAGGGTTCTCTGCTCCTGAGCGGCGAGGAGGACGGCGATGCTCTGCGAGACGATCAGGACGAATGTTCCGGAGAAGAGGATGTTGAGCAGGAGGAGGTTTTGCGTCATCGCGATAAGCAGAGCAGCGGCGACGAGGGCAGGGATCCCGGCAACGTAGATCTCGCGCCGAAGCGGGCTTTTGCGGAAGAAACGGGTGAGCCCGTCGAGGAGGAAGAGTACTGCGAGCAGGATGCAGAAGCCGTTTATAATCATGACGCCCCGCTCCGGCAGGACTCCGTCGAGGAAGAGGGAGGCCGTCTGCCCGACGGCCATGGTCAGGAGGCTGAGAAACGATACGGAGAAACCGGGATAGGTACTCTGCATCTTCCAGTACGCGGCAAGGGGTATCGCGAGGAAGACCTCGACGACGATGGTGCAGAGGATCACCGTATCCGTATCAATCATGCGTCTGTTTCACCGACAGGAGAGACCGAACGGATCCGGCGGGCAGAAGTACCATGAGCGATACGCGGTAGAAAATGCAGGCAAAGGTGTGGGTATTCGCTCTTTGCCGAAAATACGGTTCGACAGAACCCTCCCGTGGTCGTACGTCTCCGTATAGCGTGCGAATTTCCTGCATGTATTCCTTTTTGTTTGACTCGCCGGAACGCCCCGGGCTCCGGATGGAAGGTACACTGCTGCAATGGTGTGCATCCGGAGCACCCGTCGGGTTGACCCGTCTTCGAGATCCGGAGGGAGCTTGGAAACAACCTCCTGATCATCTACCGAAGAACGATCGAGAAAAACAGAATCGCCATCTTCCCGGGGACGTCTTTCATGCATGTGGCGGGCGCCGCTCAGCACGTACCTGCAGGTGTATTTCTTTCGCCGGAAAGGGGGATGGGAAAACCGTCGTCTGCCGATCGGTTCCGACCTTCCCACTTCAAAAAGAGTTATTCTCCTTTCTCCGGGATCTCAGGCCCCGGTCCGAGCGGAGGCAGGGTAGGAGCGGAGAGGATGGAAACCGTCCAGTTGCCGGGATTGTCCCGGGCAAGGACGCTCATAATATACTCGCCCGACTGAGGGATCGTGATGATCCGGAACGTTTCAGGAGAAAGTTCGTGGAATCCGGGCTCGACGTAGGTGTTGTTCGCATCCATGACGTAACTGCCGTTCGCATACAGAAGTTCGTACAGGGGCGAAGATACGCCGGTCTCATTTCTCTCGAATATATACTGCCCTTCTTCCAGGTAGAACGCCGGAGGCACTTTTGTGCCGTCGCCGGAGAGGTTCAGCGGCGCTCTCAGGACGGCATCCGGTTCGAATCGCGAGACACTCGCGGTCCATGCACCGGTTCCGGAGACGTTCAGCAGATACTCTTCCTTCTGGGGGACCGGAAGCACGAGCGAACCGTCGAAAGGCCCTGTCGTGGAAAAGTCATACCATACACTGTATACGTCGGAGACATCCGCAAAACCAATATCCATCTTCTGCGCCCCGGCAGCGTGGAACGACAGGAGAAGGACGCCCGCATCGAGAGAGAGCGTTGCGTTGGGGCTGGAGTCGGAGAGGCGTGCAAGGGCGGGCTGGTCGGCAGCCGTCGGCGTAGTCGTCGGTTCCGTCGGAGAAACTGCGGACTGCTGGGTACAGCCGCACGTGAGGATTACGGCTGCGATAAGGAGCAGTATCCAGAATGCGTATTTCATATGGTTATTTTGTGCTATCTGAGGGCAATAGACTTTTGCTTTGAGAAACGGAGCATGACGGTCGGATAGCGCAGTATTTGACGAGGTCCAGAGTGCGGTCTTCTCGCTCTCCGGGTATCTCGAACTGGAGAGGGAGCTTGGGATGACCCGGCAGCGGGAGGAGTGTCGGCAGGAGCAGGCGCTCCGGGATTCGCTTGCCTTTGCCAGGAATTAGCAGGATCTTGGGCTTCGGCCTGGCAGAATGTGATGCATGCATTCCTCTACGCGATATCCCATCTCGACATGCTTGATGTTTCCCGCGATCTCAGAGTCGACGGGCTCGAGATCTATGCTGGCCTGCTCCTTGAGAAGGTCTTCGTGGTGCTGGTGGAGAACGTCGTCCTGCACGCCGCAGGGGCAACGAGGATCAGCCTGCAGTACCGTGAGACCGACGACGGGGCCGGAATACCTCAGCACCTGAAAGAGCAGATGTTTGAGAGGAGGTTCGAGGAAAAGCCAGGGATGGCCCTTTTCCTTGCCCGCGCGTTTCTCTCCATCGCCGACATAGCAATCCGGGAGACCGGCGAGCCGGAGGGCGGGGCACGGTTTGAGATGCTGGTGCCGAAGGGGGCGTACCGGTTCGCAGAGGGCGCGGAGTAACCGGCGTTGCGCATCCCCGACCGCGAGGCCTATCACCTCTTGTAGCACTACCTTCCGGCCATGACGAGGATACTGGCGTTCAGCGATCTTGCATGGGGAGTGAAGATGCGGGGCTCTTCCGGGAACCGGAGGGTCGACGCCTCCTCGTTCCTCCGCGTGGTCAGGGAGACCGACCCTGCAATCGTTGTCTTTGCCGGCGATGCCGCCTACGACCGGTGTTCACGGGCGGAGCCGAACGAGACCGACCGGTTCATCGGCCTTCTTCGCCACCTCGTATCAGCAGGAAGGCACTGCATCGTCGTCGAGGGGAACAACGACGACTCAATCGGCACGTACAACCGTGTCCGCGATGCAGCAGAAGCAAGCCCCTACCTCCACGAAGTCTCGTCAAGGACAGAGGCCGTTCGCGGCATACGCTTCCTCGGCGTCCCCACCGGGAACGAGCGGAGGATGGCCGAATCAGTCCTCGAAGCGGTCGATATCGTGGTGGCGCACGCCCCGTACGCAAACCGGACGTGGCTCTTCGATCTTCCGGCAGCGTGCATCATCACCGGCCACTACGGGACGCTGGTCGGCGAGATTGCCGGAAAGGCGTATATCTCCCTCGACTGCTCACCGTTCTCCTACGCGGTGATCGATTGGCAGCAGGGGTGGCGGCGGATCGAGTACGCCGCAGTCTCCGCAACCGGAACCTGCCGTATCGAGGTGCACCGGGAGGATGGTTTTGCCGGGGCGACAGGCACCGGCTGTGGCCCTGCCGAGCTCCGGCGCCTGACGGAGGGGGAAGGGCCGATCCCATACCGCGACGAGATCGAAGCGCTGCGCCGGGCAAAGAGCGAGATCGCGATCTTCGGCCGGGAGGAGGTCTTCGGACGCCTGCTCGGAAGGGGGATACCAAAGACGCATATCGAGCGATACCTCGGGAGACGGCAGGTCATGAATCGTCATGCACGATAAGTATGGCATTTTCCCGGGGTAGAGGGGACACTATCGTGTCGATTCCCGATACGCCTCAAGGAGTCGGTTTCGATCGATGAACTCTGCTGTGCCTTCTTCACGCGGTTTTTCCCAGGCGAGCGCCCAATTCGAATCCCCGCCTGCAGTCCTCCGGGAAGACCGTCCTGTGCCGTTCCCGCCGCTCCTCAGGGTCGAAGTAGCTGAAGACGACCTTATCGTAGTCCTCGAACTGGAGCGTCTCGAACGAGCAGAGCGACTCCGCCTGACCAAACAGCATCTTCAGGGCATACTCGTTGGCTCCGATATGGCCTGCGTAGATCTCCTTTGCGTACGCTTCAGGAGCATTCATCGTGTAGATAAAAGCCGTCCGGATCTTCCGTTCGAAGAGGGAGGATGGGGGACTCGAGTACACCAGGTACGGGAAGAGCAGCCGCTCCATAAAAGACCGCATCTCCCCGGTAACGGTGCCGAAGTAGATCGGCGAACCGAGGATGAGGCCGTCCGCTTCGGCGATCCGGTCGAGTACCGGGGTCAGTTCGTCGTGCACGGCACATCTCCCGTAACTCTTTCCGCCTTTCAGCTTGCAGGCAAAGCAGCTCGAGCATCCCTTGAAGTCAAGGTCGTAGAGGTGGACGAGTTCCGTCTCCGCCCCCTCCGATGCGGCGCCTTCGAGCGCGTGTTCGAGCAAGGTTGCCGTGTTCCACGTTTTTCGTGGGCTCCCGTTGATCGCGATAACAGTCATGGCAGCTCGTTCCCGGGGATACTTTTCAGCCATCCGCACCTATCTCCAGGTCACCTGCGCCGGGCTCCTGCGGGGGATGCCGCAGACCCTGTACTGCGGATGGCCGAACATCATTGCATAGGCGCTCTTCCGCCCTGCGGGGAGGCCGAGTTCTCTTTGGAGCGGCTCGTGCGAGGCGGCGGCCATTGCGACAAAGCCGGCCCAGCAGGTGCCGATGCCGAATGCCGGGGCGGCGATATCGACGTGTGTCAGCGCGATGATGGCATCCACGGATGCGACCGGGTTCCCTTCCGGCACGTGGGCAAAGAGCAGGTGCGGAGCGCCGCGGCAGATGACATCGTTCCCTGCCTCCCATGCTCCGATGAGCCCCGGCACGTAGCCGCTCATCGGATGGCTGCTCTGCAGCAGGGTCTTCATCCAGTCGACGGTCAGCCCGGCGATTTTTTGGACGTTCTCCGGATCGTGAACGACAAGCCACTGTACCGGCTGTCCGTTTCCTCCCGAAGGTGCGTACCGGGCGATATCGAGAATCTGCAGGATCGTCTCCCTGGAGACGGGATCGTCTGTGTAATGACGGACGGACCGGCGCTTTTGCAGGTAAACACCGAGGCCTTCAGCCGACAGGGCGCCGGCACCGGCCGGTATACCCACCTTCTCGTCCGGCCTGACATTCAGGAGGAGCGCCTGCGACGGGCAGGAGACTTCGCAGTGCCCGCAGACAATACACATCCCGGCCTTCTCCTCCCGAACTTCGGGAAGGGTATGGTCATCCGCCGCATCGACAATCGAGATCGGGCAGACGACGGAACAGATCCCGCAGCGGGTGCAGAGATCCTGATCTACGAATATGGTTTCCATCCTATGCCGTCCGTTCAGGTTCTTTGCGACTGCTGTATCAGGTCCCTGCCGGCGCTCCAAGCATCCCCTGCAGGTTCCCCGAGCCGCCGGTAGCGGTTGTCGGGCATCGTCAGGAGGAGCGGGTCGATCGCGGGGAAGTCCGGTTTTCCGTCCTGCATCACCGACGCATCTGCATACGCCCCCGCAATCTCGCCGATAAAGATCGTATTGGTCGGAAGCGGCACCGCCTGCACGAGGCGGCATTCGAGATTTACCGGGCATTCCCGGATCATCGGTGCGGTCTTGAGCGAGCCGTAGAAGATATCGAACACGCCGGACTTGTCAGTCGCATCCCCGGAGACGAGCCCGCAGTAATCGGTCTTCTCCATCAGAGCCGATGACGGGATATTCACCGAGAAGGTCTCCGTCTCTGCAATCCCTCGTGGCGTATAGTGGTGGTTCCCGATTCCGCAGAGGATCATAGGCGGGTTCGCGTTCGCCCGCGAGCACCAGCCTACGGTCATGAAGTTCGCTTTTCCGTTCACCTGCGTCCCGACGAGCACTACCGGCATCGGGATGAAGAAGTTCAGTCCGATCTGTATCTTATCCATAGATATCTCCTCACTCCGCTCTGTATGCGAAGACTCCTGGGTAACCCCTCGCAGGGATAACGGCTATTCTTCTGCAAGGGCAATCCGACCCATTAGACTACTATCTGCCCTAACTGAATATATAGGAGATACGGGCATAATTGTAATATACTTTCATTGGAGTAACCATGATCTACACGAAGAACGGGAAGACGTACCATTGCCCGGTCGAGGCTGCACTCGACGTCATCGGAGGAAAATGGAAGCCGCTTATCCTCTGGGCGCTCGGCGACGATGTGATGCGCTTTTCCGAGCTGCAGAAGATGATACCGGGAGTCAACACGAAGATGCTCACGAAGCAGCTCCGCGAGCTCGAGGCGGACGGGGTTCTCACGAGGACGGTGTATCCCGAGGTGCCGCCCCGGGTGGAATATGCCATCACGGACTTCGGCAAGACCCTGCTCCCGATCATGGAAGCGCTCTGCGCCTGGGGTGCGCAATATCTCGGCATCGACGATGCGGCCGTATCCCGATGCCCGACGAAGGCCGGGAAAGGGAAGGCATGACCTGCCCGGGAGTCACCGATGCCTCCTATCGAATATCACACCATTGGCATCACCGATATCGAACTGATCCGCCCGCTCTGGGTCAGGCTCAACGACCATCACCATACACATGCCCGGGCGTTCCGGAGCCGGTACGAGCGGATGACCTTCGCCGACCGGAAGGCACACTTCGTGAGACTCATAGCGGCCGGCGCCCTGCAGGTCGACCTTGCCTTCGATCCGGCGGCTGGCAGATACGTGGGTTACTGCGTAAGTTCGCTCTCGCCGGAGATGACGGGCGAGATCGAGTCGATCTATGTCGAAGAGACGTACCGCTCAGCAGGGATCGGCACGACCCTCGTGAACCGGGCGCTCGCGTGGCTGGATGCGAACGGCTCGGTCAGGAACCGGGTCTCGGTCGCCGACGGGAACGAGGAGTCCTTTTCGTTTTATTGGAAATTCGGGTTCTGCCCCCGGCAGACGGTGCTCGAGCAGAAGAGGGAGTAGCCGGGGGAGGGGCATCCCCCGGATACCACATCACTTATCGCGCATCCGGACGAACATTCGAATACGATAGACGAGGCTCATCGAGATGGAATTCATCGTACGGGAAATGAGCGCCGCTGACCGGGAAGATCTCCACCGTATTCATCTGGAGGGTATTGCCACCGGCAACGCAACGTTCGAATCGGAAGCACCGTCATGGGAGCGTTGGGATGCGGGCCATATTCGATCCTGCCGTTTTGTTGCCGTCGGCAACGGGAAGATTCTGGGCTGGGCAGCGCTCAGCCCCTACTCCGGGCGCCCGGTTTACGCCGGCGTGGCCGAAGTCAGTGTCTACGTAGGAAAAGATGCCCGAGGGTTGGGGGTCGGGAGCGCGCTCTTAGCCGAGCTCATCGCCGCATCGGAACGGGAAGGGTTCTGGACGCTACAGGCAGGCATCTTTCCGGAGAACGAACCCAGCCTCGCCCTCCATAAGAAGCACGGCTTTTGCGTCGTCGGCCGCCGCGAACGCCTGGGCCGGATGAAAGATGGCACCTGGCGGGACGTGCTGCTCCTGGAACGCAGGAGTCTCAGGGCGGGTCTATGACTCCCCCGACTGACGGCGGATATGCGATGAACTCTTCTTTGGCATTCCCGACAGACCCGACCCTTTCATAGAGCCGGAAGAAGCACCCGTGTTACAGTTTTGCCGCCACACATACTCCAGTAGATGCGTCGGGAGAGACGTATCAAATCCTATATTCCGGAGTTTCCGCCGGATTTCCTCACCATTATCGGTCAGGTGCGTGTACAGGAAGAGGGCAGCATCCAGATCCTCCAAACCAGCCCGCCGCATCCCTTATCATCCCTCCCTTCGTACACCTGAATAATGGATCCGGTCATCGAATCGATACGGCAGGAACTCGCGGCGCACGCGGACCCCGAGATCCGGAAGAAGTCGCAGCGGTTCTTCAAGGAAGACGTCCGGTGCTACGGGATGAAGACCGCAACCGCAACGGCAATTGCAAAGAAGTACTGGAAAGACGTCAAGTCCCGGGATAAGCAAGAGATCTTCCGGCTCTGCGAAGAGCTCTACCGCTCGGGGCTCATGGAGGAGGCGTTCGTGGTATCCACATGGGTTCCGAAGCTCGCAGACAGGTTCGAACCCGATGACATCGCCGTCTTTTCCCGCTGGATCGATACCTACATCACCAACTGGGCTGCCTGCGATGGGTTCTGCAATCACGCCGTCGGGGATCTCGTCATGCGGTATCCCGACCTGATCGGGGAGCTGCAGGGCTGGACGCAGTCGGAGAACCGCTGGATGCGGCGGGCGGCAGCAGTCTCGCTGATCGTGCCGGCAAAGCGCGGGATGTTCCTCGCCGAGGTCTTCGCGATCGCCGACCTGCTCCTCACCGATACGGATGATATGGTGCAGAAGGGCTACGGGTGGCTCTTAAAGGAGGCGAGCCGGAAGCACCAGGACGAAGTCTTCGCCTATGTCATGCAGAAGAAGCGGGAGATGCCCCGGACGGCGCTCCGGTACGCCGTCGAGCTGATGCCGAAAGATCTCCGGGCGGAGGCGATGAAGAAAGACTGGTGAATTACGCCTTCAGCTCGGCTATCTCCCGGCATCTCTCCTGTTGTGCCCGGCGTATACCGCCGGGAGTGCTCCCCGGAGACCGGGCGTGGGTAAGGTATATATTCGATGTGGCAGGGGAAGGAGCGAGGTGAAGCAATGCTGTTTGTCCTGTGGTACCAGTTCGAGCCGGAGCATACGCACCGGGTCGTGGAACTCTGGAAACATTTCCAGTTTCCGTCGGACGTGAAGGTGCATCATCGGTATGTCCTGATCGGGAGACACATGTCGGTAGCGGTCTTCGAGGCCGACGACGAGAAGTCCGTGATGCGGATCACCGCACCGTTCAGCTCCTACGGCGTGGCGCACGTCGCACCGGCGATGCCGATCGAAGAAGCAATCAAAGTGCAGTGATCCCGTGATGATTCCGGGGATCCTCTCCTTTTTGCAGCCGTGAAAAGTGCCGTGCGCGGATCCCGTGAAGGTCTGCTGCAGCGTCAGGGCCGGGTTTTGGTTTTATCTCCGCCGTAAAAGGAGACCGGGAACGACGATCAGCCCGAAGGCGAGCAGGAGAGCGACGCCGATGAGCAGACTCCCACTGAACCTTCTGTGCTGAAGATCGCTGTAGTCGGCGCCGGTCTCCTTGAGGATGACCGGGATACGCCGTTCGGCGCCGGAGATAGGATCGATGGCAGTGACGATCAGTCCTCCCCGAGGCAGATCCGATACACGTATCACGCCGCTGTAGTGACGGGTCGTATCGTCGGGCTCCTCGACCGCGTCCGACGAAAGGGGGTACGTCCCGATAACTTTCTCATCCGAAACACTGTAGAGCGTCACCTGGATAACCCCAGGCGGCGGATACACGCTCCCCTCCCGGTGCCACGCTACGGAGATTGTCATACCGTCATCGGGAAGTATCGTGCCGTCAGATACCGAGAGCGTGAGCTCGGGTAGCAGCGGTGGGGTTGATCCCAGAGCAGAGTGGGGAACAACCGAAAGCGCGAGGAGACACGCCGCCGTCACGAGAAGGAATCGAGAGGGAGATCGATACCGTTCAGAAGGCGCCATGGAGTGAGATCTTCGTATCAAATAATACTTTTTCCCCTTTCCCGAGGAGCCTGTCAAACCGGCGCCGTGCACCGGGGATCATGACCGCTTCGCTCATGCTTCGAGGAATGTAAACCAGTCAGGGCATGAAGAATAATATTCGCATTTCTGGCAAATTAGGAATCAAAATTTCATAGTATCTAAAAATAGAATGAAATAATCGATATCGGAAAACAGATGTTATATATAGGGGAATTTCCAGAAATAATTCGTGTTCTCCTGGTATGGGATTATGACACAGCTCTTCTTCGTCGCTGCCGTCGCCGTGGCCCTCCTCGGGGCATTTGTCCTTGGAAAGAATCCTGCGAGTCGCCTCCATCAGATATTCTTTCTCTCCTCGGTCACGGGATCGCTCTGGGCGTTCAGCGAATTCATGCAGTTCGCGCTCGGGGAGGCGTCCGCCGGCGTCTGGAACGCAGTGGGAGCGATCTGGCCCGTCGATACCGCCCTTACCGTTCACTTCATCCTCTTGTTTACGAAAAATCGGCACCTCCGCGGCTCCCGTACCCCCTGGACGCTCGCCGGCCTCTACCTTCCCGCCGTGGCGTTTGCAGCTGCAGCGTACTCGATCGAGACGGACTACGCAAACGTGCATCCCGTCATTCTCCTGGCGTACTTCTGGACGCTCGCCTGCGCCACGCTCGCCTGGCTCCTCTGCACCCGGTATATGCTTCGGGTTCCGGACGGGGCTGAACGACGGCAGGCCAGACTCGTCGCCGTCGGAATATCCGTCCCGCTGTTGTCGGGCTTTTCCTACCTCGCCGCGGATACGATACCGTTCTTCGCGATATTCGAGCTCCCGGCGGTCACCGCGATCTGGTACACATTCTTCGTCGGATACGCGATCTGGAGGTACGGACTCTTCATCATCACCCCGCAGACGACGGCGGATACCATTGTATCCACGATGAACGACGGGCTGCTGCTCCTCGACGACAATAACCACATCATCGAGACGAACGCTGCGCTGACGGCGATGCTCGGGCGCGACCGCCCCGGTCTCGCCGGCACTCCGGCAGATACGCTCTTCGCCGACCGCCCGGAGGCCGGGCGGATCTTCTCGGCCATCCGGACGGACGGATCGGTCTCTGACCGCGAAACCACCCTGGAGCAGAGAGACGGCCGCCCGCTCCCGGTAAGTATCTCCGGCGCCGGTATCCGGAGCGACGACGGAGCATTTGCCGGAGCTGTGGTGATACTCCGGGATATCACAGAACGGAAGAGGCACGAGAACGCCCTCCGGGAGTCGAACAGAAAACTCGCCCTCCTCTCAAGCATCACCCGGCACGACCTCTTAAACCAGGTGATGGTTCTCCGTGGTCACCTCTCCTTTGCGTCGGAGGATACAAAAGATCCCATCCTTCTCAACCGGCTTGCAAAATGCGATACGGCGGCCGGGATCATCCAGCAGCAGGTCGAGTTCACCCGTGACTATCAGGATCTCGGCCAGCAGTCTCCGGTCTGGCAGAACGTCGGAACCATCGTGGAGAGGGAGGCCGCCTCGTTCCGGAGCTATCCGGTGACGATCCGTGCCGATACCGATGGTGCCGAGATCTATGCCGATCCCCTCTTCTCCAGGGTCGTCTACAACCTCATTGAGAACGCGCTCCGCCACGGCGGGAATGTGACGGAGATCACCTTCTCGGTCAGGCGCGACAACGGCAGCACGTTCCTCCGGTGCGAGGACGACGGACAGGGCGTCCCGATGGAGGAGAGGGACGGACTCTTCCGGTGGGGTGTCGGCAGGAACACCGGCCACGGCCTCTTCCTCTCGCGTGAGATCCTCGCCATCACCGGGATTGCCCTCCTGGAGACCGGAACGCACGGCAGCGGAGCCCGGTTCGATATGCGAGTCCCGGACGGCAACATCCGATACGGCAAGGCATAGTGTCAGGGAGAACCTCCGGCAGCGGCCTCTACGGGAGCACGGCCTGGCGTGCTCTTCATTCCTGGCAACGACTGGAGAACGCGCGAAAACACCGAAAACTCCAGTAAGACAGCCAATAGAGATAGAAAGGTTTATCCAATGTTTATCTCTGTTATCTTGTATGGATCACCGTTTCGTTACCGCTCTTCTGGTCGTATCCGCCCTCCTTCTCTCGTTTGCGGCGGGCTGCACCGGCATAACGGAAGAAAAGAAAGTACCCGATGCATCGGGCGCCTCGCCTGCCGACGAGGCATATGCCCGGGGTCTGGCCGAATACGCGGATGCAAACTACCGGATCGCTGAGAAACGCTTTGCGGAGGCCTGTGCCCTCTATGCCGGTGCCGGCGATTCCGATAATGCACAGGCGGCCAGGAATGCAATGTTCCGGGCGAACAGGACATACATTGAGTATCAGTTCGATGCCGCGGGCGCAGAGGCGGCGCTGCGGGAGAAGGTATCCGGCATCACCGACGAGAAGATAACCGACTGGCTGGAGAACCGTGCGCAGACGATCGTCTCGGAGAACGAGACGCTCTACTTCTACGACGTCGCCTCGGACTACCTCTACGCGCACGTCGACGAGATGCAGAAGATCAAGAGTATTGATATCGACTATACCGCTCGATACGCCTGGTCGGAGACCCCATCCGGGAAGACCGGGCTGTACGTGAACCCGGTGCACTACGCCGGAGTCGAGCTGCTTGAGATTCCGCACGAGATGCTTCCCTCGTCGGGCATGCTGAAGATCTGGTACCCGCTTCCGGTCGAGACGGACTCGCAACGGAACGTGACCGTTACGAACCTGTCGTGCCCGGATTACATCGTCGCCGGCCCAGTCACCACGGGAGTCATCGGCTACGTCTACTACGAGATCCCGGCCGAAGCGGTCAACGGAGACCTGATACTCTCGGCGGATATCGATTTTGTCTCCTACGAACAGGTCTTTGACGACATCGACCCGGCACAGGTCGGGGAGTACAACACGAGCGATCCCGAGTACCTGCTCTACACGACATCCGAGCGGAACATCGAGATCACGGATGCGATCCGGCAGAAAGCAAAGGAGATCGTCGGGAATGAGACGAACCCGCACCTCCAGGCACAGCTGATCTACCGCTACATCATCGAGACCTACCCCTACAGCCACGTCCCGCATACGTCACTCGACGCCCGGGTGCCGAAGGTCGCTGAGTCCACCTACATGTTCGAGACCGGTCACGGCGACTGCGGCACCCAGAGCATGCTCTTTGCTGCGCTCTGCCGGTCGCTCGGGATCCCGGCCCGCACGCCCGGAGGCTACCAGATGCTGCTGTCTGAGGATGCCGGCACCCACTTCTGGTCGGAGTACTACCTGCCCGGCTACGGATGGGTCCCGAACGACGTGACGGTTGCCGATGCGGGGGACTGGGTCACCATACCCGACGAGAAGCGAACAGTGTTCAAGGACTACTATGCCACCAACCTCGATCCTGCGCGCCTCATCATCCAGAAGAACGTCGACACCCCGATGGATCCCGCACTGCCGGAGGACGCCGCCCTCTTCAGGCTTGCCAGGCAGTATCCGGCGATCGTCTCCGATACGGCAGAATACGATCTGGCTCTCTTCAGCGGGGACTGCTTCAGCATCAGTATTGCGGCCGTCGAGTGAAGATTCCACAAACATCTTTTTTTGTGCCGCGGGTACGGGGGGGGCGTTGTGATCTCCCGGGCACGGGACGCTTCGCCCCTCCCTGCCCGGGAGTATCAGGTATTATGACTCCCTCCCGCACACCTCTACACACGATGGTCCCGCACCGGGGGTATAAACCCGATGCCGACAGTCTGCGATGTGATGATCATGTTTCAGCGAATCACCTGTACCCGTATCGGCGACGGCGAGTTTGTCCAGGATGTCGCCAGAGAGGCGCCGGTGGCGATCTTCGTCAACGGCAGGCACCTGACGACCGTGATCCTGAGCCCCGCCGGGCTTGAGGACTTCATCACCGGTTATCTCTATACCGAAGAGATTATCCGGAGCCCTGGCGAGATCGAGTCAGTCAGGATCGAAGAGAACCGGATCAGTGTCCTTACAAAGGATCCCTTCAGGAGGGGGAATGTGAAGAAGACCATCCTCTCCGGGTGCGGGGGCGCGGCCTCCTACATCGACACGCAGAAGCTGCCCGCGATCGACTCGGACCATATGGTAGCCGTTCCGGAGATCAAGGCCGCCGTCGATGCTCTCCCTGCGCCCGGCGTGCTCGAGGCGGTCGCCCTCGCAGACGGGAGCCGGATCGTCGCCTGTTCTCAGGATCTCGACCGGCACAATGCACTTGACCGGGTGATCGGGCGGGGACTGCGTGACGGTTTTGACCTCTCCCGGATGGTTGCCGTCGGCACCGGATCCGTCACCTCCGAGATGGTCCGAAAGTGCCTCATGGCGAAGATCCCGGTGCTCGTCTCCACCGGACCCCCGACGGCCCTCGCCGTGGAGATCGCTCTGGAGACCGGCCTCTGCATCGTCGGGTCTGCGGGAACGCCGGACATGGCGGTCTATGCGCACGCGGAGAGGATAACGGGACTGTCTGCGTGAGGCTGTGCAGCGGGCTTCACGTCCGGTCGGTCACGCCTACGCCGCCAAGACGCGAAGTGCAGCCTGCGCTACGCGTCAGCGTCCCCGTGCGATCTCGCCGACGGCGGCGATGAGGAGATCTATCTCCTGCTCGGTGGTGTAGAGCGATAAGCTCGCCCGCACCGTCCCGTCGGGCAGACCGAGATACTCCATGAGCGGCTGGCAGCAGTGGTAGCCCGACCGGACGAGGATCTCCGCCTCCTCGTCGAGGTACTGCGCGACCTCATGCGGGTGGATATTCTCGACATTGAAGGAGACGACACCGATACGGGATGCCGGATCCTTCGGAGCGTAGACCCGGACGCCGTCGATGGCAGAGAGCCCTTCGATGAGCCGCGTCGTCAGGCGCTCTTCGTGCCGGCGGATCTTCTCCATGCCGATGGCTTCGAGATAGTCCACCGCAACCCCGAGGCCGATCCCGCCGGCAACGTTCGGCGTCCCGGCCTCGTAGCGGCCGTAACCTTCCGCCGGAACATACGCATCTTCCGTCACGGTCTCGATCATCCCCCCGCCGAGCAGGGACGGTTCGATGATCGCCTCCCGCATCCAGAGGACGCCGGTGCCGGTCGGCCCGAGCATCTTGTGGCCCGAGAAGCAGAGGAAGTCGCATCCGAGCCTGCCGATATCGACGGGCATATGCGGGACGGACTGCGCAGCGTCGACGAGCAGGAGAACGCCGCGGTCACGGCAGATCCGGGCGATCTCTTCGACGGGCGTAACGACGCCGATGGCGTTCGAGGCGTGGGTGACGGCGACGAGCCGGGTCGTATCGGTGATGGCGTCCTCGAGCGCGGCAAGGTCGAGCGAGTAGTCCTCGTTGATGCCGATGACGTCGAGCGCGACACCCTGCCGAGCGAGCGCCCGCCACGGCAGCAGGTTCGAGTGGTGCTCGAGGATCGTGGTGATCACCCGGTCTCCCGGCTTCCAGCAGAGCCCCTGCGCGACCATGTTGATCGCCTCGGTCGTGTTCTTCGTAAAGACAGTAACGCCCGCATCGCCCCCGATGAACCGCGCCACCTTCTCGTGAGCATGCCAGTAACGCTGCGTCGCTATCCGGGTGAACCGGTGCACGCCCCGCCCGACGTTGGCCCGGTAGCGGTGTTCGAACTCGAGGTGCGCCGCTACGACGGGCTCCGGTGAGAAACTCATCGCTGCGGAGTCGAGGTAGACAAAGTCGCCGAGGATCGGGAAATCTTTCCTGACGGCATCCACGGCGAACCCCTCGGCCTCATCGGCGATCACGGGCGGTTCGGCAGGCGGAGCCCGTGCAGCAGGTTCGGCCAGAACCCGCCGCTCAGCCTCCGGCAGGGGACGCAGGGTATAGTCGTCGTTGACGGGAATACCCTTCTCCCTGCAGAGTTCGCGCATCTTCGGCGGCAGCGCCCGCCATCGCCAGAGCCCCCAGGTGCAGTAGGCCTCGGGCATCCCCGACTTCGCAGCCCACTTCTCGAGGAACTCGTCCCAGCGGCGGGTGAGGTCGGGGTGCATGACCCGGAGCGCTTCGTACTCGCTTTCGAGCATGGCCGGACAGAGGTAGCACCCGATCCGTTCGAGTCCCTTATCGTAGAGCGGGTTGATGGGAACGTTCCGCCACCAGAGGTAGAGGAAGACCTCGAGCGCCCGCCAGCTCCGTATCGGGGATACGTTCAGCTGCAGGGGGTTCGCCGGGTTCTGGCTGGTTTCATCGAGATCGGCACGGTTCCATGACTCGTACCACCGGTTCCCCTGCATCGTGACGGAGGGGCCGACCTCGGCGAGGTAGATCTTGAGCGGATGAAGCTTTAGGAGCTTGCAGCACCAGCGATGGTCTTTCCCGGGCGGCCCGACCTTCTCGACCGCCTGGAAGAAATCTCCGGCTTTCCGGACGATCTCGACGCCCTGCGATGCGACGTACTCGACCGTCTCGGGGAGCTCTATCCCGGTATCGATGAAGAACGCCTTCGTAACACCGGCTTTCCTGGCGAGGTGGAGGACGGCGGCGCTGTCCTTGCCGCCGGAGAAGGATACGTTCGCGTTCGGCCGGTCGTGCATATGCTGCTTGATGGTGCGGACGGCGGCCCGCTCGAGGTTTTTGAGGTGGTAGCGGTTCCGGTCGATCGCGACGTTCCAGTCAGGGTCGCTGCACTCCCGGGGGGTTACCGGCGAGAGTTCCTTCACCTTGATATGCCCCTCGCGGACGATTCCGGTGCCGTGTTTGCCCCGGTAGGTCACGATCGCCATCCCGTCGGCCACCGGGCTGGTTAAGGGAAACCGTTTGCCGCCGATACGGATCTTTCCCCTGCCGGGGTCGAGGTGATCCTCAAGCGCGACGATGCCGCGCGTTGCGTACGGGATGATATGGGGGAGCGCCTCGGGCGCGATATCGAGACTGAACCGGCGCTCCACCGGATCGAACGTGAGCCAGCCGAACCGGTTCCCGTGCATGATCACGAGGTCGGCACGGTCGGTGCCTCCGGTCTTGTTCAGGAGGATGATCTTCGGCAGGGGAACCGCGCCGAATCGCTCGTGCACGAGCCTCCTGATGAGGTCGGCATCCGCCGCGAGTGCCGGGCGGAGATCGTAGGGCTGCAGGAGAGGGATCTGTCTCCCTTCCGCTCCGCAGCCGCATCGGCGTCCTATAAGGGGGACGTTGCAGGTATCGCACCAGTAGAGATCTTTCTTGACGGCCGGTTCACGCATTTCATTAAAAAGGTACGCTGTATCAGACAATAAGTGGAACGGTGCTTGAAACGGTGGACGCTTCAGCCCCGCCCGGCAGGCTGCGATGCCCGCCTCCGGGAACGGCGCTCCGTTAGACCTCCGCCTTCATCCGCCTCCGGAAACCCAGTCCTTCGAGCACCAGCAAGAACCCGAAGAGCAGGGCAATCGCGCTCACGGCATACACGAGCAGTTCCTCGACCGCGTCCGGAACCGCGAGGATGAGAACAGCGAAGAGCAGCGAGGCGATGCCTATACCGAGGCGCTTGTAGAAACCCTCCGGGACGTCGAAACGACCCCGGACAGTCCGTTTCAGCGAGACGACGGCGCTCGCGAAGGCCCAGAGTGCCAGGATCAGGACGAAACTCGAGGCCACCCACTCAAGGTCGAGGGAGAACGACGTGAGGCCGACAGCAAGGATGCCGAACCCGAGGAGGACTCTCCCGCCGGAAACGACCCGGAAAGAACGCGGGTCAAGCCCTTTTGCGATGATGACGAGAGCAAGGCAGAGAACGCTCAACCGGACGCCGAGAATGACGATCCGCTCGAAGGATGAGAGCGGGTCGATACCGATCAGCACGCCGATCAGCATCATGCAGAACCCGGCGACGAGCAGGAGCTGCCATGCCGCCTTCTGCTCCGCAACGAGGGATGAGGTCTCCCTGCGTAGAGCGCTCTTCGTATCCATGATGAGCGCCAGGAGCGTGCCGCTGATCATAAAGACGAGCGGGGCATCGTCGACCAGGTGAAGCAGCGGATGCACCTTCGGATCGTAGCGGTCGAGGTGCACCCGCCATTCCGTCGCCGTCTCGTGCACGTGGTACTGCCCTTTCCGGTAACTGGCGATCGTGCCGGGGGTGGGGAGGTTGATCGCAGACTTCGCCCACCCGGTGCCCGGTGACCCTTCCACCGACTCCTTCGGTACCGCAACCTCCCAGACGCCCTGATGCAGCGGTTCGAGAAAATCATCGAGTTCGTTCACGGTATACCAGCCCCGCCCTGAAAGGCTCCTGATAAACAATAGAAAAGATATCCCTTATCTCTTTCGAAATCCGCACTTATCCCGGCTGAATTGCGTATCGCAGTTGAACGACGCCGGCAGGGTAGGTTTCGGCACCGAGAAGGGCGAGGTGCACCTCGCTCCCAAGCCTCCCGAAGAGCGCGATGCCCCCGCCGAGCAGCACGGGGATGACCGTGAGGATGATCTCGTCGACAAGGCCGTCGCGCAGGAACTGCCCCGCAAGCGAAGCGCCCCCGACCAGCCAGACGTTTTTGTGGTTCCGTCTCCGCATGCAGAGGGCGAGGTCGTGCGGGGTGCCCGAAAGAAAGGTGACGTTCGCCCTTTCGGGAACCGGCAGCCTCCTCCCCGAAACAACGTAGACGGGCTTATCCCCGTACGGCCACTCGCCGAATCCTACAATCTGCTCGTACGTCCTCGATCCCATGACGAGCGCATCGATCCCGGCGAAGAAGGTCGGATAGCCGTAATCTTCCCCGCTCTCCCCGTATATCTCCAGCCATGAGACGTCGCCGTCCTCGCGGGCGATATAGCCGTCGAGGCTTGCGGCGATATACAGGATCACAGTCATACGGCACCGGGCCGGGTCACGAGGCTATCTTCTTTAAGAGCCACGCCATATTCCGCCCGAGGTTCTGCATCGTCGCGATTCCCTCGGCATCCTCCTCGACGTCCCCTGCCTCAAGCCCGATGCCGATGTTCCAGTAGGACGAGCCCACCGTGAACATATTGCTGATGCCGAAGAAGTGATTGATCGAGTCGAAGGCGTGGATCGCTCCGGCACGGCGGACGGCGACGACCGCTGCACCCACCTTTCGGGCGTAGAGCCCGCCGTTAGCGATCCCCACGAACCCTGCCCGGTCGATGAGGGCTTTGGTCTCGGGGGAGAGGTCGGCGAAGTAGGTCGGCGAACCGATGATGATCCCGTCTGCCGCGATCATCTTTTCGATGCAGTCATTGACGACATCTTTCCCGATGATACAGCGTTTATCCTGGTTCTCGAAGCATTTCTGGCATGCCGTGCAGCCGTGAACCGGTTTTCCCCCGATCCGGACGAGTTCGGTCTCGATCCCCTCCTCCTCGAGGACGGCGAGGGCGTGGCGGATCAGCCGTTCGGTGTTCCCCTCCGCTCGCGGGCTTCCACTGAATGCGACAACGTACATAACCGGAGGTATCGGCGGTCGGGTTGGTATAGTTTTCCTGCAATAGTGCTCCGGAAAGTATACAAACTAGTTCGGAGACATACGAACATATGCCCTCCCGATGCATTAACAATCTCGGCGGCAAGGTGCTCTTAAAGGACACAACGCCCGATGAAGTGAACAGGTACGTTACGAAGAACTCAAAAGAGCAGTACGAACTCTACCCGGAGTTTGTCTTCCGGGATATCCGGATACTGCTCAAAGCGCCGATGCTTCTCGGCATGCAGATCCGGAGGCAGAAGATCCTTCTTCCCTTCACGAAGCTCTGTCCGGGGTACGGAACCGTGCTCTACGAGATCAACGCGACCGAGGATGATTTTGCGTACCTGCGTGCGCACCTCAAAAAGCCGGCTGACGAGAGGTGAGGCAGGGGATCGGTAAGCGGAGAGGAGCGGCGAAGCGCCGGTCATCCGATCGGCTGCCGGAAAGGGAGAATACGCATCGTGATCCAGAGACCGAAGACGATCTTGGTGATGATGTCGAGGATGGCGTAAAGAACCGCCCCGGCAGGAGTCGTGATGATCCCGAGCCCAGTCGGCGCCAGCACCCAGACGACCGGAAAGAGCGTCCAGAATAGCAGGATAAACCACATGACCGGCTTCATCCCCGGCTCTGCCCGCCCCGTCCCGGCAAAGAGGGTGTAGAGGAGCCCTGCGTATGCGGCGCTGCTGAATGCGAAGAACCACCACCTCTCAGGCCCGGTGAGGAAACTTGCCAGAAAGCCGCAGAACATGACGAGCCCGGTGAAGAGTGCGACCTCGAACTTCGTCACCGTCGGCCTGCCGGCGAGATAGGCCACGTCGAGCGTCAGGATACTGCAGCTTGCGATGTAGTAGAGCCACCGCGTCCAGTATATCGGTTGTCCGTCCGCTGCGACGGATGTCCCGAGGGCGAGCGCCATCGTAACATACGAGATCGTCGTAATAAAGCAGACGAAGATATCGGAACCGTAGAAGATCCCATATTCGGGTCTGCGAAGCTTGAGCACCACGA
Organism: Methanoculleus taiwanensis; assembly: GCF_004102725.1. NCBI lineage: Archaea > Methanobacteriati > Methanobacteriota > Methanomicrobia > Methanomicrobiales > Methanomicrobiaceae > Methanoculleus > Methanoculleus taiwanensis. Next base: position 1,065,107 of record NZ_LHQS01000002.1, on the reverse strand, counting down.
AAAGCAGGGTGGCAAGCCCGAAGATCACCGCCCCTGCCCAGAAGACAAGCATCTCTTCACCGGCCATAGCATCTCACTGCGCCATGATGCGTGCCGGACTACATAAGGATAGTGCCGATCAACCGGCTGATTGATGCTGTCCGGCCGCCATGGGATGCCCATGAGAGTCCTTGTCATCATGGGCAGCCCGCGGAAAGGCAACACCTACCGGGCGGCACAGACGATCGAGGCAGCGATGCGGTCGCTCGGGGAGGTGGAGTTTGAGTACCTGATGCTGAAGGATGCCAACCTCGCCCAGTGCCTCGGGTGTTTCCTCTGTTTCGAGAAGGGCGAGGAGCGCTGCCCCCGAAAGGACGACGCCCCGTCGATCGAGCAGAAGATGCACGACGCCGAAGGCGTGATCTTCGCCTCTCCGGTCTACGGAATGAACGTCTCGGGGCTGATGAAGGTCTTCATCGACCGGTTGAGCTACATCTTTCACCGTCCCCGGTTCTTCGACAAAAAAGCGCTCCTCCTCGCGACCGCCGGTGCGCTCGGGGAGAAAGACGTCCTCGACTACTTAAACCTCGTCGCCACCGTCTGGGGGTTCGAGGTCGCCGGCCGCGCCGGTATCGTCACGTCGCCGGTGATCTCCGCACGGCAGACGCAGAAGAACGAGCAGACACTCAGAGATGCCGCAAGAGTTTTTTATGAGGCCCTAAACCGGAAGACGCGGGCGTCACCCGGCCTTCGGGACGTCATCATCTTTCACGGCCAGCGGGGAACGTTCGACGAGCTCCGAAACCACTCTCCGGTCGACTACGCCTACTGGGACGAGATGGGCTGGCTCGCGCCCGGGAAGCGCTACTTCGTCGACGTGCCGGTCAACCCGGTCTACGACGCCGTCGGCCGCGTAATTGAATGGCAGACCCGGCGGCAGATCCGGCGGAGCCTTGCGGAGACCGGGTGATCAGAACCCGACCCGGCAGACACCTGCGCGGCCGGCATCCACCGGATACTCGATCTCCTGCTTCGGCGAGAGACCTTCCGCTCTCCGCGTCATGTCAAGAAACTCAATCCGCACCGGCGTGATCCGGATTGCGTAGAGCTCTTCAGGGATGCTCCGGGCATCCTGCCCCTTTCTCCTCCGGTATGCCGCCTCGCCCTCGCTGAATATCGCCGATCCGTATCTGCCTATCTCCGCGATGCCGGTCAGCTGGATACCCTTGATATGCTCCCACCCGATAAACTGCGTATGGATAGCCACCGAGACTGCCGGGTTTTCGCTGATATTCTCAACCTTCCGGCCTCCCTCGGTCAGGATATAGAGCGTCGTCCCTGCCGGGAAGAACTCGACGGCGGACGCCCTCGGGACGTTCATCGAGCAGGTGGCGAGGACGCACATTCCTTCCGTCGCCAGAAAATCGACGACCCGCTGCTCGAGGTCGTCGCGGGAGAGCATTCGCGAGGTCATAGCAGAGGCTTCAACGGCAGGGATGCATATGAACCTGTCGAACGGGGATGAGCCCGCGCTCACCCCTCCGGATAGCGGTGTCTCCGGGCTATTCCGAGCAGCTCGCGGAAGAACCGTTCACGAACCTGCTCCAGGCGAAGGGCTTCGTCGATGCCGACGGGGCAGGTGTCCTCCAGTCTGCACCGCTCCGGCTCCACCTGTAGGACGTATGTATTGATACGCCGCTCCCAGAACCACCCGGCGCTCCCGAACTGGATGTACGACGGATCGATCCCGGCGACGTCCCGGAGATCACGCTGCAGCGCAAAGCCTGCCTCACTATTTCGGATACAGACCGCCAGATACGCGATGCGGTACAAAACCTCGTCGATCACACCTGCATAGCCTGCAAGTGGCTCGAGATTATGAGCATCCGGCTGCCGTTCGTGTACGAAATGGCCGTAGCAGCTCTGCAGGGTGAAACAGTGAGGGACCTCTGAAAACTCCCGAAGGAGCTCGCAGCGGAGGGTCAATCGAACCCTCGTTCATCCCGGTGCGGAGTTCCTCGAATGCAATCTGCCGCTCGGCGTCGTACGACGGATCATCGGTGAACGCCCTTGCCTCCTCGAACGTCTCCATGCTGTATGAAAGGAACGTCGTATCCAGCAAAGATAGTTACCCGGGTTTTCAGGCAGTGGCAAGCTCCCCGGTGATCGTCGCTGCCCCGACGCCGGGGCTGTTGAAGACGCTCTGCGAAGGTGGAGAACGCTGTTCCTCCGGCATGCTTTTCCGCGGATCCGGGAATGGAAAACAAGGCTGCAGAGCTTCAGCGCAGGAATCCCGGAAAAAAGAGAATCATGATTCTACATCCAGGTCCACTTCAATACCGCCGGAAGCGGCGAAGACGAAGTTGTAGATGATCGCCGCGATTGCTCCGCCGACAAATCCTCCGATCGCCCAGACAATCACCGAGACGATGATGCCGAAAATACCACCCCCGATCGCAGCAAAAATGCTTGCATCGAGTACCGGCGCCGTTGCAATCACGACCAGGATTCCGTTAACCAGCCCGTACAGGGCACTCAGAATAGCGAAGAACCATGCGACCGACCATACTCCGAGGTGTTTCACCTTCACTTTCTCCTTTGTCATTTGCATCACCCGAGGAACACTCCCAAGGAATAGTACCTATAATATAAAACTATCTGAATACTTCCGACACAGTCACGGCCCGCTTCCAGCCGGGGCTGCGCCCGGTTTTTAACCCCGTTCAGGAGGCCGATAAGCCGCTGATGGTCAACCCTTTCCATCTCCCGTCCATTTCCCTCCATGCGTCGTCGCAGCTCCAGATAATATCAAATCTACGTTATTTGAATTGAAAATCCCTGGAACGGCGGTTACACCACCCTAAAGAAAGTTACAAATATCAGCTAATTTGATTATCACCTGATGCCAACACTCTGTAAATGAAAGAGAATACCCTGCTGTACGTGCTGCAATTCTTAACCGGCGTAATAATCATTCAGATGCTTATTATTGCTATTCATACACAATTCGCAGCACTCGCCCTACCCGGCCTCTTTCCCGGCGGTATGGGAAGTCCGCTGAATAGCCAGAGCATCACGACGATCCAGCTCCTCATATTCTTCGTCTTCGACATCGCCGGGGGAATCGGGTTCGTCGCTCTCGTCAACGGAAGAGGAAACGATCGTCTCAGGAGCGGGGCGTGACCGCTCTTCCCGGCCCCTCGTACGCTCGGAGAAACGACCTGCCCGGGTTGGTCGGGCAGATACGGCAATTGCTCCCCCCGTCAGCGCACCGGTACTGCCAGGGAAAAACGATCGCTATTTTGAGAGAGAAGACATACCATTCTGGTGATTATTGTGGGAATCAAGGAGTGGGTTGTACCGCAGGATCGGATATTCTTCGATCTTCTGGAGAAGCAGGCGGAGACGGTCGTCAAAGGGGCCGATCTCCTGGTAGAGCTTGTCGAGGACTATACGAACGTTAAAGAAAAAGTCCAGCTGATGAAGGATATCGAACACGAGGGCGACGAGATCACGCACGAGATCTACGAGCAGCTGAACCGGACGTTCATCACGCCGCTCGAACCCGAGGAGATCTCCCGTCTGGCATCGGCACTCGACGACATTCTGGACTACATCGACGGCACCGCTCAGCAGATGCACAGTTACTGCATCAAAGAGACGGACGACGCCATGATCGAGCTTGCGAAGCTGATCCAGGTCAGTGTCGTCGAAGTGGAGGGTGCGGTCAAGGGCATCCGGACCATTAAAGATCCGAAGAACATCGAAGAACGGTGCATCGAGGTGAACCGGCTCGAAAATATCGCCGACGGGGTGCTCGGAAGAGCTATCCGGAACCTCTTCACGACGAGCGATGCAATCACCATCATCAAACTCAAGGATATCTACGAGAACCTCGAGCTCGCCACCGATAAGTGCGAAGACGCCGCCAATATCCTCAGCGATATCGCCATCAGACACTCCTGATTGCCATGGAACTCGTCATACTCATCGGAGTTGCCCTTGCGCTGCTCTTCAACTTCGCAAACGGGCTCAACGATGCTGCAAACTCCATCGCCACCATCATCGCCACAAAGGCGCTCACCCCGCTTCAGGCAGTGGCACTCGCCGGCATCTTCAATCTCGTCGGCCCGCTGCTCTTTACGACCGCCATTGCACAGACGATCGGAAAAGGGATCGTCGATCCCATGTTCCTCACCCCCCCGCTCATTCTGGTTGGCCTCATCGGTGCCGTCCTCTGGGTGTTCGTCACCTCGTACCTCGGCATCCCGGTCTCGAGCAGCCACGCGCTCATCGGCGGACTGCTCGGTGCAGGCATTGCCGGCGCGGGTGTTTCGGCGATACGCTGGCCGACGCTGGAGATCGTCGAACTCGTGGTGATCTACGGGCTCATAGGAGCGGTACTCGGCATGGCCGCGCTGGCAGCCCTCGCCCTGTACCACAAGGAGCCCGTATCGCGGTACGTCGCTCTCGGCGCCCTGATCGGGGTGACGCTGACCTTTCCGGTGCTCATCGCAACGGGTATCATCAAGATCAGCGGCATCCTCGCGGTCCTCGTCTTCATCGTCGTCTCACCGATGCTCGGGCTCATATCGGCATTCGCGTTCGCGCTCATCGTCGTCCGCACCGTCCGGAACTACCCGCCCCAGCGGCTGAACAATATCTTCCGCAACCTCCAGATCTTTTCGGGCTCGTTCCAGGCGATCGGCCACGGCAGCAACGACGCCCAGAACGCGATGGGTATCATCACGGCGCTGCTCCTTGCCGGCGGGTTGATCACCGAGTTTTCCGTCCCTCTCTGGGTCATCCTCGCCTCGGCGTTTGCCATCTCGCTCGGAACGCTCCTCGGCGGGTGGCGCGTCATCGATAAGATGGCAAACAAGATCACCAAGATCCGGCCGTATCAGGGTTTCTGCGCCTCGACGTCGGCGGGTGCCGTCCTCTCGCTCATGACCGCCTTCGGCGTGCCGGTCTCGACGACCCACGCCACGACCGGCGCGATCATGGGTGTCGGCGCGACCCGCGGCTATTCCGCGGTAAAATGGGGTATCGTCCGCGAGATCGTCGCCGCGTGGGTTCTGACGATTCCGGCAGCCGCGATCGTTGCCTGGCTCTGTTTCCTGGTCTACCAGGCGATCTGGCTTTAAAAAAAGATCAGGGGCTTTTCGCCCTCACTTCTTCTGCATAGTAGCGGCAGAGATCACGGAGAAAGCACGCATCGTGCTGCGGGTTTCTGGCCGTGCAGATCTCCCGGCCGTGCCGGATGAGGAGATAGTTCACCTCACCCCAGGTCCCCTCGGGGAGGAGCGCCATAAGATCGCGTTCGATGATATCGGGATTTCTGCTATCGGTCATCCCGAGACGGTGCGAGACCCTTTTAACGTGCGTATCAACGGCGATCCCGATGTTGATCCCGAAGGCATGGGAAAGAACAATGTTCGCGGTCTTTCTCCCGACGCCGGGCAGCGACCGGAGTTCGTCCATCGTCCGCGGCACCTCGCCGCCGAACGACTCGACGATCTTCTGCGCCGTCCCGACGATATACGCAGCTTTTGCGTGATGAAACCCGATCGTCCTGATGATCGGTTCGACCTCTGCAGGCGAGGCAGCGGCGAGCGCCTCCGGGGTCGGGTACCGCGAAAAGAGCGCATCGCGCACGGCAGTGACCGACCGGTCGGTGGTCTGGGCGGAGAGGATGGTCAGAATAAGGGACTCGAACGGATTGTCGAACGGAATAAAGTTGGTGCGGCCGCCGACGATAGGATAGTGCTTCGAAAGGCGCCGGTAGATTGCACATGCCGTATCCGGATCCATAATCGATGGGGTAGGGCAGATTCGAACTGCCGTCAAAGCGTCCCAAACGCTCTAGGATGGACCAGGCTACCCTACTACCCCTGTGCCTGAATACATTGGCAGAGCGAGCAAAAATAGTTGCCGATGAAGGGGAGGCCGATCAGACCGGCAGCGGGCAGGAGCCCGCATCCCCGACGATCGTGCCGACGAACTCGCCCTTCAGGATCGCCCTTGCGAGGTTCTCGGGGTCGCGGCCGTCCAGCACCAGGAGCGGGATGCCGCTCCGTTCGACGACCTTCCCGGCGACGATATCAAGAACGGTGTTCGCGCCGGCATTGAGTCTCCCGTGGGCAATGATCTCGAGGAGCTGACCGCTCGTCAACCGCTCGTGCCTGACGGCGCCCGCATCCTTATTCGGATCGGCACTGTAGATCCCGTTGACCGAGGTGGCATTGATGAGAAGATCCGCACCGACGCTCTCGGCGAGCACCGCCGAGACGGCATCGGTCGTCTGCGCCGGAGTGACCCCGCCCATGACGACTATCTTCCCCGTCTCCGCAAACTCCTTCGCCTCGGTGTAGTTCTCGGCCACCCGGGGATATGCAGCCGTTCCGAGTCCGCCGACGAGCAGGCGTGCGTTCAGGCGCGTGACCATAATACCGAGTTCGTCCGCCGTCGCCTCGTCGATGCCGACGGATCGCGCCGCCCCTATATAACGGCGTGCCTCTCCGCCGCCGCCGACCACAATAAAAATCCGGCATTTTTCGGCTATCTTTTTGAGAACGGCAACGTACCGTTCTATATTATTCGACTCAAGATTTGGGACTAGAACCGAGCCGCCGAGTGAGATGACTATCCTCTTCATTCCACCGTATACTTTTCCAACAGATCACTCATATAACTGTTGAAGACGGTGCACTGCCTCTCTCCCGGAGATGCAGATATATACGCCGTCAACGCCGGGAATACACGAGATACGCGTACAAACGGTGCGAATACCGCGGCGGCGCGACGGCGGTTCCGGCATCACCTATATACAGGGGTTTATCTCATTCGGATATGTGGTCCGCATGCATGAAGCACGACTGTACGAGAAACTCGAAGGCGGGACGGTACACTGTTCGCTCTGCCCGCACCGCTGCACCATTCGCGAAGGGAAGCAGGGTGTCTGCGGCGTTCGGATAAATCGCGGTGGAACGCTGTATGCCGCTACCTACGGCAAAATCAGCGCCGAGGCGGTCGATCCCATCGAGAAGAAACCGCTCTTTCACTTCCTCCCGGGCAGCCTCTGCTACTCGCTCGGCACCATCGGCTGCAACTTCCACTGCAGCCACTGCCAGAACTGGCATATCTCCCAGGCAACCCTCGAGCAGCAGATGCTCCGAGACCTCGCTCCTGAGGAAGGAGTGCGCCGGGCGGTCGAGACCGGCTCTGCGAGCATCTCCTGGACCTACAACGAACCGACGATCTGGCACGAGTATCCTCTCGCCATGGGATCGCTCGCCCGGCAGCAGGGGCTCGGCACGGTATACGTCACGAACGGCTACATAACCGAGGAGGGGCTCCGCGAGGTCGCGGGCATGCTGAACGCCTTCCGCGTAGATATCAAGGCCTTCTCGGATACCTTTTACAAAAAGGTCTGCGGCGGAAAGCTCGAACCCGTCCTCGACGCCACGATACTCGCCCACGAGCTCGGTCTGCACGTCGAGACCGTGACCCTCGTCATTCCGGGGCTGAACGACTCCATCGAAGAGATGGACTCCCTGATCCGGTGGGTGCTCGAACACCTCGGCCCCGATACCCCGATGCACTTCACCCGGTTCCACCCCGATTACAAGATGCAGGATAAAGGCCCGACCAGCGTTGCGCAGCTTGAGAAGATCTACGAGCACGCAAAGAGCCTCGGCATGCACTACCCGTACCTCGGCAACGTCATGAACCATCCTTACGAGAACACCTACTGCCCGGAGTGCGGTGCGGTCGCGATCGAGCGGACGGGGTTTGCGACCAGGGTCGTAGGAGTCGAAGACCACCGGTGTACGGCCTGCGGCGGCAGTATCACGTATGTCTCGAAGATCGACTGAAAAGACCGGAAGCGGGGTGCGGTTCCTCGCCGACCGTATGCTCGGGACGCTGACCCGCTACCTCCGCTTCATGGGCTACGATACGATGAGCGCAAGTTCGCTCACCCGGGGCAATACCCGCGAAGATACCGTCCTCCTCGAGATTGCGGCGGAGAGCAGCCGAATTCTGCTCACCCGCGACAAAGAGCTTGCCCGGAGAGGCGGCGATGCGGCCGTCTATATCCATTCGGAAGACGTCCTCGACCAGGTCAGGCAGCTCGTCGAGGCCGGGCTTATCCGGCCGGAGATCCGGATGAGCCGCTGCTCCGTCTGCAACGCCCGTCTCCGCCCTGCAACGGAGCGGGAGATCAGGGAGACAACCTACGCCCCGGTGGGCTGCGCCGATACGGACTTCTTCTGGTGCGCCGGATGCAAAAAACTCTACTGGATGGGGTCGCACGGCGAGCATCTCATACGGCGGCTCCGGGGCATCTCCCTCCTCTGATGTTCATGCCGCCCGGTCTGCACCGCGTATCCGGCAGAATATGCGTTTCCCTGCGGATCAAGTGCCGCTCTCTCACCTGCAAACCATTATCTTCTTCGAGGGTATAAGGAGGGCGCTGACTGCCCGGGCTGCCGGAACCTGTGAGGTGTGGTAACAGGAACATACCGGCCCCGTGCGGAGAAGGGCTCAGACGTCCGCCAGTCTATACCAATACGAAGACGGCACCTGAAGACCCGGGTAGGAAATGTCGCCGAGAGCTGCTAAAAGACAGGGGTCTCTATATTTCGTCTTTCGTGCAGGAACAGGGGGGGGGAGCCGGAACCACCCGGAAGATGCGGCAGCAGTCAGCAGGCATGCGGGTCCTGAAAACAGTTTACCAATCGATAAAGAAACGAAGAGGAAAAATATGGAAAGTCTGAAGATTGCTTTTTTCTGCTGGGAGTCTCTCCATGCCGAACGGGTCGGAGGACTTGCCAACGCAGCAACCAACCTCGCAGAGACACTCGCCCGTACCCATGAGATACACTTTTTCACGAGGGGGCGGGGAGACGGCGAGGAGATCAACGGAGTGCAGTACCACTATTGCCAGCCCACGGGTAACGATATCATCGATTACTGCGGCCGGATGAGCCGTGACATGGTCGAGCGGTTCCGGGGACAGGACAGAACGCCCTTCGACGTCCTCCACTTCCACGACTGGCATGTCGTCGAGGCGATGCACCACCTGCAGGAGCGGGAGACGGTCTTTACCTATCATTCAACGGAGTACGGGCGATGCGGCAACACCGTCGGAGACGGATGGGCATACCGGGAGATATCGGGGAAAGAATGGTATGGAGGGCTGATTGCGAAGAGGGTCACGGCGGTCTCCTCGACGCTCCGCAGCGAGGCCATGCAGCTTTATAATGTGCCGGACTGGAAGATCGACGTGGTCCCGAACGGCGTGGTGCCGCAGGAGTACAGGACAAACGTCAACCCGGACGACGTGAAACGGGAGCACGGACTCGACCCGGACGAACCTCTTCTGCTCTTCGTGGGGAGGCTCGCCTGGCAGAAAGGCCCGGATATGCTCGTCGATGCGGTGCCGACGCTTCTGCAGCACCACCAGGACGGCAAGATCCTCTTCGTCGGGGACGGCGATATGCGCGGGGCGCTCGAAGAACGTTCAGAGAAACTTCCGGTACAGTTCCTCGGCCACCTCGCCGACGCCGATCACCTCCGCCTCCTGAACGCGGCGGATGTCGTCGTCATCCCGAGCAGAAACGAACCCTTCGGTCTTGTGCTCCTCGAGGCGTGGAGCGCCGGACGGTGCGTCGTGGCATCGGACGTCGGCGGCCTCGGGGAGAATATCGAGCACGGCACGGACGGCGTCAAGGTGCTCCCGAGGCCCGAGAGCATCGCCGAGGGGCTTCTCTCGGTAGCGGACAGCCCGGCCAGAATCGCTGCAATGGGAAGGCAGGGACGGGAGAAAGTAGAGCAGCAGTTCCGGTGGGAGACCGTCGCGAAGAGAGTTGCCGAGACCTACCGGAATACTGCGGCGAAAGAACATCTCATCTGCTGAAAGGCGGAAGAAAACCACCTCCGCAGGAGTCCCTACCCTTCCTGCCCCCGGCTCATCGCCAGCGAGAGATGCTCCATGAGCCGGAACGGATCGGATGCGACGATAGGCGTTCCGGCATACAGTTCCATGCCGCCGATATCGGAGGTGCGTGCGGCGATATCCCCCCGGTCGACGATACGGGCAACGTAGTAATCCCCTTCTTCAAGTTGCGGCATAAAGAGGGCGACGTTGAAACTCCGGATACCCATCCGCTGATAGCAGAGCAGGACTCTCGAGAGCGCCGGGGCGAGTCTGTGCGGCGTCTTTGCAAACAGAACCACCTCATGCTCTTTCTTCGGAGTGAGGTGCGCCATCACCGATGCGCCGCCGAACGTGAGGCCGAGACCGAGTTCGGTATGGACGGCAAAGAGGTCTTCGTAGTACTCGCTCCCGTAGTCACGCCGGTAATCGTCACGCACCCGCGCCATCCAGGCAGGAGCACTGTAGGGTGTGTGCGTGAGGAGTATCTGTGCGTGACAGTGCAGAACGCTTGCTCCCGCCCGCCAGAGCACGTTCCAGAGGAGGAACGGATACACGGCCGCAGGATTAACCCGGTTCGCCTCCTGGCACCAGCGGACGGCGACGTTGAGGAGATCGAGGATCCGGGCTTCATCGGTCGTGAACGGTTCGTCGTCCCGCGCGATGATGAGAGCGTGGAGGTAGTCGTACTTGGCGATGTTGCTCGCCGTCACCCAGTGGTCGCCGTGGATCCTGCCGAACGTATCCTCAGGAGTCTCTGTGAGCGGGACGGCGAACGGCCCGCCGTTCCCCGACCCGGGCAGCGCAAGAGCCTCATCCTCCCGCACCGTTATGACCGGCCGCCGTGCCCTGACGGAGTTGTAGAGCGTGCTCTCGTTCGTCCGGATATTGATCACGCGGACGATCTGCTGGCGTTCGATCTCGCCGTACTTCTCATGCACCCAGTCCTGCATCTGCTCGGGGAGGACGAGCCGCCCCGTCTCGCTGTAGTAGGAGTATATCCGTCCAAAGAGTGCAGCCTTTTCGGGAGTGAGCGTATGCACGATAGCAGGGAGCCGGGTAATATCAAGCGCCACCATAAGTGTCGGTATACCTCCCTTCTCTGCGATAAAGATTGGCATCGCCCCGCTTCACGGCAGGAACAGAGCGCTGGAAGAGCCGCACCCGGAAGGAACGCCGACGACGGAATGGAACATTTATGGCTCTGCAGGAGAAACTAACACCTATATCTGCCGGGATTCACCCATTAAAGAACCCAGCTACTCTTTCGGGTTTTCGGAGCGGCAGGACGATGTGTACCGACCATGGCAATCTTCGATAGATTCAGGCCGAATATCGGACAATTAAAAGAGCAGAAGGATATCGACGGCCTGATAGAGGTGCTGGCGTCCAGGGACGAGGCTATTCGGAGAGAGGCCGCAGTCGCACTCTACAGCCTCGGTGCAGCCGCCGTTCCCGTGCTGGTCGCAAGGCTTGAACGGAGCGGTCAGGCCGATCGCCGGTGGATCTCGGAGGGGCTCATAGCCGCCGGTGCGCCTGTATTTCCACTGCTCCTTGCTCTTCTCATTCAGATCCCGGAGGATGCGCAGGAGACCATGGCCGATGCACTGGCCGGGGTGGGAACAGCCGCTCTCGATACGTTTATTCCGGCACTTCACCATACCCGGCCGGCGATACGGCAGGGAGCGGCGATCGCTCTCTCGGGGATGAGTCCGCAGGGAATCCCGCCGCTGCGGGAGGCACTCGGCGATTCCGATACCCGGGTGGCCCGTGCGGCAGCCCGTTCGCTTGCACGCCTGAAGTGGAAGCCGTCCGAGCAGGACGATACGGCAACCTATCACTTTCTTCGGGGTGACTACGGCGAACTCGTCAAACTCAAGAGGGGGGCAGCTCCGGTCCTCATCCGGGGGCTCGCCGACAAAGACCCCCGGGTCAGAAGAGATTCGGCACGAGCTCTCGGGAAGCTCAGCGAGGCTCCGGCGATCCCGGCGCTGGTACGGGCGCTCGACGATCCGGACATCCTCGTGCGAACCGCGGTGATAGAGGCGCTCGGGGAGATCCGCGACCCCCGGGCGCGACCTCCTCTTCTTAAGACCCTTGAGAAGGACTGCCACCAGGTGCGGATGGAAGCGGCCTGGGCACTCGACAGGCTGGGCTGGAAACCGGAGAGCGTACTCCAGAAGGTCCAGTACCTGATAGCGAAGGAGCAGTGGAACGCGCTCGTCGGGATGGGGCGACCGGCCATTGATCCACTGATCCATGCACTGAAGGAAGATCACTCCGGTGTGCGGTCCGGGGCGACTGAGGCGCTTAAAAAGATCGGATCACCGGCGCTCGAGGCGCTCGCCCGCGGATGCAGGAGCAAAGACCCCGTCCTCGCGAAGGCGGCAGTCCGCGCTGTTGCGGTCATCAGGCAGTGGAACGAAGCGGAAGCGCGTGCCCGGCCGGTCGTCGAGCGGTCGGACAGGTACGACCGCGAGCTCAAAGAGGGGCTCGGCGTCCAGAAGCGGTTCGAAGAGCGGTTCGGAAGACCGACCTTCCAGACAAAGAAATCCGGTGCCGAGAGACCAACGTCCGCAAGTCCGGAGCAGCCGTCACCGCCGGACAGCGCATCTCCGGTTCAGCCACAGAAACCCGAAGTCAGCCTTTCACAACTGATCGAAGAGAACCGGCGGGCGATGCAGGCATGGACGAAGGCGAAAGAGGAACTCCGGGAAGCAGCTGTGGAACAGGCACCGGCACTATCCCTGGATCACCTGCTGCCGCCGGAGTTTGAAGAGGAGATCTTCGACGCGCTCCCCGACGACGAGGATGCATCGCTCGTCCAGGGGGACGAGAAAGAAGAGATGCTCACCACCTTCGATCTCCCGGATCCGGTGCAGCCACGAGAAACTCCGGAGAGAGAAGAGAGCGAGGCTGCGCTCACCCCTCTTGAGCGCTACCTCAAGGCACTGCAGGACGGCAGCGAAGAGGTCAGGGCTGCTGCGATCGAAGCATTGCGAGGGATGGGGGATGCGGCAGTCGACGCCCTTATCGGTGCGCTCCGGGACAAGAGTTACGTCGTCCGGATCGCTGCCGCGGAGGCGCTCGGGGATATGGGAGGGACGCGAGCCGTCGAGCCGCTCATCGGAGTACTCACGGACACCGACCAGGACGTCCGGATCGCCGGAGCAGCAGCGCTCGGCCGGCTCCGCGATAGAAGGGCGGTCAGGCCGCTTATAAACCTCTGCAGCGATCCGTACGTCGGCGTCAGGCACGCGGCCGCGGATGCCCTCGCAGCGATCGGGGATGGGGCACTCGAAGCCCTCCTCGCGGCTCTAACCGATCCGGCAGCGATAGTCAGGGTCGCCGCCGCACGAGCACTCGGGAGCATGAAAGATCCGCGGGCAGTCCCAGCGCTGATCGAACGGCTGAGTGACCCGGGGCCGGAGGTGCGCTGGAGCGCTGCCCAGGCGCTCGGCGATATCGGCGCACCGGCCGCCGCCGCACTCTCGCTGGTGCTCAGGGGCGGCTTGAAGATCGAACGGCTCGCGGCGATCGATGCACTCTGGAAGATCGCCGATGACCGGGCGACGGAAGCGCTGCTCGGCGCCCTGCACGACGACGATCCCGATGTGCGAGAGAAGGCCTCGCAGGCGCTGAAGAGACGCGACGTCCTCGATGTCTGGAGGAGAGCGCTCGGGGAGCAGGTCGAGGCGGCGTCCGCGGAATCGAAGAAGAAGAAGAAGAAGAAGAAAAAGAGCATTAGCGAGGAGGACGCAAAGGCGTTCAGTGAACACGGGCAGCAGGAGATCGCAAATCTCATCCGGGGTCTTCGGGAGAAGACCTGGACGTCCCAGCTCGGGGCGGCAACCCGGCTGATTATGATGGGCAGACCCGCCGCAGAAGGCCTGATCCGGGCGCTCAGGGATGAAGACCCCGAGATCCAGACGGCCGCTGCCGGCGTTCTCGGGGAGATGCGCGAGGTCGCCGTCGAACCGCTCATGAATGCTCTTGCGGACGACGACGGCAGAATACGGATCGTTGCAGCGCGGAATCTTGGAAAGATCGGAAACGATCGGTCAATTGAGACGCTCATCGCCGGACTGCACCGCGAACGCGACGCCGAGGTCAGGGCGGTCATAGCCGAGGCGCTCGGGTATATGGGAAAGAAGATGGCCATCGAACCCCTCACGCTCGCTCTCCGCGACCGCGACGAGGCCGTTCAGATCGCCGCGGCGCGGTCTCTCGGGTATATCGGTGACAGGCGCGCCATCGAACCCCTGCTCCAGGCGCTCAACGACGTCGACGACCGCGTCCGCCATGCCGCGCTCGAGGCGCTGAAAGATCCGGGGGGACTTGTGCAAGACCATCTCCTCGACGCCCTCAGGCACGGCGACCGGGAGCTGAAGCTCGGCGTTGCGGAAGCACTCGAAAGCCTCGGCTGGACACCAGGGAACGAAGCGGAGCAGGTTTACTACCTGATAGCGAGAGAGCGCTGGGCCGAGGTCGAGCGGATGGGGGCGGTCGCCATCGAAACACTCGCACAGGAACTCAACAACCTCTCGGCCGATGTCCGGATAAGCGCCGTGAAGACGATCACCCGTATCGGGGGGACGGACGCGGTAGCGCCGCTCCTCCGTGCGCTCCGGGACGACCATTTCGCCGTCAGGCGGCGTGCGGAACGGGCACTGATAGAGATGGGCGAGACGGCACGCGGCCGTCTCACCGAGAGTCTCGCCACCGCAGAACCGGAGCTCGCAGAGACGATCCGGCGCATCCTCCGGGAGACGGAGGCATAAACACGGGAGAGAAAGTTATTCCGGCCTTCCCTCTTCGAGCCGCTCGGGCACCGTGCCGATCCTGCTCCAGTGCTCGTACTCATGGTGCCAGCGGTCTTTGTTCGCGATGACGAGACGCCGCATCCGGTCGGTCATCGCCGCGTGCAGTTCCTCCTGCTCAGGGTAGGTTGTCCGGTTCAGAATAGCACCCGCAAGGGTCTTCCCGAGCTCGTAGGCATGCCGCTCCGCAGGGATGATCGCCTCCGGGTCGGGCCCGAGGACGACACCGACTTTGCCGACCGTGTTCGCCCCGAGGATCTGCAGGACACTGTTTAAGTAGTCGGCGACCTCGTCCGCCCCGGAGCCCCCGGCGGTGGAGACGGCGCACCCGTACTTGCCGGTGAACATCTGGCAGTGGATGGCATCCGCCATCCGGTCGAGGAGCGTCTTTATCTGCCCCGTGACGGAGTTGATGTAGTTCGGGGAGGCAAAGACGATGCCGTCACTCTCGAGCATCTTCCGGTATAACCCGGAAAAATCGTCTTTCCGGACACACTCGCCGCGCTCGTAGCAGACGGTGCACCCGTTGCAGTACTCGATCCGGAGTTTGCAGACATCCACGTAGTCGACCTCCGCCCCGGCCGAGCGGGCGCCGTCGAGCACCGCGTTGAGCAGCCGGAGTGTCTGGCTCTTCGACCCGCGCGGGCTCCCGTTAATCCCGAGTATTCTCATACGTCTTCTCCCGCTACTCCGGCGTACACCGCAATAATCCTTCTCGTCTGCCGCCGCACCGGCCGGGTCAGGAGATGTCGTAGAGCGTCTCCAGCTCGAGGCGGTAGGATCTGTCGCCCTCGCCGTTCAGTTCCCGGGTGAACCGTTTGGTATCCCCCGCACCGAACCGGGAGACGAACTCGGTTCCGGTCGAGCGGATGCCGCCGCTCTCATCGTCCACCAGTTTAAACCGGATGACAACGCCGTTTCCGGCGACATCGGCGGTATTGGTGATGGTTGCCGTGGCCACCCAGTAGCAGGAGCCGTCGGCCCGGTAGTGCTTCTGCAGGCTCACGACCGAATGGTCGAACGAGGGGTGCGGAGCTCCCGAGAGTTCCGCTGCCGGGCTCTGGGTCTCGACGGGTATCACCAGAGGAGCGCTCGCCCCGTCAGGCTGCGTCGTGCACCCGGGGATGATCGCAAGACAGAATACCAGGAGGAGGGATGCCATGCCGATCTTTCTCATCACTCTTCTCAGGGGAGGGACAGGATTTAACCGATCCGAATTGATCGCCCGGGACCGGCCGGACGCCCCACGGGGCAGGCCGTAACCGGTACAAACCGGGAACGGGGCAGTGGGAGAGCGGATCGTTATCACAATGATTATATTCCAAACATGGAAATGTACTTCCATCTGCAGCGATCAGCCTCCCGGCCGACAGAGAACCGGGAACGGTCGAATCGCTCATCAGAAGGCGCCGATACGAATACCGGACGGGATTAAGAGTGATTCAGTATGATGCACGGTGAGAAAAATACGGATATGTCGATGTTCTTCCTCTTCACCATCTTTCATGTGCTGAACGAACTTGAGGACGGCGTCGTCCTCGTCGGGCAGGATGGAAGGATCAGATGGGTGAATGCCGCGATGCGGAGGTTTTTCGAACTCCGTGACCGGGAGGTCGCCGGGATGCAGGGCGAGGAGTTCTTCCTGACAGTCGTCGCCCCGACACTTGAGCGCCCGGAGGAGGTATCGGACGCCGTCCTCTCCTCGAACCGGGAGCGGCGAAACGTCCACAACCTCGAACTCCATGCCGTCACCCCGGAGGGGAGGGAGTTCTGGCTCGAGTACACCAGCCGGCCGCTCAACATCTACCCGATGCTGCAGCACCGGCTCGATATCTACCGGAAGATAACGCGGTGGAAGACGACCGAACGGCGGCTTACGGAGAGCGAAGAGCGGTACCGGATGCTCTTTAACAAGGGCAGCGACGCCGTTCTCGTTTTCACGCTTTCGCCGGATTCCATGCCGGTACGGTTCATCGAGGTGAATGAGGTCGCCGAAAGAAGGCTCGGGTATACCCGGGACGAACTGCTCAACCTCTCGCCGCTCGATATCACCCCACCGGAACGGATAGGGGAGATCTCGGCAGTGCTGAAACAGTTCAGGGTGACCGACGAGCTCCTCTTTGAGATGGAGCACGTCACGAAAGGCGGCAGGCGGATACCCGTTGAGATAAACGCTCTCCGGTTCCTCCTGCAGGGACGCCCGACCGTTCTCTCCATCTCGCGGGATATATCCGAACGGAAACGCACCGAAGAGATCCGGAAGAAGGCCTTCGAGCAGATCGAGCAGAACATCGAGCAGTTTGCCGTGCTCGGGGATCATATCAGAAACCCGCTCGCCGTCATCGTCGGCCTCGCCGGGATCGAGGAGACACCGGCCTCGGCGAAGATCCTCGAGCAGGCGGCGCTCATCAACGGCACCATCGACCGGCTCGACCGGGGCTGGGTCGAGTCCGAGAAGGTGCGACGGTTCCTCCGGAAACACTACGGCCAGCGGTAACGGAACACCGCCATCCCGGTGCGGGTGGAGGAATATCTTTATATCTTCGGCAGGTCTGCTTCGGTTACGGGAGGCAGGACGATGAACCATACGGTATCCACAGGGGAGCAGGAGCTCGTCAGGATCTACAATGCCAGGGCCGATTCGGTGGAACTGGTCGAGAAGATAAGAAAGACAGAGGAAGAGTGGCGGGAACTGCTCACGCCGCAGCAGTTCCACGTCGCCCGGCAGGCAGGCACCGAGACGGCGTTCACCGGACAGTACTGGAACTGCAAAGAGAAGGGGCTCTACCAGTGCGTCTGCTGCTCGACCGACCTCTTTTCGTCCGAGGCGAAGTTCGAGTCGGGGACGGGGTGGCCGAGTTTCTCGAAGCCGGTCTCCGAGCTGAACGTCGCCACGGAGACCGACAGGAGCTTCTTCATGACCCGGACCGAGGTGCTCTGCCGGCGATGCGACGCCCACCTCGGGCATGTCTTCGACGACGGCCCGCCGCCGACGTACAAACGGTACTGCATGAACTCGGCATCCCTGCAGTTCGTGCCCGATACGCGAACCCTTTAACCCGGATCCGGTGCAACCTGGATCCGTGGATACAGCCCCTCCCTCGTGGGAGAACGACTACGCACGCCGGGGCAGGCTCTGGGGCGGCGTCACCGGCCGCCTCCCGGAGCTGCCGCCGGGCTCGTGTGTCCTCGAGCTCGGGTGCGGGGACGGCAAGACACTCGCGGCGATGGCGGAGAAGCGCTGGAGCGTGACGGCGCTCGACATCTCGCCGACCGCCGTGCGGATGAGCCACGCCCGGTTCGGAACGACCGGCATCCACCTGCTCGTCGCCGACGCCCGCTCGCTCCCTCTCCGGGACGGCAGCTTCGATGCCGTATTCCTCTTCCATATCGCCGGCCACCTGCTCGCAGACGACCGGGCGCGGATTGCTGCCGAGACCTCCCGCGTACTGCGGGACGGCGGTCTCCTCTTCTTCCGGGCTTTTTCGACGGAGGATATGCGGGCCGGGAAGGGGACAGAGGTCGAGGAGCATACCTACCGCCGCGGCGACGCCATTCTGACCCACTACTTCACCTCTGAAGAGACCGCCGCCCTCTTCTCCATGCTGACTCCGGTCTCGGTGCAGACCCACCGGTGGCAGATGCGGATCCGGGGGAACGACTACCCGAGGGTCGAGATTGAGGCACTCTTCAGAAAAAATCGATAGACCCGACTCCCCGGGGATACGGGCGGTTCGAGACCCGGAACGGCAGCGCTACTGTCTCGCCCGCAGCGCCACGATCAGCTCGCCTTTCGCCATCTGCGAGCGGCCGGCGATACCGAGCTCCGTCGCCCGCTCGTAGAGCTCCTTCTTCGTCCAGGATTCATAACTGCGGGCTCTCTGAGCCTTCTTGATATTCTCGCGCCGTGCCTCCCGCTGCGCCGACGTGAGCCGCTCCGGCTCCGCCACGGAGAGCCGCGCCTGCGCCCGGAACCGGTCACTCCGCGGGCGATCCACCTCCGTGCTGCAGGTCGGTTCGCCGGGAGCATTCTCGCAGTGATTCATCTCGTGCAGGGAATCCTGTGCTCGCTTCAGGTTCTCACGCGTAGCCTCGATCTGTCTCCGGGTCGCCATACGGGCAGGTGATTTGCGGGAAACGATTTATAGATTGTTGTCGACGGATAGCCTCCCGGAGATCGGCCGTGCAGACCCCCGGCCGTCAGCCGCACCGCCGAAGAAACTCCTGCACCTTTCGTGACTCGATCCAGCCCTGGTCGAGCTGCCTGATGATATTGTTGATCCTCCGTACCTGCTGGGCAAGGATCTCGCTCTTCTCGTCACCGATGATATCCGCAATGCCGAGGATCACCTGGAGCGGCTGGCGGATATGGTCGCCGAGGATCGCGAACTGCTCGATGTTGCGGTCGATCTGGTCGTAGGCCTGTTTCTTCAGATCTTCCGCGGCGATCCGTTCGGTGACGTCTCTCCCGACCCCCTGGATACCCGTGACAACGCCGTTCCTGACGATGGGGGATGCGTTGATCTCCACGAAGACGGGAGAGCCGTCGTCCCGCACACATTCGAGGATCAGTCCTTCCACATCCTTCCCTGCAAGCAGCTGCCCGGTTGCACGGGAGAATGCGGAACGGTTGTGACGGGCGATGTACTCCCGGCACCTCCTGCCGGTGATCGCGGCGGGCTCGCATCCGAGGATGCGGTGCACCGCAGGCGAAGCATAGGTGATCACCCCGGCCGGGTCGGCGGTGAAGATCATATCGAAGCTGCGCTGGGTGATGCCCCGGAACTTCTCTTCGCTCTCGATGAGGGAGGTCTCTATCCTTTTTTGTGCCGTTCTGTCGTCAAAGACGGCGACGAGATACCCCGAAGGGAGGCGGTTTACGTAGATCTCGCCCCAGACGACCGGCTGGCCTGCCCGGGAGCACCGCATCGGGATCTGTTCGGGACTGCCCGTCCTCCAGACCCGCCGGAGCGTATCGACGAACCCGGGGAACTCTGCACCCGGCGAACTGCCGCCCGCCCGGCCTGCCGCGGGGTTGAGCGACGTGACGACAAAGTACCTGCCGTCGTCACGCGCCTCGAAGGTGGCGACGCCGCTTCCCATGCTGCAGAGTTCCCCGGCACCTCTGCTCCCGGCGGCCTCCTGAAAGGAGATGGTGACGCCCTCACCGTCGCCGACCGGGGTGAACGTAAGCGAGCAGGCCTTCGTCCCGGTCAGGATACCGATCCGCTCCTTCTCCCCGCTCCTCAAGACGAGATCGACCACGCCGATCCACCGACCCGGGAGCCGATCCCCGATGAGGAGATTCCAGTGGGCAAGCAGCGGGAGTGCCGCCTCGTTCGCGCCGAGCACCTCGCCGTCTTTCGCGACCCGCAGCACCGGAGTATCAGGATATCCCGCTCGCTCTCTGTCGGCATCCCCCGTCAGGAGCGTTCGATCCAAAACCTCATCCACCACGGGACTCTTCTCCAGGAAGGGTCTCCTCATACCCCGGCAGGTTACGGTCTTCCGGAAGGACGGCTCTCAGCGTGAACCGGAATGCCGCCCCGAGTTCGGGACTTCCCTCGACCCGATCTTCCACCCAGATGCGGCCGTCGTAGCGCTCGACGATCAGCCGTGCAGCGTAGAGCCCGAGATAGGTGCCGGTACCCAGGCCTTTCTCCGGCTCAAACCGGTGGAATATATCCTCTTTCACCTCGTCCGGCACACCCGGCCCGGAATCCTCCACCGAGACCAGCACTTCGTCCGACGACTCCTCCACCGTCACGGTGATAGCAGCATCGGGACCGATGTACCGTATGCGGCTGCCGACGAGGCTTTTAAAGAGCTCCCCGAGAAACTCGTCCGCCCAGACCTCGGGAACCGAGCCGCGGAACTGTAAGGTGACGTTCGGAATATCCCGGAGTTCGTCTCTGGCGACGGAGTCGAGGTGGACCGGCCGGAGGAGAACGGGTTCCTGGTGAACCTTCCTGATCGTGGAGACGTGCTTGATGATCTCCGTCCCTTTCATAATATTCGTCCGGACTTTATCGGCGTACTCGGCGGCGGAGCCTTCGAGCATCTCGACGAGGAGGTCGGAGTAGAGACTTGCGACGTTCTCGGCGTTCCTGATGTCGTGGGTCAGGATGTCGATGTAGAGGTTCGCTTCGCGGTTGGCGGCCTCGAGCTTTTTATGCAGCATACTCCGCAGTACGCCGGCTCCGATCTCCTTGCCTATCGCTTCGAGCAGGTTCTTTTCCGGGAGGGAGAACGACTCTTTCTCCCTGCTTCCGACGAAGATCGCCCCGACGACGACCGACTCGGCGACGAGCGGGATGGCGGCAAGCGCACGGACGCCGTATTCGCGGAGGAGCTCCGCTTCCATCGAGCCCAGTTGCTCCTGCTGCTCGAAGTATCGTGCCTGACCGGCGATGAAGACGAAGTTATACGGCCAGTTGTGGATACTGACAAAGCGCTGGCGATGGTGCAGGGATGCGGGCGTTCCCCGGCGGTATTTCGGGAGCGCCCGGGTGCGCTCACTGTCGAGCAGGTACGCAACGCCGAGATCGAAGTCCAGGAGCTCCATGGTCTTTGAGAGCGACGCCTCCATCAGCTCGTCGAACGAGAGTGCCGAAGCTGAGACCGTGATGATCTGATTGAGCACGGCGAGCTGGCTGTTGCGCATCCTTATCTCCGCTTCCGCACATTTTCTCCCGGTGATGTCGCTGTTGATCTCGAGGATTGAGAGAGGTTTTCCGTCGCTCCCCCGCTGGAGCGCCCATCTGGTCGCAACGACGACGCGTGATCCGTCACGGCGGAACTTTACAAGTTCGCCCTCCCAGTGCCCCGTACGGACGAGTTCGGCGATACTGGATTCAAGCGAGGTCGGAAAGTGCGTCTGCAGGAGATCGTGCGTCACCTGCCCCAGTGCTTCGTCGCCGCGCCATCCGTACTCCTCTTCGGCAGCCCGGTTCCAGAAGGTGATCCGCCCGTCCATGCCCCAGACGGTAACGGCATCGTGCGTGAGATCGAGCAGGGCAGTCTGCCGTTCGAGCACCTCTGCCGTCTGCAGCCGGCCGAGCAGCCGGCCGATCATCCCGGCGGCCAGGTGCAGGAAGACCGACTCTTCCCGGAGGAATACTTCGCCCGCCTCTCCGGGAGGTTGCTTCGTGTAGCCCACCTCGACCACCCCGTCCCGGTTACCGTGAACGATGAGATCGGCCGTCAGTCTCCAGGGTGTTTCAGGAACGTCCCGGCCGTGAACCGTATCGCCGAGCACTATTCTGGCGTATGCCTGGTCGGGATAGCGCAGAGCGGTCGGCAACAGCCCGGCGATCGCCGTGAGTATCTCGCCCGCCGAGAGGCCCTCGGTCTCGAACAGGCGGGATATCTCGGAGAGGAGCGTGAGATGGGCTTTGTGGGCATGAACCCTGGTGAATGACTCCTGCCGGCAGATGTCCCGGAACCGGATGACGATCATATCCTGAAACGGTCCTGTCGGGATATACTGGCAGGAACACGAGAGCAGGCAGGTC
The DNA here is from genome assembly GCF_004102725.1 of Methanoculleus taiwanensis. Lineage (NCBI taxonomy): Archaea > Methanobacteriati > Methanobacteriota > Methanomicrobia > Methanomicrobiales > Methanomicrobiaceae > Methanoculleus > Methanoculleus taiwanensis. Next base: position 1,042,854 of record NZ_LHQS01000002.1, on the reverse strand, counting down.
TCGCCGGAAGCCGTATGAATCAGGCACCCGCACGGCGGGGGCTCCGTCTCGGCATGCAGGAGGTTTCGCAGGCAATGAGCACATGCAGGGTCCTGCAATCGCGGCAGCAGGTAGGTGTCGATGATCTGCAGGGCATTCTTCCCGATGGCGGTATCGGGAGGAATGCCGATGATATCCCGTACGGCATCATTGCACCAGAGCACGTTCCGGTCGCGATCCAGCACGAGGATGCCGATGCTCGGCTCGCCAAGGATCGAGAAGGCCTGCAGAGGATCGAAATCAAGTGTCTCGGTATAGTTCATGGTATCGGCTAACCCCCCGTATTTCAATTATTCACTCAATTATATTACGGTAATTAAATAATATGCCATCCGATAAGAGAATTATGGTGATCAGGCGCGCGAGGTATTTCCCGGAATAACCACGGTTCCTGCAGGGAATATCCGCGACAGTCCCATCCATTTCGGGATCTGCCGCCTCACGGGAGAGATCCGTGATACGGTTCTCCCGCCCACGTACCGGGGGATGACCGTTCAGGCCGGACTCCAGGCAGTTTACAGTCCCGGATCCCGGAAAGAGCAGTTCATCAGATAGATTCATAGCATCCCCGGATCCACCTGTCAGCAATGGCACCCTGCTCGCGTCACCCTGATAGCGAAACTTCATTGGTCTGCAGGATCTGTTCGGAACCCTGCTGCGAGGAATGCAGCGGAATATTCGGCATCTGCACCCACTGTCTGTATAAGATCTCCGTCGTGATCCTCGTCGTGATGGTGATCGTCTCGTACTCGGCCTGGGCGTTCCTGCTGTGAACCGGGCGGAGTCATATCAACGCGCTCTCCAGCGTCGAGTCACGGCAGAAGAGGCAGGTAGACCGGGTCTTCTCCACGATCGTCCGGACCGCCGCAAAGTCGGGCTTCGATGAGAGGCTGAAGACGGTCAGATCTGCCTGCGGTTCGCTGCCGAGATACTCCTCGTAGCGGCGGTTCACCACCAGGAGTTCAGCGTGCGGAATGCGTACCTGCTCGAGGAGTGCCGAAAGGCTCTCGCGCACGGCGGGGACTCCGGCGGGGTCTTCGACCGTTGTGATGAAGGTGACGACCGCGCCCCAGTTGATCGCGAGTTTATAGGCGACCAGAATGGCGAGATCGCAGTTCGGCAGTTTCTCTCCGGGCGTCCACGCCGTGCAGGCCGCCGGCACCCAGAGGTTGATCCTCCTGCGGCGCCCGAATCCTGCCTCATGGTGGGCGGCGTAGAGGATGGTACCCATGCTGCTCTCGCCGGCTCTGCGGACGATCGTTACGGTCTCCTCCTCCTGCTCCGCCGATCCCGGCATCCGGAGGAAGACGATGTTCGGCGGGAATATCGTCCTTTTGAGTGCCTGTATGCTGATCGCCACCCCTTCGGCGAATGTCCTGGCCTGAACAATGGTCCAGTCTGCAAAGAGGCCGTCCTTCCGGAATTCCCCGGCAAGATGCGGGATGCGCGTCTCAAGCTGCACCCCCGCACGTCCACGATCCACCCCGAGGATACTGACCGAGCCGCCCGGGAGGGTGAGGTCGCGGATAAACTCCGAGACGCCCCGCAGCTCTTCCGGGTTTTCGGTCGGAATGAGCAGTTTCGGCCTCCACGCCCGGCTCCGGGACTCGGGGAGTGTCTGTGCCTTCTTTGCCGCCCACTCCGCCAGCGCTACGAAGAGACTGCTTCTGACGTCGCCGTACGGCGGTGCGTCGTTTAAGTGCCGCTGCATCAGGATGTAGTAGAAGACTCCGACGAGGACGACGGCAAGGAGGCTGAAGAGCGGGTTGATGACGAACATGGCAAAGAGGCAGCCGGCCGCCCCTGCGAACGGAACCGCCCGCGGGATGGTCAGGCGCGGGCGGAAGCTCACGAGACCCAGGCTCTGCTCCAGCAGGGTGACGATATTGATCATGGCGTAGGTGATCAGGAAGAACATCGTGATCAGCGGGGCGACCGCGTTGAGATCGCGGAGCAGGAGCGCCGCGACCACAATCAGCCCGGTCAGCAGGAGGGCGTTTCGCGGAACCCCGGCAACGGAGCGCCGGGTGATCCAGCTGCTCCCGGGGAGGATGTTGTGCTCTCCCATGGCGTGGAGGACCCGGGAAGCCCCCACGAGCGAGTTTAAGGCGGAGGAGAAGGTCGCAGCGAGGAGCCCGGCCAGGACGAGCCAACCGAACGCCGACGTCCGGATCAGGATGGTGAAATCGGAGACGAGCTCGTCCGGCGTCGCGGAGCCTGCCAGCCACAGGGCAAGCCAGAGGTAGACGGCGAGGCTGATGGCGATCGCCGCAAGTGTCCCCACCGGGATGCTCTCCCGCGGGCTCCTGAGTTCGCCCGACATATTCGCGCCCGCCATAATCCCTGTCGCCGCCGGGAAGAAGACCGCAAAGACGACCCAGTAGGAGAGCGGCGGTGCAGGCTCGGTGAACGTGAGCGGCGGCAGGGCCGAAAGCCCGGCGGCGGCGACCGAGAGGAGCGAGGCGATGATGACGGCGAGGACCGCATACTGGATACGGAACGCGAACTCGGTGCTGATGAAGACAATGACGAACAGAACCGCAAAGACACCAAAATCAATAATGAGCGCCGGCGCCTGCGGCAGGAGATACTGGAGCCCCTCCCGGAACCCGAAGATGTACAGCGCCATCGAAAGGGTAAGCGCGAGGTAGAGCGGCACACCGACACTGCCGCCGATCTCAAGCCCGAGCGACCGGGTGATGATGGCATACGCTCCTCCCGCACCTATCCGGACGTTGCTGACGATCGACGAGATCGAGAACGCCGTGGCGGTCGTGATCCCGAACGCTATGAAGACGATCGACCAGGCGCCTACAAGGCCGACGTTCCCGACGACCCAGCCGAGGCGCAGGTACATGATGACGCCGAGGATCGTCAGGAGCGTCGGTACCAGCACGCCTTTGAACGTCCCGAACATCGGGATCTCTGCTTCGTTCCGATCCGTCATCTCCGGCGGCATAGCGCTACCAGGCGTTCTCCGGGACAACAGCAGGATCCTCATCGCTGAAGAGTGCCGTGGTTTTCCGCCGCAGGTCGTCCTCGCCGACGGGAAGAGCGGTGCCGTGCGGCCCGACGGAGGTCGGGTGCTTCCCGGCGATAGCGCGACCCTTCCTCCACCACCTTCCCGAGCGCCAGCAGGTCGGCCAGGGCTTCCGTGACCTCCTCATCGTCGACCGCGATCGCATACCGGCAGGAGAGCGCCGCCCGGATCTCCGCGAGGGTAAGAGCCTGTCCGGAGATGACCTTCTCCGTGAAGCCCACAAGGTCTTCATGGGCTGCCCAGGGATAGATCACCCACTTCCAGTCAGCAAGGTACTCGGCATAATAATCCGGGCTGAACGCGGAGGTGCGCTTGTGCTGGAGCACTCCGCTCCTGATCTCCTGCGGCTCGAACTGCTCCACATACCCGGCCGCGAGCCGGAGGGTCGACCCGGTATCGGTGATGTCGTCGATGATCAGGACGTTGAGGCCGCGGACGTCGACCGCGAGCGGATAACGGATCGACGCTTCCCTCCCCTTTGAAGCCGCGATCCCCCAGTGCTCGATCTTGATGCTGGTCAGGGCATTCAGGAGGAGAGTGTCGCAGACGATGCGGGCCGGGACATAGCCGCCGCGTCCGATGGCGATCACCATCTCCGGGCGGTACCCCGAGGCTCTGATCTTCGCTGCAAGGGCACGGGAGAGGCGAACGGCATAATCCCAGGCGACGAGATCACAGGTGAATGTTTCGGGGATCATTGCGGATGGGATGGGGGAGGCAGCATATAAAAGGTGAGGAATGCCGGCGCGTGTCGGCACACCCTCCCGTCAGGTCGCGGGAGACGGCCTGAAGAGCGGGACGACCGTGTCCATAGCAGAGGCCGATGCGAGAATGACGAGCAGGTCACCCTCCCCGATGGGAACCTCTCCTCCGGGAATGGGAACCACACCACTCTCCCTGCGGATGACCAGGACGGTTACACCGTAGTTTCGCCGCAGGTTCAGCTCGGCGAGGGTCTTACCGGCCATCACGGAACCCGGTGCGACCCGGACGGTGTAGATAGCGAGTTCGGGAGCGCAGAGCTTGAGATCGTCGAGCGATCGCTCGAAGGAGGACGGCCGGCGAAGCATCTTGTATCCGCCACCCCGGAGCTCGGCAACGAGATGCTCGATCTCGTCGTGGGGGATGAAGTACTTGGCAAGCACCCGGGTAAAGATCTCGATGGAGGTCTCGTACTCCTCGCTGATCACCTCATCGGCGCCGAGATCGATCAGCGGCGTCACCTCGGCCATGAACCGTGTCCTGGCGATGACGTAGATCGACGGGTTCAGCCTCCGTGCCGTGCGGATCACCCTGCCGATCGCCGACCGGTCGGAGACGGCCACGACCAGCACGCGTGCCTGCCCGATATCAGCATGCTCGAGAACCTCGCGGTTCGTAGCGTCGCCGTAGAGGATATCGACATTACGGCGTTTCTCCTCCCGAACCGTTGCCGGATTGCACTCGATGACGGTAAAGGGTATACCGGCGACCCGCGCCGCCTGGGCGACGCTCCGCCCGGTCAGGCCGAAGCCGACGAGGAGCAGGTGGTCAGATCGCCGCTTCTGCTCCGGTTCGGCAAGCAGTTTTCCGGTGCGGAGCGCCCCGGGAACCCGCTCCTGCAGAATGTCCCCCACCCGCGGGGCGGCGCCTATCAGGAACGGTGTCGCCGTCATGGTGATGATGGCAGCAGCAAGGAAGATCTGGTAGATCCGGCTGCCGATGACGCCGGCCTCAAGGCCGGTCTCGATGAGTATGAACGAGAACTCCCCGATCTGGCTGAGTGCAAGGCCTACCACGATCACCGAACGCATGGGAAGGGCGAGGGCGATCGCCGAGAGCGAGGTGCAGAGGGCCTTGACACCGAAGATAGCCGCAACGACGAGCAGCACCTCGACCGGATGGGTGATCACCTGAACGGTGTTGAGCAGCATCCCGATCGAGATGAAGAAGAGCCCCGTCAGCACGTCACGGAACGGCACGATGCTGCTCAGCGCCTCGATGTTGTACTCGGACTCGCCGACGATCAGGCCTGCAAAGAACGCACCGAGGGCGAGCGAGAGGCCGGCGCTCGAGGTGAGCCAGGCGATCGAGAAGACCGTCGCCGCCACGGTAAAGAGGAAGAGCTCGCGGCTCGACCGGCGGGCGGCGTGGAAGAGAACCTTCGGGACGAACCAGCGTCCGCCGACGAAGATCACGAGGAGCACGATCACGCCGTAGACCGCCATCTGCAGAAGCCCTTCGGGGTCGGTGGCGGCGGTTCCCGCGAGGAACGGGGTCACGAGGATCATCGGGATGATGACGAGGTCCTGAAAGATCAGGATCCCGAGCGCCGCCCGTCCGGGAAGGCTCTCAAGTTCGCCCCGTTCCTGGAAGACCTTCATGACGATGGCGGTGCTCGAGAGTGCGACGAGGAACCCGAGGAAGACCGATTCGCCCCAGGAAAGACCCAGAGCCAACGAGGCGACCGCAACGACGCCGATGGTTATCAGAACCTGGAGGAGGCCGCCGACCACGATCGTCCGTCTGGCTTCGAGGAGCTTTTCGAAGGAGAACTCAAGGCCGATCGTAAAGAGCAGGAGGATGATGCCGCCTTCGGCCAGCACCTGCACCGTTTCGATATCGCTGATCAGGCCGAGCCCGAAAGGCCCCGATACCATTCCGATGAGGAGGAATCCGACGATGCTCGGGATGTTGAACCGCTGGCAGATGAAGAGTACGGAGATGGATACTAAGAGGATGACGGTGACGAGGGTGAGAATATCAAGTACCATGGTCGCGACTCCGGGATAATCGACTGCACGTCGCCTTCTTACCCGGGGATATCTCCCGGGTATCTGCGTTATCGCGTATGATCTCGGAGTGGCTTCTATATAGTCATATCACCGGTGGAAAGACCCCTCTCACGGCACCATAGCCATTTCCGACCGGTGCCGTATCCTGCACCGCTCCCGCCCCGGAGATGCAAAGGCATAAACAGTCTCCCCGAGACATCGATCAGTACAGCGAGGAACCCCGGGTATCCTCACGGGAGCCATAGCCCCCATGCGACTGACACTTCTCCAGATCAACACGACCGTCGGCGATCTCGATGGAAACGCCGAAAGGATCAGAGCAGCCGTCCGGAAAGCGTGCCTGCAGCGACCCGCTCTCATCGTCGCCCCGGAGCTCGCGCTCTCCGGCTATCCCCCCCGCGATCTCCTCCTGACAGACCGGTTCGTGGCACGCGCCTCGGAAGTGCTCGACGGGCTTGCCGAAGATCTCGCGGACGCCCCGCCGGTCCTGGTCGGCGTCCCGGAGCGGAATCCGGAGGCCGCCGGCCGCCCGCTCTATAACGCGGCCGCCCTCCTGTACGGCGGCCGGGTCTGCGAGACGTTTCACAAGACGCTGCTTCCGACCTACGACGTCTTTGACGAGGACCGCTACTTCGAGCCCGCCCGGGGAGCGCAGATCCTCAGGCTCGGCGACCGCCGTATCGGCATCTCGATCTGCGAGGATATCTGGAACGACGCAGACTATCGGAACCGGCGGCGCTACCATACCGACCCGGTCGCGGAGCTCGTCGGCGCCGGGGCGGAGTGCATCGTCAATATCTCCGCTTCGCCCTTCACCGCCGGCAAGCAGGAAGTCAGAGAGCGGATGCTCTCCCGGATCGCGAAAGAACACGCCGTCCCCCTGGTGTACGTCAACCAGGTCGGCGGCAACGACGACCTGATCTTCGACGGCAGGAGCTCGGCGTTCGATGCCGCCGGGAGGCTGATCGCACGAGCGGCGGGGTTCGCCGAGGATCTGGCGACGGTCGATCTCGCCAGCCCCGCTCCGGGCACCATTGCCACCGACGATTTTGCACCCGAATCGGAGATCTGGCGGGCGCTGGTGCTCGGCACCCGGGACTACACCAGGAAGACCGGCTTTACCTCCGTGCACCTCGGGCTCTCGGGCGGCATCGACTCGTCTCTGGTGGCCGCCGTCGCCGCCGAGGCGGTGGGAGCGGAGAACGTCCTCGGCGTCATGATGCCCTCGCCGTACTCGAGTGCCGGGAGCGTCGAAGATGCAGAGGTACTCGCTGCGAACCTCGGGATCCGCACCGCTCTTCTTCCGATCCGCCAGCCGATGGTGGCGTTCGACGATCTCCTGGCGGAGGTCTTCGCCGGCCTCCCTCCCGATATCACCGAGGAGAACATGCAGGCACGGATACGGGCGGTGCTGCTGATGGCCATAGCGAACAAGTTCGGCTCCCTCCTCCTCTCCACCGGGAACAAATCCGAGATCTCGGTGGGATACACCACCATCTACGGCGATATGGCCGGCGGCCTTGCGGTAATAGCCGACGTCCCGAAGGGGATGGTCTACCGCATCGCAAGCTGGCTTAACGGCCGGGAAGGCCGCCCCGTCATCCCCGAAGCGATCATCGATAAGCCGCCTTCGGCGGAGCTCCGCCCCGGCCAGACCGACCGGGACACCCTGCCGCCCTACGAGATCCTCGACGCCATCCTCTTCCGCCACATCGACCGGCACGAGTCGGCCGCCGAGATCGTCGAAGCAGGGTTTCCGGAGGGGCTCGTCCGCACAGTGCTTCGGATGGTCAGAACCGCCGAGTTCAAGCGCAAGCAGGCTCCACCGGGGCTGAAGGTGACCGACCGTGCATTCGGAACGGGCTGGCGGATGCCGATCGCCCGGGGCGAGTGGTGAGCCGGACGGAAAAGATTTAGTACCGCCGTCCCCTCACCCATGACCATGCCGGACGCTACTCCCGGCAGCCCCGAGGTTCTCGCGTTCGTGCCGACGGTGCTCCTCGCCGGGTGGGCGATGATGCTGATCCTCGGGATGCTGGTCTACCGCGACGCGAACGCACGGGGAATGCAGGGGCTCTTCTGGTTCTTCCCCGTCGCCATCCCGACGATCGGGTTGCTGTTCTTCTTCCTCTACCTGGTCGTCCGCCGGACAGAGCGCCGGGGCGGTGCCGAGTCACGGGAAGAAGCCTGCAACCTGCTCGAGCGGTGGTATGCGGAAGGCGAGATCTCCGCGGCCGAGTACCGGGCGCTGCACGAAGACCTCGATGAGGAAGAGGCCGACGGTCACTCCTTCTTCCGGTAGATGTTGAGCCCGATCTTGATCTCCTCGTGTTCGGGAACCGATATGTTGCCTTCGGTGGAAGCTATCGTGATAGATTTGCCGCTCTTTGAGACGCCGAACTCCTTTGCGAGATCGACGCGGATCGTGAGAACGTTCCCTTCGACCGACATCTCGATGTTCTTCATACCCATTGCAGGAACGGCGTGCCGGATATGCCTGCCGGTCTTCCGGCTCAGAAGAAGAAACGCTTTCAGTCCGCCGGTGCAACCTTCTTTTCACGATTGCCCGGGGCGGCGTGCGGAGCGGGAACCTGCGATGAATGCAAAAACCGAGATGCTCGAGAGATACTTTGGCTATACGACGTTCCGCCCCCTCCAGGAGGAGATCATCGACGCGGTTCTCGCCGGGAGGGACGTCGTCGCCGTCATGGCGACCGGGGGCGGGAAGTCGCTCTGCTACCAGCTCCCCGCCCTGATGCTCGGCGGCCTTGCGGTCGTGGTATCGCCCCTCATCGCCCTGATGAAAGATCAGGTCGACGCCCTCACGGCGAACGGCATCCCCGCCGCCACCTTGAACAGCACCCTGACCTACGGCGAGCGAACCGCCGCCGAACGGGCGATAACTTCAGGCACGCTCCGGCTGCTCTACGTCTCTCCGGAGCGGGCGGTGACGAGCGGTTTTCTCTCGCTGCTGAAACGCTCCGACCTCCGGCTCATCGCCGTCGACGAGGCGCACTGCATATCGATGTGGGGGCACCAGTTCAGGCCCGAGTACCGGCGGCTCCGGGAGTTGCGCGAACAGTTCCCGCGCGTCCCGATCGTCGCGCTCACCGCGACCGCCACCCCCGCCGTCCAGGAGGATATCGTCAGGCAGCTCAACCTTCGCTCTCCTGCCGGGTTCACCGGGAGTTTCAACCGCGAGAACCTCCGCTACCGCGTCCTCCCGAAGAGGAACGTCTTTCCGACCCTGCTGAAGTACCTCGCCGATCACCGCGAGGAGGCCGGGATCATCTACTGCTTCTCCCAGAAATCGACGGAGGAGCTCGCCGAGAAACTTGCGGAGAAGGGTTACCGGGCGGTTCCCTACCATGCCGGGCTTCCGGACGTCGTCAGAGCCGTGCACCAGGAGCAGTTCATCCGGGGCGACGTCGATATCGTCTGCGCCACCGTCGCCTTCGGGATGGGGATCGACAAGCCCGACGTGCGGTTCGTGATCCACGCCGATCTCCCGAAGGATATCGAGTCGTACTACCAGGAGACCGGCAGGGCCGGGAGAGACGGCGAGCCGAGCGACTGCATCCTCTTCTACAGCCGCGGCGACTACCGGACGATCAAATACCTCATCGAGAAGGAGTGCGGCGAACCCGCGCAGAAAGACGTGGCCTACCGGAAGGCCGGGAAGATGCTCGACTACTGCGAGTCCACGGAGTGCCGGAGAAAGTTCCTCCTCCGCTACTTCGGCGAGACCTACCCGGCGGAGCGATGCGGCACCTGCGACCGCTGCGAGACGCCCGCAGAGGTCTTCGACGCTACCGAGGCGGGAAAGACGATCATCGAGTGCATCCGGCAGACCGGCGAGCGGTTCGGAGCCTCGTATATCGCAGACGTGCTCTGCGGCTCAAAGAGCGGGCGGATCATCGCGAACGGGCACGATGCCATCCCTGCATACGGGTCGGGGGGCGGGTATACCCGTGACCAGTGGCAGACCGTTCTGCAGGAGATGGTGCGAAAAGGCGTTGTCACCTCCACCGGCGGCCGCTACCCGGTGCTTACCCTCAACGAGACGAGCCGGAGCGTTCTCAGCGGCAAAAAACCCATTAAAATCGCCGGGTCCCCGCCGGAAGAAACCGATTCTGCCGGGGAAGAGTACGACTCCAGGCTCTTTTTTAAACTCCGCCAGCTCCGCAAGATGGTTGCCGACCTCGAACGGGTGCCGCCGTACGTCATCTTCCAGGATAAAAGCCTCCGGGAGATGGCGGCGCGGCGTCCCCGGACGGAGCGTGCATTCCTGACGGTATACGGCGTCTCCGAGGGGAAACTGCAGCGTTACGGGAAGCAGTTCATCAGGGCGATCGACCGCTACTGCACCGAAAACGGGATCAGCCGGGAGTAGTAACGACCGGATCGCTCTACGCCTCCGGCCGATGCAGCCAGTCCCACGCCTCGGCGAGTCGCTCTTCCCTGAAGAACTGCAGATCCATATCGGTGAGGCCTGCAAAAACCTTCATCATCCAGGTCATCACCGTATCCCACGACTCGTCGGTTACGACGGCCATCCGCTCGATCTGCCGCCATTTCGGCCAGTTCGTCAGGTCTTCCCATGCGCCCCCGACGGTCCAGCCCTCGAAATCCTTCACCTGCAGCAGGACGCGGATCTCCTCGTGCTGGTCGATCGCCGCATCAAGCGCCGGAAGCAGGACTTCGGTGTAATCGGCTTCGGTGAGCCTGCCCCGGAGCAGAAACCCGAGAGTTTTCCCCTCCTGCCCGGTCAACGCCACGGTCATGAACCCCTCCTCTGAAGGGGGAGATAAAACAGTTCCGGTTCCGGCATCATGTCAGTTCGTGCCGCCGGAGGAACTCCCGGATCTGCCTCGACTCGATCCATCCCTGGTCAAGTTGCTTGATGATAGTGTTGATCCGGTGAACCTGGGTGCGGATGGTCTCCATCTCCGCTCTTCCGTCGCCTTCCAGGTCGACGATGCCGAGGATCACCTGCAGGGGCTGGCGGACGTGATCGCCGAGGATAGCAAACTGCTCGATGTTCTGCTCGATCTGTTCGTATGCCTTCTTCCGCAGGTTTTCTGCCCGTACCCGGTCGGTGATCTCCGAGACCAGCGCGACATACCCGTCGAGACGGCTCTCGCCTTCCCGCTGTATCCCGGTGACGAGGACGTCCAGATACCGCCGGCCTGCGTGCGATGTCCGGTAGAGCCCGCGCTCCGTGACCAGATCGAAGTCGTACTCCGTCGTGAAGTGCACCGCCGCACCCTGCTTTACGTTCCGGCGTTCCTCTTCCGGATAATTGGGGTCTGCAAAGAGGTCGAACCCTCTGACGTCACGTGGATCCCGGACACCGAAGATGCGAAGCGCCGCGGGGTTGATGTCGATCAGGCGGCCGTCCGCATCATAGTACTCTATGCCGATGGGAGACTCCTCGAATATGCTCCGGAAGCGCTCCTCGCTCTCGCGGAGCGCTTTTTCAACCAGTTTTCGTCCGGTGATATCCTCCACAAGGCTGATGGAGCGCAGGGATTCTCCTTCCGGGTTCCGAAGGTGGGTGACGGTCTTACGCCCCCAGATGATCCGGCCGTCCTTTGTGACATACCGCTTTTCCAGTTTCTCACGCTTCCTTCCTCCAGCGGCCATCCTCTCATAGAGCGCGAGGGTCGCCGGCAGATCGTCCGGGTAGGTGATATCGCGGATGTGCATACCGGTCAGCTCTTCCTCGCCATATCCCAGCATCGCCTGGAAGGCCGGGTTGCTCCTGACGATCCTGCCGCTCTGGTCGACGACCAGTATGCCGATCCCCGACTCTTCGAAGATGCGCCGGAACCGCTCCTCGCTCTCGCGGAGTTCCCGCTCCACCTGCTTCTGTTCGGTAATATCGTAGACCGCCCCCTGCACGTGAACCGGGACTCCCCGGCTTCCGGTAACGTTCTGGATCATCTCGCGGATCCACCGGATCTCCCCGTCCTTTCTGATGATCCGGTATTCCCGCTCGGTCGCATAACCGGGGACGGTGCGCAGCTTCGTTGAGGACTCGGCAAGGCGCGGACGGTCGTCGGGATGGATCATCCGGTACCAGAGTTGCCGGTCCCTGCAGAACTCCTCTTCCGAACAGCCGGTGATGGCCTCCACCGCACCGTAGCAGAAGATCGGCACGAAGTCGAGGTCGGCGCGGAACGCAATCCCCTGGAAGTTCTGAAGGAAGAGACGATACCGCTCTTCACTCTCCCGCAGCGCCTCCTCCATCTGCTTGCGCTCCGTGATGTCCCGGGCGATGCCTTCGACGGCAACGAGCGCCCCTTTCTCGTTGTAGACGGGGACGTTCTGCTGTTCCGTCCAGATCACCGTTCCGTCTTTCCTGATCCACCGGAGGGTGAGCGGCCGATCCTGCGGGGTCTCTCCCCGGATAGACGCGTCAAGGAGCGGCAGATCGTCGGGATGAACCATCTTCCTGCCGATATCGGGATCCCTATAGTGCTCTTCGGGCGTGTAGCCGGTAACTGCCGCTACAGCAGGGCTGACGTAGGAGTACCGGCGTTCCGGGACGAGGTCGATGCGGTAGATAACGTCGCGGGCGTTTCTGAGCAGGAGGTTTAAGCTCTCCGTGCTCGACCGGCACTGCTCCCTGGCCCGCACCTGGTCGGTGACGTCGAACGACGTGCCCGATACCCCGACGATTCTCCCGCCGGCATCCCGGAGGGGTTCCAGCGTCACGTCGCTGAAGTGCTCCGTTCCGCCGATCGTGAACGGCACCTCCTCCCTGACCACGTCGCCGGTCTCAAGCACCCGGTTCTTCAGCAACGTCAGCCGTTCCGCGTCGGCGGGCGAGAAGAGGTCGTAATCCGTCTTTCCGACGACCGACGCTTCGGAGAAACCGAACTGCTGATTGAACGACCAGATGTACCGGAGATTCGTATCCTGCGCGAAGACGAAGACCGGCGAGTGGTCGATGGATGCCCGGAAGAACCGGGCGGTCATATCTTCGGTGCTGTCGTGGAAACGGAGAATCCTGCGGTCGGTTCCGGCAGACGCTCCGTTCCGTTCATACGCGATCGAGAACCAGCGAAGGCTCCCGGTGCCCGCCCGGAGAGGTACCGGCAGCCGGTGGACACTCCTGTTGTTCTGCAGGTCCGAAGCGACCTCCTTCAGGGCTGCCGTGTCCGGCGACAGCGGTGCCACGTACTTCCGGATGAAGACCGAAACGCTCTCTCCTCTGGCACCCTCCAGACGTACGTCCAGGAGATTCTGAAGCGTCCTGTTGAGCCAGACCACCGTTCGGTCTCCATCCAGCACGAGGATGCCGTCGGCTTCCTCGTCAAAGACCGTGAACGCATGCTGCTCTTCGATCTGTTGTATGGACGTCATTGTTCCGTGTAGAGGGAAGTTGCCTGCTGTGCGTGTTCATCTCCGATCTGCTGCTTCCGGTCAGGAGCGCCTGCCCCGATCACTCCCTGACCTCCTTGAGGGTAAACCGGAATGCCGCACCCTTCTCCGACCGGCCGGGCACCCGGTCTTCTGCCCAGATACTCCCGCCGTAACGCTCCATGAGTTTGCGGCAGATGTAGAGTCCGAGCCCCTCCCCCCGCGCCCGGGTCTGCCCCCGCTCGAACCGGTGGAAGATTCCCTCCTTCAGGTCATCGGGAATGCCGGGGCCGGTATCGGCCACGGTGACGATGACGCTGTCGCCGGATCTCTCGGCGGATATGGTAACGGCGACGTCAGGGCCGCCGAACTTGACGGCATTCCCGATGAGGTTATTGAAGACTTCGGGGAGGAGATCGTCTGCCTGAACCGTGTAAGCGGTGTTCTCATAGGTGATCGCGGTATCGGGGAAGTTCTTCTGCTCGGCAAGGACGACCCCGTGAAGGTCGATCGGTTTCAGCGGAGCACGTTCTACATGGATTTTACGGATCGTGGCGACATTCGCCAGGATCTCCGTGCTCTTCTCGATACTGCCCTTCATCTTCAGGACATACGTCTTCGGGTCTCCTTCGAGGATATCCACGAGCAGGTCGGTATACATGGTGGCGACGGTGTTGACGTTCCGGATGTCGTGCGTGAGAATGTCAAGGTACAGGTTGGCTTCCTGGTTTGCCGCCTCCCGCTGTTTATACAGTATCGCACGCAGAATCCCCGCCCCGATCTCCCTGCTGATCGCCTCCATGAGCCACCGGACGTCCGGGAATGCCTGCCTGCCCGCAACACTCCCGAGGGCCATCGCCCCGACGACCCTTGACTCGGCCACGAGCGGGATCCAGGTGAGCGAGGAGACCCCGAACGCAGCCAGAACCTCCTCCTCCGCCTCACCGATCGCCGGCCCGGCAGAGATGCTCCGGAACCTGCCGGCAACGAAGATATCATCGAAGGGGTGGTGCAGGACGTTGACGGTCTTGAGCCCCGGCGCCCGCTCCGCACCCCGGTAACGCATGAGCTTTGCGCTGTTTCGTTCCCGGTCGAGCAGGTAGATAGCACCGACGTCGAAGCTGAAGAGGGCGAGGGATGTGGTGAGTGCAGACTCGAGGAGCTCGTCGAGCGTAAGAGCCGATGCCGAGACGCGGATCAACCGGTTCAGCATTGAGATCTCAGTACTGCGGCGCTGTATTGCCTTTTCCGCCCGGATTCGTTCCGTGATGTCCCGTGCCGCCGCAAAGACGCCGGTGACCGTCCCTTCTTCGTCGCGGTAGACGGTGGCATTATAGAGCACCGGGGTCGTCGATCCGTCGCGGTGCCGGATCTCCAGCGGGTAGTCCCGCACCTGCCCCTCCGCAAAGACTTTCCGGTATCCTGCCCTCGCCCCTGCGGGATCGGTGAAGTAATCGGAAAAATCCGTCCCGATCAGCTCGTCGCGTGTATACCCGGTCACCTGCTCGGTGGCGGTATTCACGTCGGTGATCCTGCCGTCGGAGCCGATGGTGACGAGCGGGTCGAGATTGGCCTCGATGAGACTCCGGTTGTAGGCGTTTGCTGCTTCAAGCGCCTCTTTTGCCTGTTTCTGCTCGGTGATGTCGATCGCTGAGCCCACGCTGATGCGAGGCGTGCCGTCCTCGGCGGTGACCTGAACGACGCTGACCTGCACGGGGAATACCGTACCGTCCCTTCGCCGGGCCGGCAACTCACCGGACCAGCGCCCCTCCCTGCGCAGGGCATCCGTCACCATCTCCGGATCCCCCGGATCTGCCCAGAAGATGGAGACCGGTCTTCCGAGGACGTCTTCAGGCGCGGCATACCCCCAGAGGTCGAGGACGGCCTGATTGACGTAGAGCACCTTCTGCGCGGGATCGGTGAGGGTGATGGCGTTCAGCGAGGATGCTATGGCCAGATCCTTGATCCGCAGTTCCTGCTCTGCCCGCTTTCGGTCGGTGATATCCTGCCCGAACTCGATGAGCCCGATAACCGTCCCCTCCTCATCGAGCACGGGATACCCACGGAGGAAGAACACCCTCCCGTCAGGCGTGGTGATCTCCGTTTCGTGGGGCTTTCCGGTCTCCCGGGCAAGGATCACCGGGCACCCCTGGCAGACGCCCGTACGGCCGTGCCAGATCTCGTAGCAGAAATGCCCGACCAGGTCTTCAGGTCTCCTGCCGATGAATGCGGCGGCAGCCTGGTTGACCCAGAGCACCCGGAGATCTGTGTCGTAGTAGGCGAACATCTCGGCCGTCGAGTTCAGGATCAGCGCTTTATCCCGTTCCGCCCGCTGTAGAGCCTCTTCCGCCCGTTTTCGTCTCGTAATGTCCCGTGCGTTTACCACAATCCCCCGGATACGGGGGTCGTCGAGGAGGTTTGTGATAACCGCCTCTATCACGTGCATGCCCCGCATTCCCCTGAACCGGACTTCGAACGGCACGCTGCCTCCCGGTCTCTGCACCAGATCCGCTATGATCTCCTCTGCCCGGGGCACCTCTTCGGGCAGCATCATCTCAAACGCACTCCTCCCCACCAGCATTTCCGGCGATATTCCGTCAATCCGCTCGATGGGCGGGCTTGCGAACCGGATCTTCATCTGTTCGTCGAGGATGAGGATGAAGTCGGAGGTCTTCTCGATAAGCGCCCGAAACGTCTCTTCGCTCCGGCGCAGCTCGTTTTCGGCCTGGTGACGCTGCACGGCGATAGCCGCCAGATTCTTGAAGGTATCGAGAGACCCGAGGTGAACCGGCGCTCCCTCCCGGCGGGTGAGGATGACGGCGGTGCCGAAGACCTCCCCTTTCCAGGTGAACGGGATGCAGTACATCGCCCCGAGCCCACCGGCCTCCTCGAGCTTCCGGCAGGCGTCCAGCGGAATCTGCCAGAGCGCCACCGCTTCAAGTCCCCCCTCGATCTCCTCGATCTCGCCGCGAACCATGATATCCCGGATAGTCCGGGGCAGGTTGAGCGTGATCCCGGTAATATCCCGACCGAGGAGCGTGGCGACCTCGGGAAGGCAGTACTCCATCCCGAAGATGGCGCGAGGCGTCAGGGTTCCGGCCCGGGCATCGGCAGCGCTCACGATGACGATCGAGTCGGGCGCGAGCTCGTGGAGGTAGCTGCCGATGGCGGCGAAGATATCCGCATCCGGCGGCAGTCCGGCAAGTCCGGTTGCGGCTCTGGAGAGGAACGCCAGATCACCGAAACACCGTTCGTGTTCTCTCGCTGCTTTCTCCTCCCGCGTGATCTCTCTGAACCGGTGTATCCGGATGCCCGCGAGAGCGCCTTTCCCAAGCTGCCTGCTCGTATATGCGTACCACGCTTCACCCGCCGGCCCGGCTACCCGGCACGTTATCTCGTGCTCGTCGGTGCGGTTTCGGATTGACGAGATGACCGCATCGGTGCACGCTTCATCCGCCTGCGGCAGCACCCGGGCGGCGACGAACTGCAGCAGATCGCTTCCTCTGGCGTCCCCGGCGGAGATGCCCGCAAGACGTTCCATAGCCGGGTTGATCCAGAGCACCTCCGTCTCCTGAGTGGCGATGCATGGCTCCTCCTCCGCACCGCTCAGTATATCGAATACTTCAGCTCGTATTTCCGCACTTAGCTCACTGACATGCATCGCTCCGTTATCGCCTCGTTCGTACCGTGACGATCGGTTTTCTGGAGATCCTCACGTATACCCTTTTGGGAGAATCAGGGAGAGAAATGTTATATAAAGTGATCTCCGCGGGGGATGCCGATCATCTGCGATCCTTTCCGGCAGAGAGTGCGGCGCACCGGCAGAACAGAGCCGTCTGGAGAGACCGTAAAGGAGAAAAGCCGGGTCAGCCGTGTTTCGTGCGGAATCTCTCCGTGAGATCGGCCGAATCTTCCTGCGCGGCGGCCGCTGACCGCCCCCCATTCAGAGGCCGTAACCATACCGTAATCATAAACCCTGCAGAGCGCCGACTACTCTTCAGCAGAACCGCCCGTGCCGGAGGTCGCCCGCAACGTCATGCAAGAACGCCTGGTCACACTCGGAGAAGCCGCAGCGTGGGCTTCCGCGTACATGGATAAAACGATAACCCGATCCAATATCAGTTATCTGCTCCAGTACGGGAAGGTCAGGAAGCATACGGATACCGCCGCAGGCGGCGTCCGTGTCGATCTCGACGAGCTTGCCGCCTACTACGAGGAGAACCGGGCACGGGAGATCGCGTGGCGGGAGAAACTCGGGGACGACCTGAACTGGGATCTCTCTTTCGACCGCTGCACCGAGTCCGAGACCACAAAGCACGTCCACCGCCTGCACCCTTACAAGGGCAAGTTCATCCCGCAGCTTGTGGAGTACTTCCTCGACGACCGCACCGATGCGTTTAAGACCGGCGTCTTCTTCCGGAAGGATGATACCGTTCTCGACCCGTTCATGGGGAGCGGGACGACCCTGATACAGGCAGCGGAGATGGGGATACATGCCGTCGGGATCGATATCTCCGGATTCAACTGCATGATCGTCCGTGCAAAGTTCACGCACGGCAATCCGGCCCGGATCAACCGCTCCCTCGAGGAGGCACTTGCCGGGACGACGGCCTTCTCATGCAGGAACTTCGACGACGACTACGACCGGCAGCTGAAGAAGAAGCTCGCCCAGTTCAACAAAGCCCACTTCCCGAGCCCCGGTTTCAAGCGGAGCGTCCACGGGAAACCGGAGGAGGAGCGGGCGTACGGGGAAGAGATGCTGGAGCGGTTCTTCCGCGAGAATGCTTCGTTCTTTGCGAAGAACGAAACGCGGGACGATGCCCGCCTCATCGACGAGGACGGGATGGCGGTTTTTCTCGCGGAATGGTTCAACCCGAGGATCCGGCAGGAGATGGCCTGCTACCTCCGGCTGATCGACGAGGTGCCGGACGAGGATACCAGGACGCTGATGCGGATCGTCTTGAGCCGCACCGCCCGGGCATGCCGTGCGACGACTCACTACGACCTTGGAACCCTGAAAGAGCGGCAGGTCGGGCCGTACTACTGCTATAAGCACAAGAAGCTCTGCACGCCGGTCGGCAGCATCCTTCGGCACCTCCGGAAGAATACCCGTGATACGCTCGACCGCCTCGAGGCGTTCGCCGCACTGCGGCAGGAGGTCGAGGTCGCGGTTCTGCACGGCGACTCACGCACGATCGGCATCCCGGACGCGGTTCGTGCGGAGAACCCGGATTTTGCCGCCCGTATCGCAAAGAAAAGGATAGACGGGGTCTTCACCTCGCCGCCCTACGTCGGCCAGATCGATTACCACGAGCAGCACGCCTATGCCTACGAGCTCTTCGGGATTCGGCGCCGGGATGCCGAGGAGATAGGGGCGCTCTCCTCCGGTACCGGGAGTGCGGCGCGGCAGCAGTACGTGGATGGGGTCGGCCGTGTTCTCTCGAATGTAAGCCGCTACGTCAGGGACGACGGGAACTTCTTCGTCGTCGCGAACGATCGGTTCAACCTCTATCCGGCTATCGCCACCGAGAGCGGGCTTGCCATCGTCAACGAGTACCGGCGACCCGTGCTCAACCGGACCGAACGCGACCGCCGGCCGTATGCCGAGACGATCTTCCATATGGTAAAGGAGTAAAGCCGCAACTCCGCACGAGCCGGTGCCGTTCTCTGAAAAGAGGTGAGGTGCAGATGATGAGAAGTATCGGAAAAGGGGCTCCGAACGGTTCTATTTCGCGCTCATGATCACCGGCAGCCAGTGAAACTGGGCATACACATCGCGGGTGGGGTTTTTTGCGAGCGGGTAGGGGAGCGCAACACCACGCTCCGCGTAGAGCGAGTAGATCTCAGAGTCGTACCGTATCCCGATCTTCCCTTCAACCATCAGTTCACCGATCGCCCCGATAAACTCCCCGGAGACGTCATCCCAGAGGACGATCTTGGAGTTGGGGGACGAGAACATCGTATATTCTCCGGTAAACCGCTCGCCGAACCTGTCATGGAGTTCTACAAACGAGACGTCGCCCGAAGATGCAATAAATTCATAAATTTCCTGTTTGAACGACTCCATAAAATGCCACCTCATCCGAAAATTCAAAAGTTCTTATGAATGCGTGGACATTCTGGAGATATGAATATTATTATTCTAAATTCCTCTTCGTACATATCCTTTTCCATTCGGTATTGCTAAACATAGAGGGCATCAATCAAAATATACGCCCCATATGCGGCATTATTGCAGGAGAGAGCCCCGGAACAGAATCGCTGTTACCGGGGCTTATAATTGCGAAATACCAGAGCATTTCCGATACCATCACCTGTATTCTTAAGAATCACATCGATTTTCAGTACTGAGCCGCAATTGCCGAAAAGAGATGAAAAAAAGGAACCTCAGGATGCAGACTCCCGGCTCACCCGCAGGCACCCTCCGGCAGCGTGATCGTGAACACCGCGCCCTGCCCGGGGTGGCCCGGCACCCTCCCCTCCACCCGGACTCGCCCCTGTGCCGCTGCACCCCGCATCGTCCGGCGGATCACGGAGGTCTATCCGCAAAACCTTCGCAGCACCCCGGGTGCCCGAAGAAACGCCGCCAGCTCCTTCCGGCATGTACGGGGCGGCTTTGTTGCCTTCCCGCCGCATCAGCCCCGGCGGACAGGCCGGAGGGTCGGTTGAGACTGTCCGCATGGACGAACCGTGTGCCCGAGCAAAAAGGCAAGCGTTTCGGAGCCTACCGCATCGGCAGAACCCCGAGCTCCCGCACCTCCCCTATGTCGACTATGAGATAATCGTCCTCGAACTCGCTGTTGTTGATAAGCTCCCAGTACTCGAGGAGTTCCGCATTCCCAACCGCGTACGCATCCTCAAAATCGGATGTTCCGAGCATCGTCGTCTCGAGAGCGTCGATGTACTTTCCGGTGTCGTCCGTCCCCCATGCAACGAAGACGTGATCCGGGAAGGTGACGATGTAGGGCCTGATGCCGACGGCTTCGAGTGCCGAAGCGATGAGAACCGCCCCGTCGGCGCAGTTCGCAGTCTCAAGGCGGATCGATTCCTCGGGCGGGTTTATCCGCTGGAGATAGTATCCGTCCGGCCCGCCGACGGCGGTTGCGGTGTTGATATACGTGATGTTGTAGCCGTACTTCAGCGCATTATAGACGGCCTTCACCTGCAGCGCCGTATAGTTCCGGTACTCGTAGATCGAATCCCCCGGGTACTGGTAGCCTTCGAGCGAGTGCTCAAGCAGGTAGGTGCTGTACCGCGAGTCGTACGCCGGGTCGGCGTAGCGGCCGGCTGTCGCGAGCAGTTCGCGGACGGCCGGGGAGTTCGGCGTCACGAAGACCCCGACGAACTCATATAGGGGAACGCGGTTGCCTTCTGAGTCCATCGCCTCCCAGATCATAATGTCTTCGGGGAAGACGTCGACCGGCACCGTCTGCTCCTCAAGGAGGCGCCACCCGGTTCCGTCGTAGACCTCGACACCATAGTGAAGGTTCACCGTCGTAATGGTCGAGATATTCGCGGTTCTATTCCGCAGCAGCGACGGTGTCTGGTTGACGAGAGTGGAGGAGCCCGGACTGACGGTGCCGGTATTGACCGAGCGGTAACTGAGACCCTGGTACTCCGAGAACGCCCGTATACTCCGGGGACTGCTCCCGGCGTTCGAGAGGTTGAACGAGAGCATAGGGCACTCTTTCCCGACGATGGTATTGTAAAACGCGAGCGGGCATGCCGTCAGGTAGGTCACGTTGGCGGCAACCGCCACGCCCTCCGGCTCCCCGGTGCCGCCGCCGCTCGCGGGTGCGGCGATAGCCAGCAGCATGAGAATACTCACGGTGAGTGCCATATATACTCGATACCTCATCTTGTTCACAGGCAGGCTCCCCCGGGGATACGTTCGATTAGCGGTTCATCACCCCATTTGAGGGGTGTAGTTCGGCGTTGCCGGGGGCATGAGGCCGGGCATCGCGCCGGTCGGGAGCGGTTCGGGGAGGCCGGAGCTCGGGATTGTCATCGTCGGCGACGGGGTCATGCCGGGTTGCCCGCTCTGATTCTGTCCCTGCGGTGCCTGCTGGCCGCCGGCGGAGGCACGATAGATCTCCCACTGGCCGGTCGTGTTGCCCATCCAGACCATCTCTCCGTCGGAGACGTCCGGGAAGGCCTGGGCATACGGATCTTCCGTGACCTGCGTCTCCGTTCCGGTACTGATGTCGTACCTGTAGATGTCGAGGTTTCCGTTCCGCAGATCCGAGTAGATCACGAGGTTCCCATCGACCGCGACCGCCGTCGGCCGTGCGGATGCTCCGGTTATGCGTGTTGCGTTATCCGTCGCCACGTCGTAGAGGTAGACGGCGGTCCGGTTCTCGAGGACACTGATCCAGGCGACGCGACTGCCGTCGCTCGAGACATCGGGCACGAGGTCGTCACCGGACCGCCCCCAGAGGCTTATATCCCGCTGATCGAGGAACGCTACTGCAATATCGGTATCCCCGTCCTCAGTTTCGTTATCCGCCCATGCCATGGTATCACCGCCGATATCGGTCCAGGCCTGGAAGTACGGATCGATCACCACGGGCATGACGGTATCACTCGCAATCTCATAGAAATATACGTCGCTCGATCCGTTCGACAGATTCGTCCAGATGAGATTCTCCTCTGATGCACCCGGATAGACATGCATCCCCGAGCCGTTTGTCACCTGCTGCAGGCTGCCCGAAGCGGTGTCGTAGAGGTAGACATTAATGCCTTCCGTCTCCGTGTTGATCCCCGACCAGACGACGTTATTCCCGGCGACGGCAAGCTGGTACGACAGCAGGAGAGGAACTGAAGCCTGATCGGATATGATCGAGGTGTTTCCCGACGATATGTCGTAGAGCTGCACCGAGAATGATTCGTTATCGAACCAGACGATACGCTCTCCGGAGATCGCAGGGAAGAGCTTATCCCCCTGGCCGCTTGAAACCTGCATCGCGGCACCCGCAGAATCATTCTGCGGCTGCTGGGGCTGCATCGTTGGCGGCGGAAACGGCTGTGCCGAAGCGAGTCCCGTCGCACAAATGACGGCGATGACGATGATGGCGCCGGTCATCGCCCTGAAAGATACCATTCTCATACGTTTCACCTTCCTCGACTGTTGCCGGTTCTCCGCCTCTCTACCGAAAGGAGAGTCCTCCTGCATGCGACCACGATCCCGCGTGCGGTCTTCGGTGACGGGTGGGGGTGAAAGCACTGGTTCCCGGAGAACTCACTGCACCGGATGCGCAGATCCCGGTGGCCGTTCTCAAAAGCGATACTCTGCCTGCAGGCGGTGGATGGTAAATGACCCCACGGGATCGGTGTTCTTACACTGCGGCGTGGTAGCGGAGAGAGTATATATAGCTACGTGCGCCGGCCTGTCAAGCTCCCCGACCCGGAACGAACGGCAGAGAGCGGTTATCCGCAACCGGGACGACTCCCCGGCAGTCTGACCGAAGATACCGATACTCGCGGCACCAAGCCGCTCCCGGAGCACCGGGAACACCCCTTTGTGCCCGGCGACAGCCATTCCGCTCGCATCTGCCGTCACCTGCTGCGAGAGATCAGTGCGATGCCCATGACCACGTACCACTGCTGGTACGACGCGGTCAGCAGCCGTTCGAGAAGGCCGACGTACGCGGTCTCGGCGAGCGCCACGGTCGCTCACGCCCCAAGGAGAACTCCGGCACGGCGGGTGCCGTTACGTATCCGCTGTTATCGGGCATCTCGATCGCTTCGCCGACCATCTCCCGTGCGGTTGCGATGCCGCCATAGACGCCATTCCCTTCCCGGAATGTTCCCGGCAGGATAGCAGCATTCAGCGCCGTGATACGCCTTTTTCGAAGAGGTGCGCATACCGCCGGTAGAACCACCGTTTCGCAACGTCCGTAACGATAAGGTATCCGACGACGAGCCCGGCCAGGACGGCGAAGAACGAGATCGGCGGATGGACAAACCCGAAGATGCTTCCGATGACGGTAAAGGGGATGATACAGGCGACGACGACGATCAGCGCCATGCTCCCCAGCAGGAGACGGCTGGGTCTGCTGGCATAGAATGGCGTTATACGTGTTCTGATCACGAATACCACGAGTGTCTGGGTGCAGATCGATTCGATGAACCATGCGGTCTGAAAGAGCGGTGCGTCGGCGTTGAAGAGAGAGAGGAGGATGAAGAACGTGATATAATCGAAGACCGAACTGATAGGGCCGAATACCAGGATAAATTTTTGAATGAACTGCATATTCCACGTCTTCGGCGTCGCGATGTACTCGGCGTCGACGTTGTCGGTGGGGATGGCGAACTGCGATGACGAGTAGAGGAGGTTGTTGAGCAGGATCTGGATCGGCAGCATGGGGAGAAACGGGAGAAACAACGACGCTCCGGCGACACTGAACATATTGCCGAAGTTCGAGCTGGTTCCCATCAGGATATACTTCATCGTATTCCCGAAGGTCTTCCTGCCCTCCAGCACGCCGTCGTAGAGCACGCGCAGGTCATGTTCGAGCAGAATGATATCCGCCGACTCTTTCGCGATATCGACGGCGGTATCGACCGAGATGCCGACATCCGCCGATCGGATGGACGGAGCGTCGTTGATCCCGTCGCCGATGAAACCGACGACATGGCCGTTCCGCCGAAGAGCGTTCATTACCCGGTCTTTCTGGATGGGATTGGTGCGAGCGAAGACGGTCGCATCTTCCACCACTCGTGCCAGAGCCTCATCATCCATGTGCGTGATCTCGCCGCCCGTGAGAACGCCTTTTATGTCGAGTCCGATAGATGCGCAGATCTTTCGCGTTACGAGCTCGTTGTCCCCGGTGAGGATCTTCAGTTCGATTCCGGCCGCTAGCAGCATCTGAACGGACTCACGGGCACTTTCCTTGGGCGGATCGATGAAACCGATGAGCCCGAGGAGAACCATGTCGGTTTCGTCATCGACAGAGACGGCGGCGACCTCCCCCGGAAGAGGACGATACCCGACGGCGAGGGTCCGGAACCCGTCCGCACTGAGCGAGCGGTACAGGCGGTTTACCCGCTCTCGCACATCGTCGTCCAGCGGCCCGATCCTGCCGTCGTGCTGCTCGGCCGACGAACAGACCTGAAGAATCTCTTCGGGCGCACCCTTGGTAATGAGCATCGTCCGGGATTCGTCCGTCACGGCGATCGACAACCGTCTCCGGATAAAATCGAAGGGAATTTCGTCGATTTTACGGTAGCCCGCGATCTCGACCTGCCGGTACCTGATGATCGCTTCGTCGAGCGGGCTTTTGAGTCCGGTCTGGAAGGCGCTGTTCAGGTACGAATACACCAGGACCTTCTCGCTGTCGTTCCCTTCGAGATCGAGATGCTTGACGAGCGCAATCGTGTTTTCGGTGAGGGTTCCGGTCTTATCGGTGCAGAGCAGATCCATACTCCCGATGTTCTGGATCGATTCCGGATGCTTGACGATCGCTCCTTTCTTCGACATCGCGATCGAGCCCTGGGAGAGGTTCAGCGAGAGGATCATCGGCAGGAGTTCGGGGGTCATGCCCACGGCAAGGGCGATGGAGAACAGAAGCGCTTCGAGGACGTTGTGTTTCAAGAGCGCGTTGATAAAGAAGACGAAGATCACGAGAAAGAACACGAACCGCGTCATCAGGTAGCTGAACTGCTTCAGACCCCGCTCGAACTCCGTCTCGGGCGGACGCTGAACCAGCGTCCGGGCAATCCTGCCGAACTCGGTCCCGGAACCGATCCTGGTGACAACCGCGGCGGCGGTCCCGCTGACGACCGACGTACCCAGAAAGATGTAATCCGCAGCTTCGATAACCGGCGCTTCGGTCCCTTCCGGCACGGCAGCCTTTTCAACAGGATACGGCTCGCCGGTCAGCACGGACTGGTTCACAAAAAAATCCCAGGCTTCGAGCACCCGGGCATCAGCAGGAACGACATCGCCCGCACTGAGGGAGATGATATCCCCCGGCACCAGCTCGGTGATACGGACGTCCTGCCGCTTTCCGTCTCTCGTGACCGTTGCCAGGGTCGAAATCTTCTGCCTGAGCAGGTCTGCGGCGTTTTCCGCGTTGTACTGCTGGAAAAAGTCCAGCGTGACGCTCGCGACGATGATGACCCCGATAATAGCCGCGCTCAGAACCTGTCCGACGAACGCGGAGACGAGTGCGGCGATGAGGAGGATCACCACGAGGAGGTTTTTGAAGTGTGCGAGATACTGGATAACAATCGGCTGCCGCTCGATCCGGGAGATGTCGTTGTAGCCGTAGACCTCGTGCCGCTGCCGTGCATCCTCCGACGTGAGCCCGGCAGCCGACGTTTTGAGCCCCGCCAGCAGGGTTTCGATAGGAATCGCGTGGAATTCCGGGGATTCCTCATCCTCCTTCATCGATTCCTTCTGCGCTCGATCGCTTCCCATGCGGCCTCTCACGCTCCACAGCGATACACCCCCCCGGAATTCTTATAATTAATGATTGCTCACGGCTGCCGCCGGTGTAGTATCCCGAAATCATTTGCCACCAGATTTATATCCGGGTGTGAGCACGCTCTCCGACCGCGATAGCCGGGGTATCATTCGTCAGCGGAAGCGAGGCCGGCCTGTTCGTGACCTTGCGGAGTGGCATCACGTCAGCAGGCAACGGATCTGCCAGGTTATCGCAGTGTATCGGCAGACCGGGGTGGTATCCGGATCCTGCTTGAGCAGGGACGGGGATCGGGCTTGCCACGAACCTGATCGTTCCGGGAGTGCCGGTCTCGATCGTGCGTTTTCGGTATCAAAACCGCCGTCACCGCCATGATCCCGGGGTCGGGGCTCAAGCGAGGGAGGGCGGACGTACGTGCACCTCCGCCGGCAAAACTACATACCTGAGCGGAGAAAGGCCTTGATACCAACCCGCAGTGACTGCACGCTCTACCGGGAATGGAGCGTCCGGAGCATCGCCACCGGCTCTCCGGTGAAGGGCTCTCTCCGATTCCTCGGGGCTGGAAACGGTTTTCGGGCACGGGGCAGGTATGAGAAGGCATTGATGGCGGGCGAGGAGCTGCAGGAGGAGATCTCCGATGAAACGAAAGATAATCGAGATAGACGAGGAGAGATGCACCGGGTGCGGCGTCTGCATCCCGGACTGCCCGGAAGGAGCGCTGCAGATCATCGACGGAAAGGCACGGCTTGTCAGCGACCTCTTCTGCGACGGTCTCGGCGCCTGTATCGGGACCTGCCCGGAGGGGGCGATCGCCGTCGTCGAGCGTGAAGCCGTGCCGTACGACGAAAAAGCCGTGATGGGCAGGATCGTCCCCCAGGGCGAGGCGGTCATACGAGCGCACCTCGAGCACCTCCTCGGCCACGGGGAGGAGGGTCTGTACCGCCAGGCGCTCGAATACCTGCACGAAAACAACATTCCCATCCCCGAACACACCGCCGCGAGCGCCCCGGCGGCGTGCCCGGGCTCCGCGGCACGGAGCATCGCCGGCCCGCGTACCGGAGAGCAGGTCACACGGGTAGCGTCGGAGCTCCGGCAGTGGCCGATCCAGCTCCGGCTCCAAAACCCCGCTGCCGCGTACTTCGACGACGCCGACCTCCTCATCTCCGGCGACTGTGTTCCTTTCGCCTACGCGGAGTTCCACCGCGAGTTTCTGCGGGGTAAGGTAGCGATCATCTTCTGCCCGAAACTGGATGCGGATATCGAGGAGTATATCGCGAAACTTGCGGCGATCCTCTCGCAGCATACGATCCGATCGGTCACGGTGCTGCACATGGAGGTTCCCTGTTGCAGCGGGGTGCGCTCTATCCTCGATCAGGCCATGCAACGCTCGGGAAAGGAGATCCCGGTCAGGGAGTATACCGTAACGCTCCAGGGCGAGGTCGTCGAAGGGGGCATGGCCCGGCGCCGGAGATGAGGGCTCACGGGAGGTACTCGTCCACGTACCCGAGGAACCGCTCCACAGTGGCCGCCGCGTACGGCCCTTCCTCGTACGCCGCCGTGAGCGTCATGCGGCCCCGGAAGGTCGCGGCCGTCATCAGGAACCCGTACGGCCAGCAGACGCAGGGGAGGTAGCGGACGTCCCGAAGGTCGAGGGCTCTGCCGCTCTTCCCGGGAACGGGCAGGTAGTCGTCGGGGTCGATGATCCCGAGGTTCGAGAAGACCGGGTTTTTCTGGCCGGATTCCTGATACCGTTCCATCATCCCGTCGAAGAACGCCTCCACCGCCGGCACCCCGCCCGCCATGATCGCTTCGTAGAAGAGAATGGACGCAAGGCCGAGGCTCCCTGCCTTGTGGCGGGCCATCACCGCCGTCACCCGGCCGACGAGATCCGCAAGCTCCGCACCATCCGGGATCGAGAGGGAAACCTCGAAGGCGACGGAGAGGTTCATCGGCGGGCACGCCTCCGGGCGGTCGAGGTACCTGCTGCGAAGGTCCGCCGAGGTCAGGATCGAGCGGGGTGCCCCGGAATCGGACGGGTCGCGGCAGATCCTCATGAGGGCGAGGAAAAACGCACCGATGATGATGTCGTTCACCGTGGCTCCGTGCCTCCTCCCGAACGCTTTTGCGGCCTGGAGGCGCTCGGGAGAAAGCGTCCGGTACGCGATGCGGGGCGTCCCCCGCCCGACCGCTTCGACCGGGAAACGCCACCGGTCGACGAAAGGCTCTTCCTCGCCCTGCGCCTGCTTGCGCTCCTCCTCCGAATAGAGCGCAAGGATCCGATCCGTGCTCCGGTCGTAGGCATCCGTGGGAGCCGGTAGAAACGCCGGATCCTCCAGGATACCCCGGTATACCGCAAAGAGCTGCCGTGCGATGGTCTCGGCACCGTGAGCGTCGCAGAAGCCGTGGTGGCAGGTGACGGCCAGCAGGTCGCCGTCCCGCCGCCGGTAGAGCGTGACCCGCACCTGCGGGCCTGAACGGACGTCGAGCGGTGCCGGGGGGACGGTGAGGGGTTCGCTCTCATCCTCGCCGGCCGGGACGAGGGAGAACGCCCCCGCCCACTGCTCTCCCGGGATCTCCTCCCAGACGGGAAGGCCGTCCACCACCGCGAATCGTGACCGGAGATAGGGGTTCTGGGCGATCAGCCGCTCTGTCGCCTCCCGCATCACCGCCTCGTCGAGCTCGCCGTCGAACGCGAAGAGGATGTGCATCGTCGGGTCGTAGATCCGCTCGAAATAGACATTGAAGACGTCGAAAGTGGGTGCCGGGTGGCGGACGGGTGCGGCGGGCATTAATCGTACCATTCTCGTCGGTGGGAATAATTGCTTTTGCGTTTGCGTCCGGGAGACCCGGCATGCCGATGCCGGTTACTCTCCCGCACCCGGGGTGGCATCGAAGAACGCGATCACCCTCTGCTCGTATTCCTCGGGGTAGCGGCCGAATGCGCCCGTGTGCCCGGCATCCGGTGCGACCCATAACCTCACACGCTCGCCGACGGTCTCTGCAAACACTTCGCCGAACGCGACTTCCCTGGGCACGGCACCGCCTGCGATCAGCAGGAATTCGGTCGAATCTGCCTCGAACATCGAATCCAGGAGCGGCTTGGGAGGTTTTATTCCGCTGACGGCCTGCACGGTTGTGTACATAACCCGGGTGACGAAACTGCGGTAGAGCGGCCGCTCCGACTCCAGCGCAGAGAGCTCCTCAGGAGAACGCTGGGTCGCACCGTCGGCAACGATCGCCGTGACCTGCGGGTATGCCGACGCCGCACCGAGGAGCACCTCACCACCGAGCGACAGCCCCATGCCCCCGATCGTCTCGACCCCGTCCTGTGCCTCCAGGAACGTGACGGCGGCTCCAACGTCGCAGGTTCCCTGCCACCCGAACCGATTGGTCGCACCGTCGCTCCCGCCATGCCCCCGCAGGTCAGGCGCAAGCACGCCGTAGCCGTGACGGACGAGCATTGCAGCGTAACTCCGCACCGCCTCCCGTGAACTGCCCGCCCCGTGAAGGAGGATGATCGCGGCGCCGTTGTCAGGGGGTGCATACCACGCTTTCAGGGCGACGCCGTCGCCGGTCGTGAGCGTGATCTCTCCGAACCCGTCCGGCGGTGCACCGACCGGTTCCCGGGTCGGCAGGACGGCGAAGATGCCGAGCGCCATCGGCAGAACGAGGTACACCGCCAGCACGGCGATCAGCACCAGAAGGACGACCCGGCGGAGCATGTGCCGGCGGCCGGAGAGGGGAGGTGTCATAAGCAGTATCCCGATTCGTACCGGTTGCATGCGATGCTATATAGCATCACGGAATACCCCGTCGATTACATCTTTGACCAGGCCTTGTTCAGGCCAGGCGACCAAACACCGGTCAGGTTATGCGCCGCCGCGGTCATGCCGCCAAACCCCTTCCCGGTGGTTCTCGGACGAAACCCGCGCTGCGGCCACATCGTGGAGTGTTAGGAATGCGTATTCCGGCGGTACGGCAAAAAAAGAAAATCGTATCGTCAGTGCAGCTCTGCAAATCCGGGAATGCCGAGCAGGTGCTTTGCGAGGTACATCGCGTCGTGGAGCGAGAGCGTATCGCCGCCCGCGACCATGCCGACGCTCTCGGTCATCGGGTAGCCCTCCACCCCGAGGACGTGCCGGGCGGTGTAGACCGCGTCGTAGAGCGTGACCCGGTAGTCCTGGTTCGCGTCGCCGTTCTTCACCACGGTGAGCGGGATCGAGGCCGTGGTGTTGCTGCCGTGTGCATCGGTGGCGTTCACGGGGAGGGGCGTCGGCCGGTAGGCACCGTTCTCAAACGCCGATGGAATGGTACCGACCGTGCTCGCCGTCCAGACGCCGTTTCCGGCATCCGTCATCGGTGCCGTAGCAGACCCGCCTATCCGCGAGAGATTTACCGTTACGGTTGCAACGGCCGTCCCGGTAACCTTCACGGAGACCACGGCAGTCTCGCCCGCCCCGGGGGTGCCGTCGGTATCGGTCGGGATGACCGCGGGTACCGCCGCGGGACTGCTGACGAGCGGGGGAGCGGTGACGGTGATGCAGTCCGCCCGCACCAGCGTGTCGCTGCCGCCGGAGGCGGTGACCGTCAGGTTCACCGTATAGCTCCCTGCCGCCGTGTAGGTATGCACCGGGTTCTGCTCGGTCGAGGCCGCACCGTCACCGAACGACCATGACCACCCGGTCGGCCCGCCCTCCGAAAGATCGGTGAACCGCACCGTGAGTGGTGCCGTGCCGTTGGCAGGCTCCGCAGTGAAGTCGGCCCGGAGCGGTTCGCCGAGCGGGGCGAAGATGGCCGTGCCGTCGTCCCACGGGACGAGGTGTATTACCTGCACCCCTACCTCATGGGTGGCGTTGTCGAGCCACCGGGTTTTGTTCCACGCAGCATCACCACCCCCGATATCCCAGCGGGTGCCGTTATACCGCCAGACAATGAGGCTCCGCTCGCCGACACCTTTGAGTTCGCCCGGTTCGTAGTGGAAGGTCAGGTTCAGCGAGACGTTCTCCTGATTGGTGAAATTGCCGCTCCGGATAGAGAGCCACTGGCCGATATCGGTTCTGTTGAAGGAGTAATCCGGTTTTTCCGGGGGTTTCGGAGGGGAATTGACCGCCCGGATAGTGACTCCCTCGGAGAGGTCGGCGAGGGAGAACGTCGTCATGTTCTTCCCGAGCACGTCCCTCGCCAGGGTATTGCTCTCCAGAACGAGGTTGTCGGGGAAGGTGTCCGGCCGGGTACCGATCCGGATGTCGACCGGATTCTCCTGTGCTCTGCTCATGAGGAGGTTATCCCGGACGAGGTTCTGATCGCCGTACTCGATCTGAATCCCGGTGCCGGTATACCCGGTCACCGTATTGTCACGGATCTGAGAGTCGCTCCCCTCAACCAGGATCCCGGTGTTCCCGCCCGCGATCATATTCTCCCACACGTAGTTACTCTCTGCCCCTTCCGAGAAGGGGTAGACGGTCTGCTCTCTGTAGATGGCGACGCCGTGTCCGGTGGTCGGGACAAGCGTATTCGAGAAGACCCAGGTGTCGTTGGACGCCCGTATGACAAGCCCGTCATAGAAATCCATAACGAAGTTGTCCGATACGATCGTTTCGTGATAATTTTCGATCAGTATCCCGTATCCGGCCGTCTCGGCGATGAGACCTGCGCCCGTGATGACGTTGCCCGTGATCGCGTTGGCCTGCTCGGTACCATCATCAGCGGGAGCGGCATTCTGCAGGCTGATACCGTAATACGTCATATCCGTGAGCGTATTGTTCTCGATGACATTCTCGCCTTTCGTATTCGAGAGTTTCACCCCCTGAATGCCGCCCGTGATGGTGTTATTCTGGATGGTGACCTCCCCGGTGTCCGTCAGATAGAGAACCGCCTGTGCTTTCGGCTGATCGGTATCGACGATGGTATTCCTCTCAAAAACAGATCCTTCCGCGTTATAGAGCAGGACGACCGATGCTCCCGTCTTATCGCTGGTGATATTTCTGATAACGTTGTCGGAGACACGGACGCTCCCGGTGATCTCCATCGCCCTCTTGAACTCCTCGATGGTGTTGTTGGAGACGCCTCCTCCGACACCGTTCATGGTGATTGCAACACCGGCCGCCGATGCAGTGCCGTTCAGCCTGGAAAACCGGTTCTCCGATACTGCGCAACAAAAACCGTCCAGCTCAAGCCCGTTGCCGATATCCGTGAAACTATTGCCCCTGACGAAGATGAGATCCCCGTTCAGGCGCAGGATTCCTCTCTCACCGGTGAACAGGCTATCCGTAACGCACGTCTGGTTTCCGGTTATGGAGATATAACTATTCGATGCGCTGATATTGTCCAGACTGGAAAAATTATCCACCGGGGTCTGTACAAACAGGTCTGCGTCCCGAAACGCAGTGTTGTTCGCCCGGATCTCGCCGTTGCCGCGGATCGCCGTCGCCATACCGGTATCGGCGTCAACGCTGCCCGTCACTGCCGTATTCCCGATCGTGAGCGAATAGCCTCCGAGGTCGACGTCGTCGATCAGCATGACGGACCCGCCTGTCCAGGCATCGTCGGATTCTAATTCGGCGAGGTCTCCAAAGGCTCTGCCGGAAGCGATCTCCTGTGCGTAGTATCCGGTTTCCTGGTACATTACGTCGAGGGCAACAACCGTGTACTCAGCCGCAACATTGCGATCGCCAGCAGGGCAGGTGTAGATATATTTGCACTCGCCTGATTCTCCAACTAGCCCGACGTAGTCTCCGGCTCGATATACGCGATACCAGCATCCGGTCAGCGGACTCCACCTGAAAACAATCCGATCGGCACCGACGTAGCGGACGTCCAGAGGACCCAGGTACGGGGTGTCCGGTTCTATCGTGAGACCGGCGTCCTGTTCTTCAGCAAACGACTCTTCGCCATCCGGATAGCCGCTCAGGCCGTCCGTGCCGGCAGGAGGGGCATCTCCTGCTGTAATGTTCTCATACTGCGTAAGAGAGTTGTTCTCCTCCTCTGCCAGAGCTCCCGGGACGATACCGCAGGAGAAGAAAAGAAGGAACACCACCATTGCAACGCGAATCTTCACGGTAAACACCACCTACAAACTGAAAGAGAGAAGCGAGTAAAGGCAATTCGTTCACGTCCGGCGTCCGGCAGCCTTCTTCCACGTATCACGATGTACCCCTCTCAATGCCCGCCCATACTCCCGGTTGGCAGAAGATGCAAGCACCGGCACTCGCGTGCTCCGGGAGCAAAGCTCCGGTATAATTTATTAAATTATTCCAGAAGGTATATAGGTATCGACCTCACCAGAAACAGGTGGACGGCCTTTTTTTGAAAAATTGCGGTTAAAATCCCCCATTCCGGAACCAGGCAGATCTATCCGGCGATTGAGGTGCCGGCCCAGGTCGGCCGCGGTCAGGACGGAGCGAGGGGCTTCCCGGAGCCTTCGTGCGATACCGGGGGAAACCCACATCCCGCCCGCTCGACCGGGAGGCGCCACCGGCCGCCACGGCAAAAAGAGAGAGCCTTCCCGTCAGTGCAGCTCTGCAAATCCGGGAATGCCGAGCAGGTGCTTTGCGAGGCACATCGCGTCGTGGAGCGAGAGCGTATCGCCGCCCGCGACCATGCCGACGCTCTCGGTCATCGGGTAGCCCTCCATTTCGAGGACGTGCCGAGCGGTGTAGACGGCGTCGTAGAGCGTGACCCGGTTGTTCCCGTTGGCGTCGCCGTTCTTCACTACCGTGAGCGGGATGGAGACCGTGGTGTTGCTGACGCCGTCCGTGCTCGTCGCGTTCACGGGCAGGAGCACCGGCAGGTAGGCGCCGTCACCGAACGGCGACGGGAGGGTGCCGGCCGTGCTCGCCGTCCAGACGCCGTTCCCGGCATCTGCCATCGCTGCCGCCGCGGGCCCGCCGAGCCCGGAGAGGTTCACCGTCACCGATGCGATGCTCCCCCCGGTAACCTTCACGGAGAGCTCTGCGGTCTCGCCCACTCCCGGGGTGCCGTCGGTATCGGTCGGGATGACCGCCGGCGCCGCCGCGGGACTGGTAACGAGCGGCACGATGACCGGTTCCTGGAGCGGTGCGAAGACGCCGAACTCGCTCGCCGTCGCATAGACGAACCGGTTCTCCGTATCTACCCCGTTCATCCCCTGTACCCGCGACCAGGCGTCTGCATGCCGCCAGATACGGAGCGACGACGGAGTGACGCCGTCGAGATCTGCAGCGGTATAGTACATCTTGATCGCAGCCTCTGCGGGAGTGGTGTTGCTGATCGCAACGAACCTCCCGATCGCCTGCATCCCGTCGGGAGCTGTCGGGGGAGCGTCCACACCGCTGATCCGGATCGAACCGGTTGCGGTGAGGTTGCAGAGGACGGGGTGCGCATCGCCGACCTCGAAGAACCCGAGAGTGGCATTGTCGCTCGAGAGGAGCGCGACAGCGGCACGGTCTCCGGTGCCGGTTACCCGGGTGACGGTGAGATTCTCAAGGATCATCCCGGTGCTGGCGTTGACGAGGACTCCGAACGCCTCCCCGCCGGTCGAGTTGATCCGGTCGATCGCGGTCATCCTGACGGCAGCGGCGGCGGCACGATCGGCGGCTATCGCCGTGACGTTCCCGGTCGCACGGAGGTCCGTCATCGCCGAGCGGTCGATCCGGGCACCGCCCGTATTCGGTTCGATGGCAACCCCGACCACCCCTGACCCGCCGCCGGCGAGGTCGCGCACCGTCAGGTTGGCGATGCCCGTCCCCTGGCTCCCCGACCCGATGACGGCGCCGGCGATCTTCGGGGCGGTGACCGATGCGATGACCGTATCGGTGATCGTGGCCGCCGTCGAACTCCCGGTAAGGCGGATCCCCGTCACCGCGTGATTCTGCGAGGTGATGTTCGCGATCCGGCAGCCGGTAAGGGTGCTTCGATCGGACTCGCGAATCAGAATGCCGGTCGTCTCCCGCCCGTCCGGGGCACCGGTGACCATGCAGCCGGTGAGGGTGTTGTCGTCCGCACCGTCGAGGAGAATGCCGACCGGTGAGGCCGAGACGTTCTCGGCGGTGAGGGTCGTTTGGTGCGACTCAAGGAGGGTGATCCCGGCTTCGGTCGCATCTGCAACCGTATTCTCCTGAAGAATGCTCTCGCAGGTCCGGTCGAGGAGGATTCCCTGCTCTCCGCCGGCAAGCGTGTTGCGGGTGACCGTGCTCTTCTCGCCCCCGATGATCCAGATGCCCTTCTCATCGCAGCCGGTGAAGGTGTTTCCGGAGATGCGGCTCTCTGTCGCGTTCTCAAGCCCAATCCCGAGATGGGGATCCGAGAGGATACAGTTCTGAACGGTATGCCCGGAGCCCTCGACGATCAGGACGCCCCCCTGGATGTTTCCGGTGACGGTCGTCCCGAGTATGCTGCAGTTCGTCGATTTCAACTCGGTATAGGCGCTGAACGGCTGGACGACCACTCCTTCCCGGTTGCCCCGGACGGTGCAGTCCCGGATCGTGATCTTCGTGCCGCCGTCGACGAGGACGCCCTGCGATGATGTCGCACCCTCGAAGACGAACCCGGCAACCGTCGACCCCTCACCGATCAGATCGACGACCGGCTTTGTCGGATCCTGTGCGGTCACGCGTACGTCCGAAGGAAGGCCTGAGGTTGCGAGCAGGCTGATGGACTTTCCGATCTTCAGGTTCTCCTGCCCGGCGTAGCCGGAATCGACGACGATGGTGTGGCCGCCCGCGAGGTCTTCGTCGGCGAGCGCCTCGGTGATCGTCCCGTAGTCCCGCTCGAGGTTGAGGTTGTGCACCGGCATGTTCCCGAGCGGTGCGAAGACGACCGCATCCGCCGTATACGGCGGCAGACTGGTGACCTGCACGCCGACCTCGTGAGCGGTGGTGTCGAGCCATCGGGTTTTGTTCCACGCGGCGTCGCCGCCCCCGGCGTTCCAGCCGCTGGTGTTATGCCGCCACACCGAGAGGCTCTCGGCGCCGACCCCGACGAGGTCCTCCGGTGCGTAGTGGAAGGTGAGGTTGAACCGGAAGGGGTCGCTCCGG
Source organism: Methanoculleus taiwanensis (assembly GCF_004102725.1). Taxonomy (NCBI): domain Archaea; kingdom Methanobacteriati; phylum Methanobacteriota; class Methanomicrobia; order Methanomicrobiales; family Methanomicrobiaceae; genus Methanoculleus; species Methanoculleus taiwanensis. The sequence continues at coordinate 1,007,195 of NZ_LHQS01000002.1, read as the reverse complement.
ACAGCGTTGTAGGTGTTGATATCGATCCACTGGCCGATCGGCGCCCGGTTCAAGGGGTAGTCGGGGTACTTCGGGGGTGCCGGAGGGGTCAGGACCGGTTTTATTACAAGACCGTTGCTGCTCCCCGTGATGGAGAAGGTCGTCCGGTGGGTCATGTTGCCGATGGTGTTTCGCTCGATCGCAAATGCGTCCGCTGCGTAGGTGTTCACCCGGATGGCGGGGAGAACGCTCTTTCCGGCGTTCAGGATGGTGTTGTTCCGAAGGAGCGTGCCGACGGGGTTTTCGAGGTAGACTCCCTGGGTGGTGTAGTTGCAGAAGGTATTTTCGCATATCCAATCGCCCGTCCCCTTCAGGGAGAGGGCTTGCGACCCCCGCTCGACGGTGTTTTCTGAGATTATGGTGTCCTTCGTCAACTGATACGTCTCGATGCCGGAGACGAAGTCCCGGATTGCGTTCCCGGATACCCGGATCCCGTCGACCCGGTCGATCGAGACGGCGCTGCTCCATTGCTGGTTCTTGCCGGCGATGGTGTTGTTCAGCACCTGCAGATCCGAGTAGCCCTCGCCGGTGGCCGCATCGCCGCCGTACACCTGGTACAGATACATGCCGCTTACCGTTACGTTTGTAATGGCATTCTCCTCGATGACCGTGCCGTTCTTGATCTTTGTGCAGTAGAATCCGTTTTTGCCGGAGTCGATCAGGTTGTTTTGGAAGGTATTCTCTCCCACCCCGGCGACGTAGACCACGCCACGCGCCCACGACGGCTGGGTGGTGTTGATGATGGTGTTTTCGGCGAAGAGCGAGGCGTCGGCTGAGAAGTTGACGACGTGGTGATTCATCGGGGTGCCGGAGATTGTCCGAAGGACGTTTCCGGTCACGGTATGGTTGGTACCGATGATATCCAGTCCTGAGAAGTACCGCTCCACCGTGTTGTTCCGGAGGAGGCCGTACTCACCCTCGATCCGGATACCGTACTGCAGCCCGCTGTTCTGGACGCCGGTATACTCCGCTACCGCATTTCCGCTGATGACCGTATCGTTTCCGTAGACCGCGATCGCGGCTTCCGCGCCGGAGAGCCCGTATGCACCGCTGATCGCGGTGGCGCTGTTGTTGCAGACGGTAAATCCGTTGCCGTGCAGCCGGATTGCAGCGTTGACGTTCGCAAGGGTGTTGTTCTCGATGTAGCCGTTGCTCCCGGCGAGGTAGATACAGTACGTCCCCGTGGTATCAATTGTGTTCCCGCAGATCTCAAAGAAGCGGGGGGTGGCCGGCGTGGTGGATTCACGCTCTGCATAGATCCCGTGATGCGTCGTGTTCCGGATCGCATTGCCCTGGATCGTGAGGAGTTCGGTGTCGACGAGCAGCCGTATGCCGACGCCCGTAACCCCGTCTATCCGGTTATCCTCGATGGTGATATTCTCGACCGGGTTCCCGTTCGCTGTGCCGAGCCTGATGCCGTCGCCCCAGGTTGACCACGCGGTGACGTTCGTGACGGTGTTGTTCCGGATGATGCTCCCTGACCCGTCGCTGAGCCAGATGCCGTAGCGTTCGTCGTACAGGGTGTGCCAGATGTTCTGCAGTACATTGTCCTCGATAACGGCATTCTCTCCTTTCACGGAGATCCCGGCGTATCCCTCCCCACTGCAGCCGCCGACATAGGTACCGTTCCCGGTTACCGTGATCATACCGGTGCAGGACTGGATCCGGTTCCTCTCCCCGGTCACGTCGAGCGAGGATGTCGAAGCGATGTCCAGAAGCAGGAGGTCGCTGTCCTGCACGATGATCGGGCTGTCCGTGTTGATGGTGCCGTAGGTGCTCAGCGCTTTATTGTCTGAGCCTCCCCGCGAGATGTCCACGAGGACGCCCGAAAGAGTGGTATCCTGCAGGATGAGCGAGCCCGGGCCGGTGATACAGGTGCCGTTCTCGGCCACGAGGGTGGCGTCGCGTATCTCAAGCCGGGAGCCCGCCAGATCGGTGAGCCGGGTGTCGTCAAAGAGCGTCAGCGTGCCGCCGTCTGCATCCCAGACATCAAAGATGGAGGTCTCGGTCGGCAGGTCGCCGCCGACCGTCCGGCCGAAACCGACCGTTACCGGACCGCCGAGCGGACACTCCAGTTTCTGTGAGGTCTTGTTGTAGCAGAAGACCTCATAGGTGTGCTGGCTGCCGGGCACTTTATAATCGACAAGACTGGTTCCGGCATCCTGCCAGACCCTCCCGGTGCCGTCACGGTAGACGTAATAGCCGCCGTCATGCGAGGTGCCCTTCAGCGGGCTGCTGTCAGGCCAGGCAAGGCGGACGGTCTCGGTGCCGAGATAGGTGACCCAGGTGTGCGGCGGACTGTGAGTCGGCGTCGGGGTGGGGGTGACCGTCGGGGTGACGGTCGGCGTCGGGGTGGGGGTCGCCGTCGGCGTGGCGGTCGGCGTCGGCGTCGGTTCGTCCGGTGCGGTGACGGTGACGAGGTTTGCCCGCGAGGTGGTGTTCGCCCCGTAGGCGTTCGTGATCGTCAGGTTCACGGTGTACGTGCCGTTCGTCGTGTAGGTGAAGACCGGGTTCTGCTCGACCGAGGTATTCCCGTCCCCGAACGACCACAGGCACGTATAGTTCATCCCGGTAGAGGTGTCGTTGAACCCGACCGTCAGCGGCACGGTGCCGCTCGTCCGGTTTGCGGTGAGGCTGGCGTTGAGGTACACCGCCGAAAGCGCCTTCGTGGCGTTGATCCGCCCGCCGGTCGCGGTCCTGCCCGCAAGAGCCGGGAGCGGATCGACGGTTGCGAGGATGACGCCCCGCACCTGCGATGTTGTCAGGGACGTGTTGTAGGCCTTCAGGAGGCCGGCAAGCCCGGCGACGTGCGGGGTGGCCATCGAGGTGCCGCTCATATATCCGTAATTGGGGAGGACCTGCGTCACCTCGGTGACCGAGACGTCATCGACGTACACGTAGTCGGGCGCCGTGGTGTTATCCCTCATAAGTATGAGTGCAAACTTCAGATCCTTCGGTATCGCTGTAAACCCGTTATTCTTGTATGCTGTGAGTATGGTGGATGACGAGATGAAAATCTTCGTCCATCCGCCGTTCGAACTCCCCCTGCGTGCTCCGATAGGGTAGTACGTATTGGCCACCGTCGGGGACGAGGCGTAGATGGCGAGCTGGTTATTCCCGGCGGTGAGGGAGTAGTTGCACCAGAACGTGAGCTCCGGAAGGCAGTAGTCGCCGAGCGTCACGTTGTTCGCCATAAGCAGCCAGGACTCTCCGACCGGCGTCGTGTTCCCGAAGGGGTTGTCGGATGCCGATCCGGGCGATGACTGGTATACGGTCGTATTCAGGCCCCACGTACCTGACGTCGACCAGTTGTTCAGGGTGGCCATCGTGTCGGCGAACCGCTCCTCCCGGTCGAAGTAGATGAAGGTACTATAGATGTTGGTGCCGGGCGCGGCGAGGTCTACCGTGGTTGCGCCGTAGTTTGAGAAGGAGGAGAGGGCATCCCGGTTGTCGGTCGAGGCGACCGCGATGATATGCGAGCTGTTGAAAGAGCCCGGATACCGCGGCGAAGCGTCGTTATCCGAGGCGTCATTTCCGGCTGAACAGGTAACGACGCCGTCGAACGCGTCGATGGCCTGTTTCAGCGACTCCGAGTAGCCCGGCGTCCCCCACGAGTTGCTGATGATGTGGGCACCGTTATTCTTCGCATAGGTGATCGCGTTGATCGCACCGGCGATGGTGCCGACACCGTTCGGGCCGCTGAACCGCAGCGGCATGATCTTCGCCGTCCACATCACCCCGGCGACGCCCAGGTCGTTGTTCCCGGCCGCGGCGATCGTCCCCGCACAGTGCGTCCCGTGCCCGTTCAGATCGTCCGGGTCGTTGTCGTTGTCGTAGAAGTCCCAGCCGTAGAGATCGTCGACGTAGCCGTTGCCGTCCGTATCGCTCCCGTCTGCCGTTTCACCAGGGTTGCGCCAGAAGTTATCGACGAGGTCGAGGTGCTGCTGGTACACCCCGGAGTCGAGGACCGCGACGACGACCTCTTTTGAGCCCGTGGTGATATCCCAGGCGCCAGGAGCGGCGATGTCCGCACCGGCGGTGCCGGCCTGGCCGCCGACGGTCTGCCCGGTGTTCCGGAGCCCCCAGAGGTAGGAGAAGTACAGGTCATCGGGTATCCGGTCCGGGTAGCAGTAGTAGTTCGGCTCGGCGTAGAGGACGGCCGGATCCTGCCGGTAGGTCGCGACCGCATCAGGCACGCTGAGATCCTCCGGAAGGCCGACCACCTGCAGGCCGGCAAGGCCTTTTTCTGAAAAGTCCTGCCGGAGGTATGTTCCGTGGCGAGCATGAACCCGATCGGCGGTCACCGCCATCAGAGAGATATCCTCCGCCACCCCGGGCTGGAACTGGACGATGATGCTGTCCGGTGCATAGAGGGGGCGGTCTTCCATGCCTGCCGGGAGAAGGGCGTACTCCGGTGTATCCCCGGTGCAGAAGGGTACGGCGATGGGGGTATCGTCGGGCTGCGGGAGGTCCTCCTGCTCCTCACACGGATCTATCGGAGGGTCAAGGGGTTCCGGCGCGACGGAGGAGTTGTCCCCGACTGCCGTGGTCAGAGCAGGTTCGGCGAACGTTTCGTTCTCACCCGGCAGCATCGCAGAGACGCCGCTGCAGAAGAGGAGGAGAGTCAGGATCGCAAGATAGATAAGCTTCATCGGAATCACCCGCAGGTTCAATGCACCCTGATATGAGAACGGCGCCGTTACCCGCCACTACGGGGCGTATGGTTCTCATGGCGGTCGCAAAAAAATCGCAGACGTATGGATTACCATCGCCGTGCACCCCATACGCTTGCTGGCGTCCCGGTCTCCTTATGGGCGCACAATCAGGGATACTGAAATACGATACAGGATATTTTTCAGGAAGGTATATATAGATGCGTACACGGCAGCTGCCCGGTGAGCGTTGCGGGGAGAACAGCACCCGCCGCACCGGCAGACACCCATTTATTCCGGCGGGTTTCAGAGAATAGTATGGTTCGCCCCTCCCCCGGAAGGCTCCTTGTCGTCGTGCTCGTTCTCACCACCGCTGTTGCGGGCTGCACCTCCGCACCGGCTCAGCAGGATACCCTCAACCGAACACTGGACTCGCTCACCCTCGATGAGAAGATCGGGCAGATGCTCATGGTCGGGTTTCGCGGCTACGCCGTCGATGCCGACACGCAGATCGCCCGCGAGATCGCGGCCGGGCGGGTCGGCGGGGTGATCCTCTTCGACCGCGACGTAGCGCTCGGCAGCAGCGAGCGGAACATCAGGGATCCGGCCCAGGTCCGTGCCCTGACCGCAGAACTCCAGGGCTATGCCGAAAAGATCCCGCTCTTCATCGCCGTCGACCAGGAAGGCGGGGCGGTCTGCCGGCTCAAGGAGGCCTACGGCTATCCCCCGACCGTCTCCGCCGCGGCGCTCGGCGAGCTGAACAACGAGACCGCCACCCGGGAGGCGGGACGGAGCCTTGCCGCGATGGTGCGGGAGAGCGGCTGCAACCTCAACTTCGCCCCCGTCGTCGACCTGAACGTCACGGCCGACTCGCCCGCGATCGGCAGGCTCGGACGGAGCTTCTCCGACAACGCGAGCGTGGTCGCCGAAAACGCACGCTGGATCATCGAGGAGCACCACGCGGAGGGCGTGATGACGGCGATCAAGCACTTCCCGGGCCACGGGAGCGCCCTGGCCGACACCCACGCAGGGTTCACCGACGTCACTGCGACCTGGACCGAGGAGGAACTCCTGCCCTACCGGGACCTCATCGGCCGGAATCTCCCCGACATGGTCATGACCGCCCACGTCTACAACGCACACCTCGACCCCGACTACCCGGCCACGCTCTCGCACGCGACGGTCACCGGGATTCTCCGCGAGCAGCTCGGGTATGACGGCGTGGTCGTCACGGACGCGATGGACATGGGCGCGATCCACGACACCTACGGCCTTGAAGAGTCGCTCTGCCTCTCGATCAACGCCGGATGCGACATCTTCCTCTTTGCAAACAACCTGGTCTACGACGAGGAGGTTGCAGAGAAAGCGGTCGGGATCGTGAAGAACCTGGTCGCAGAGGGGAAGATCTCCGAGGAGCGGATCAATGAATCCTGCGCCCGGATCCTCCGGCTGAAGATGCGGTACCTGGCGGACGGGCAGGGTTCGCCCTGATGCAAGATCGAGTGATCACCGATCCTGTTTTCGTCCGGGGACGTAACTCCAAATACCCGGGGGCTCGGGCATCCCTCCGATACCTCACAGTCGCACCGGGGCAATCTACCTCTTCCGCCCGCTCGGCGAGCTCGGGATCAGGTTCGAACACGCATTCCGGATCGGGATGATCGTGTCGACGGTGCAGCTCTGGGAGGGGGAACGAGAGCGTGATCTCCCTCTGCACGAGAGGTATCTTCACGATTGAATCGGAGATCCGGCCGGGATGCTCCGACGCTTGCCCCCCCAGGAACTACATCTGCCAAGGAACACACCGGACCCCCGGTTAATGAATACATTTTTTATTCAAACGAATACATTATGTATTCATGCTGGAGGCGCTCATCTCCTCAAAGACCCGGGTCAAACTCCTCACCCTGTTTCTGCTCAATCCGGAGAGCAAGTTCTACATTCGCGAGATCGTCCGCATGACCGGTGAGAATATCAACGGAGTGCGCCGCGAGCTTGCAAATCTGGAGTCATTCGGTCTTCTTGTCGGGGAGCGAAAGGGGAATCAGCAGTACTTCGGTGTCGACCGTGATTTCTTCATCTACCATGAGCTCCAGCAGATCGTGCTGAAGACCGAAGGAGTCGCACGGATCATCCGGGAGAACCTCTCGCTCGTGCAGACTATCGAGTGCATGTTCATCTACGGATCATTTGCACAGGGAACCGCAGGAGGAAAGAGCGATATCGACCTCTTCATCGTGGGCGATGTGGACGAAAAAACGCTGATCCCGCTCGTGCATACAAGCGAACGCGCGATCGGGCGGGAGATCAACTACTCGCTCATGCGCAGCAGTGAATTTACCCGGCGAAGAGAGGACGGAGATCCTTTCGTAAAGAATGTAATGAGTGAGAGAAAGATCATGATCATCGGAAACTGCGATGATTGACGATCTCGCAAGGCAGGGACTTATCAGAAGGCTCCCTCCCGACCGGAAATGCGTGGATGATGCGATGGCTCTCGCCCACCGGGACATCGACACTGCCCGCACGCTTTCTCCCGATCGATTGCGATTGGACATATAGTATCGCCTATAATGCAATTCTCCAGGCTGGGCGGGCTCTGATGTTTGCAAAAGGCTATCGTCCTGACGGTGCAAACCAGCACATCTCCGTGGTGAAGTTTGCCGAACTTTTCCTCGATGAGAGTGATGCCCTTGTATTCGACCGGATGCGTCGCAAGCGGCATAGTTCGGTCTTATGATACCGCCGGAGCAATCTCGAGAACCGAGGCAGAATTTGCGGTAAGCGAGGCTGAGGTTCTGATACGACGGATTGAGAATCTCCTCAGGTAACCTCCATGAGCTTCACCGCCTGCGCTCCTGCAAGGAGTTCGAACGCGGTGGATGTCTCGCCCAGAGGAGCCGGAGTGGCCGGTATCGGCCGCCCTGCCCCTGCCAAAACTACATCTGCCGGGGGGCGCAAACCTGAATGCAGCGTTGCAGCATGAATAACTGTCCGGTCGTCCTCGTGCACGGGTGGAAGAGCCACCCCGGGGTCTGGAAACGCCTCGCCCTCCGGCTCGAGGAGCGGGGAATCCCCGCCTGGAAGTTCGACCATTCCGGGATGCGGGACGAGTCGGCGCCTGCCGTAGCCGCCGCACTGCAGGGCTACATCCGCACGATGCGGGAGGAGAGCGACCACGCGGGCGCTATCGACATCGTCTGCCACTCGATGGGCACGCTCGCCACCCGCTACCTGCTCGAGGTGATGGACGGCAGTGCCCGAACAGAGCGTGTCCGGAACCTGATCGGCATCGGCCCGCCGAACAACGGCTCATCGATGGCCGAGCTGTTCAACGATCCCGTCCACGGCCCCGGTATCAGGCGGCTCCTCGCCGGAACCTTCGTGCCGCACGGCTACCGTCCTGCGGAGGACGCGATCGTCCAGGACCTCCGGCCGGGAAGCAGGGTCGTGGCCGCCCTCCGCGCCGCCGGGATACGGGACGATATCCGCTACCGGGTGATCATGAGCGCCAACCACGCAGCGGCGTCCGGTTTCTTCCCGCTGTTTGAAGGAAAGACCTGGGTCTTTGCATCGGACGGAACCTGGGAGACGACGTATGCCGGCGACGGCATCATCCCCCACGCCGACTCGTACCTGCCGGGAGCGGGCTACGACATCCTCCCGCTCGACCCCGTGCTGCTGCACAGGGAGCCCGACACCTACTGCCACCTCCGCCTGCCGGGAAACCCGGAGGTGATCGAGCGTATCCTCGAGTACGTCACCAATCCCGCGACCCGGCCATCGGGCTTTTTCCCGGAGGGAGAGGAGGGGACGCGCAAGTAAATCTTCAGGGGGACTTATCTACACCCCATCTCGATTCCCCGGATTACCATGGGGCCTTGATCCCTGCAGCTTTCCGGGATGGTCGTGAACGCAGGGCTGGTCAGCTGGATGCTGGAAAAAGCAGTCTGATCGACGGGGCAACCGAGAAAGAATGATATGCGATGCAGGAAGAGTAAAGACCAGGAGCAGACGATGCAGGGAGAGATGCGGCGGCGCCACGTACTGGAATCTGAGGAGAGAGAGCAACTCCTCGATACCGTCCGTGCGGTTCTTGCCGGCCTTCCCGGGATAGAGACCGGATATGTCTTCGGTTCGTTCTGCAGAGGGGATTTTGCAGACGTGGATGTCGCGGTTCTGATCGCCGGAGAGCCTTCCCCCTACCAGGCGATGCGGTTCGCGAGGAGAGTCGAGCGGGAGCTTGAGCGGGCGCTTTGCCACCGCTTCGAGGCCGACGTGAAAATTCTCAACACCGCCCCCATTGCATTCCAGCACGAGGTCATCCGGAGCGGAAGACCGGTATTCTCCCGCGATCGGGGCAGGACGGTAGGGTACGAGGCCGATATCCTCTCCCGATACCTCGACTATAAGGATACGCTTGAGTGGTTCGACAGAATCCTGCTTACGAAGGCCTGATATGACGCAGTATACGGGGATCACCGGTCATCTGCGGGAACTCGATGAGGCGACCGGGGACTGGGAGCGGTACCAAGCCATCACGCTCGCAGAACTGAAGGCCGACCGGGACAGGCGGAATATGGTGCTGCACGCGCTTCTCGTCAGTGTCCAGGCATCGATCGATATCGCCAACCATCTGGTCGCAGCCCGGAGTACCCGGCGGCCTGAAACCTACCGGGAGAGTTTTGCAATCCTCTGCGAGGAGGGGCTTATCCCGGAAGATCTCGCCGATCAGCTCTCGGATCTTGCAGGATTCAGAAGTGTTCTGGTTCACGTGTACTGGAGACTGAACCTCGATGAGGTCTATGGGGTACTGCAGAATGACCTGCAGGCCGTGAACCGGTTCAGAGACCTCGTCAGGGCGATGCTCCGGAGCCACCTCTTTCCGGAGTGACGGCACAGGAGACCTGCCCACCCGATACTGAGGGAAGGACACCTATCGGAAAATGCGCCCGATGCCCTCTTCGTGAAATAGCAGCTCTCCGACTATGCACTCTTCTGCGATGCCGACCTGTGCACGGAGTGATCTTTTCCGCTCGACGTTCAGGACTCTGCCGGCACCGCCAGCGCCCGCAGAATGCCGCCGGTCCAGGCCTCGATATCGTCCCAGTTCCGGAAATCGCCCTCGGGAAGGAGGTCCCGCCCGGCCGGCAGTTTTCGGATGAGCCGGTGGCTGAAACCAAGTTTGGCCGGGTCGAGGGCACCGAAGAAGACGCGGTGGTCACGCGGGTGGATTGCCTCGCGGAACTCGCCGATCTCTTTTGGCTCGAGCCCGGGATCCTCCGTCGAGGTTACCTCCTGCCCGAGCTGTAAGGGGCCGCTCGAGAAGAGCCAGACCGGCCGGTCTGCGAGAGCGGCGCGGTTCTGCCGCACGAACTCAACTGCGTCGCCCATCCAGTGCCCCATATAGACGGCGCTGCCGATCACGACGGCGTCGTAGTCGTCAAGACGCGGGGCTGCACCGACACTCCGGGCATCCGCGGCCACGCCCTGCCGGCGGAACGTTTCGGCGATGAACTCCGCAATCTCCTTCGTGGATCCGTACCTGCTCGCATAAAGAACGATTACTTTCATGGTCGACCGGCCTCCCTCGCGGTTCAGAAAGGCATCTGATCCCCCACACCTCATAAGGGTAACGAATCATGCTGGTGTGCGATCGTCCCGGAGCCATCGGGATCGCGAGGGGCGTATGCGCATCAACCCCCTGCAGTCCGAAAAAGGCCGGCCGCTGGAAGAGGAGCAAAGCCTGCGAGACTCCGTTCCGCTACCCGGGCAGCCTTCCCGTCCGCCACAGGCATACCGGCCGGGATCCGCCCCGCCCTTCAGACTTCATACGCCATCTGGATCAGGTTTGCGCAGACCACGCGGAGCATGAGTTTTGCCGGTGAGGGAGGGATATGACAGGAGAACTGCTTCCAGGCCTCCTCGATCATCTCCACCGCCTCCTGCGTGCAGCTCTCCACCGCTCCTGACTTCCTGACCAGCGCTATCCCCTCGGCAAGAACCACTTCGTCCTCCCGCAGCTCCGGAGTGCAGAGGATATCCTTCAGCCTCGCCGACTCCAGCCCATTGAGCATCCATATCGCCCGGATTATCGCGTAGGTGGGCTTGCCTGCCTTCAGGTCCTCGCCCTGCACCTTCCGCCACTCCGGCGAGTCGCTGAAGTTCAGCACGTCGTCTATGATCTGGAAGACGACGCCCATCGCCCTTCCGAACGCAAGGCAGGCCTCCTTCTTTTCGTCGGCGAGGTCCAGGAATGTTGCCGAGAGCGCAGCGACCCCTTCGGTGGCCGAGGCGGTCTTGTAGGAGTACATCTGCAGGAGCTGCGCATCGAGGCTGCTTTCCAGCCACAGGTCAAGATTCTCCCGCGAGATGGTGCCCGACCAGTAGATGTCCTGTGCCTGGCCGAGATGCGCCTTGAGCGAGGTCTCCGTCATCAGCATCAGGATTCTGTAGCGCTGCCCGTCAGTCAGCCCCTCGGAACGGGCCACGACGCTCTGCGGGAAGAAGTACAGGGTGCTTGCCGCGTTGATGGCGACATCGATGCCGTAGCGGATATGGATGCACTCCTCCCCCCGCCGGAGGATCGACTGATCCTCGATGTCGTCGATGATGAGCGCCGAGGTATGCAGGAGTTCGGTGAGAATGAAAAGCCGCTCGACATCTTCGTCCATCGGAACACCCATCGCCTCGGCTATCAGGAAACCGAATATAGGCCTCCAGTGCTTCCCGTTTCTCGAGAGCAGATCCCATACCGGCTTTGCAATCGTCTCGGTCATCGGCGTGCAGTCCAGTATCGGCTGGTGCCTGCCGAAGAGGGCATCGCACCATCCGCAGTTGATCGCTCTCGGAAACATCCCGGCCAGTCCGGTGTCGATCTTCTCATGGAACCGGCCGAGGAAGTCGGAGAGGTTTCGTATGTAGCCGCACCCGTAGACCTCGAGCTGCCCCCGCCCCGCCACGGCCATACCGCCGATCTCGCCCGCAACAGTCCCCGACCCTTCCCAGATGCCGCCCGATATCCCGATCAGCTCGATCTCCTGCGGATCGATCTCGGGCGAAAAGGCCAGCCGGCACCCGATATCGGAGACGGTAAACGCCCATTCGACCGGGTAGTGAATGTGGGTCTTTCCGCTCTCCCAGAACCGCAGCGGTTCGAGCTCGAAATCCGAAAAGTACCGGGCATCATCGCCCTCAAAGAGGATGCAGAACTTCGCTTCCGTCTCGCCGGACTCGATCTCCTTTCTGTGCATAAAGAGCAGGCTCCGGCCATCGTCGAGGTTGACACCGCACCAGTCCCAGCCAAGGGGAGCGGATATCCCGTCCCGGTTCTTCTTCGCAAACCAGGTATCCCCCCCTGCCTGGCAGTCGAACCATGCCTCCCCCGCGATCGCCTCGTCGCCGTAGCGCCCCGTAAGCACAAGACGGGGGCAGGTGACGTACTCCATGCCGATCCCCTCCCCGTCAGGGAGCAGGCCGGGGATATCCACGAACGGGACTTCCGGCTGTAAAAGAAGCGAGACCGACTGACCGCTCCCGGGATCCGGAAAAGCCACCGATATCGCAGACGGTGCAAACGAGAGCGATGCAGCCTCCCATGCCAGTCCGTCCGGCGAGATCCGCATCGGGGCATCCCGGCAGGAGAACGGCGGGTAGAGCCCGTAATCGGCGATCTCTTTCTGTATCGTCTCTGCGATGCATCGGTTGATCCGAAGCGTCTCCGGGAGATCCCCGAGCCTCTCCAGGTACCAGGCACGCGAGTTCTCATCGAGGAGAATCTCTTTGCCGTGCTCTCCCGTCTCCGGGTCGATGACGGAGCAGAGGTACATCGAGCCCGGCGTGCTGTTCCCCGGCAGGTGCAGTGAGAAGAAGCAGACGACAAAACTCCTCCGCCGGCAGTCCTCTCCGGAAAAATAGCCCTGGATATACCACCACTTGACCAGTCGGCTCTCATCATCGGGGCGATTGAATACTGACGGGTGAACGGGGAACGTCTGATCGCATTTCAGTTCGGTAACGGCCTTCTCCTCCCTTGGTTAAGATCAGCTTATGTCGCCATATAAAGTTTGGGAAAGACCGATACGAAGCCTGATCGCGAAATAGCACGATTTGAAGAGATTTATTACCCGCTCAGACCGTCTATCCTCACCGTTCCGAGGCTGCCGTTCACCTCCACCACCTGCCCGTCCGAGAGTATCGCGGTGGCGTTCTCGATGCCGACCACACAGGGTTTTCCGTACTCGCGGGCGATGATCGAACCGTGCTGCAGGAGCCCGCCCACCTCGAGGATGATGCCCCCCGCGGCGATGAACATCGGTGTCCATCCGGGGTCTGCTGCCCCGATCACCAGGATCTCCCCGGGAAGGACTTCTTTTTCACCGGGATAGCGGAGTACTTTCACCGGGCCGCGGGCTGTTCCCCCGGAGACGCCGTAGCCCAGGAGTTCCCCGGGCGCCGGTTCCCTTGCCGGCGGCTTATGGATACGGCCCCATGAATCGATGAGCGCGGGAAAGCGACGGCATCTCTCGACCCGCCCGTACTCCGCCCGGTTCCTCTCGATCTTCCCCCGCAGATCCGCACCGGGGCTCTCAAGGGCGTGCCCGACGTCGTCTATGCCGAGCAGGAAAACGTCTTCTACGGACTCAATCCGGCCTTCAGCCGCGAGGTGCCTGCCGATCTCAAGCGCCCTCTTCCGGACGCGGGAGGTGACCACGACCAGGTAGTACTTGTGATCCTCGCGCAAACCCCCGAAGGCGTCGAGCACCCTGCAGAGGTGCCTGAAGTACCAGGCCTTCAGGCGCCCCCGTTCCCTACAGTAGGCGTGAAGCTCCGCATATGCACGCTCCCGGTTCTCCTGCATCTCAAGGAACCGTTCCCGGCAGTCGGCCGGGCGGATGTTTCTCGCCTGGGCCAGAAGGAGCAGCAGGTCGCCTGCATATCCTTTCGCGGCCGGGTCGATCTCACGCGGCCCCCGGCAGCCGTAGGCCTCCATGAACTCCTCCAGCGCTTCCATGAACGGTTCCGGCATCTCGTTCCGCCGTATGCGTTCTGCCAGGGCAGAAAGATCCGAAAAGAGCACGGGATCGATCTGCTCTGCCAAGCGGTGCATGGATCGGCCCATCTCCGTCGTGACGTTGCCCGGATGCGCCCGGTCGAGCAGTTCTGCCAGCCCCCTGATATCGGGTGACCCGTCCGCGAACATCCGCCGCAGGAGCAGGCGGGCGCCTTCCGAACAGATCAGCGTGGCTCCCGTCGATTCCTTGACAAGCCGCACGACCAGCCGGCCGGACGCATCGCAGAACTCCCGCAGATCCAAAAGTCCCGCTTCGAGATCCTCAAGGGCGGTCTCGAACCGTTGCACCCGTCCTGCATACTGCCTCTGCAGGCGGCCGGGGAAGAGGAAACCCAGCACCGCCCTCCCGATCAGGTCTTTCGAACGCCAGAGCGAGGAAGAGACGATCCGCTTCATCTTCTCCGGCCGCTCCGGGCTGCGCCACTCACGGGGGTCCAGCGCCCGTATCGCCTCCGCTGCCGATGCGTCAAGGCCTTCGAACTGCAGGGCAATCACCCGGGGATTCTCCAGCCAGAGGAGGTTCGAGATGTTGAGGTAGATCCTTCCACCGAGCGTCTGCCCGAGGCCTTCTCTGATGTCGCTGCCGATTCCTCTAACCCCGGTCAGGTCTTCCAGCGTATACGCCAGGATGCGATCGAGCCAGGAGGATCCGAAGGGCGAAAGAGAGCCCTGCATGCCGTGCTCTATCAGGGTGATGTCCATGTAGAGACGGCGGGGTTCTCCGGGCGGCGTCAGCAGCCTCTCATCGAGGGGGATGAGCGCCGTTACCGGCCGGGCCTGCAGGAGGTAGCAGGCATCGCCCGAGAACGTCCATTCGAGATCGACCGGATGGCAAAAGAGTGCCTCGGCCTCCCGCACGAGATCGCGCACCCGCCGGACTTCCCCGTCGGTGAGCGACCACTCGCCGCTCCGGTAGCCGACCCGCTCCTCGATGCCCCCGTCGGGTGAAAAGAAGAGCGAGATCTGCTTCTCGCCCCGCTGTTTTTCGAGGAGCCCGTCCCCGTACTTCTCAACGACGTAGAGGTCGGGCGTGGCGCGTCCCGACACGATGGTTTCGCAGAGTCCCCAGTTCGCGTTGATGACGAGCTCGTAGCGGGAGTTGGTCTCGGGGTTTGCCGAGAAGGCAACCCCTGACACCCTGCCCGCCACCAGGTGCTGTACGATGACCGCGATCTCGTCATCACCGACAGAGAGCCCCAACTCCCTCCGGTACCGAAAGACCCGGGGCTCGAACTGTGATGCGAAGACGTCCCGGATGGCCGATTCCAGCTGCTCTTTGCGGACTCCGAGCCTTGTGCGGTACATGCCCGCAAATGCCGCATCGGCCGCATCCTCGCCGGCTGCAGACGAACGGACGGCGTACAGCCCGTCCGGCAACCGCTCCAGCGCCCGGCAAAGATCCTCTCGCTGCGACTCGGAGAACGCAAGCGTGCCGCACTCGGCCGCTACCCGCCTGGTAGCGTCGTCCCTCTCTTCTTCATCGGCAGCGAGGAGGTTCTGCCAGGCATCGGTCTTTTTGAGCGACACCGTCCACTCCGCAAAGAAACCTGCCGCGAGGACGAAGCCCGGCGGGACAGGAAGGCCGCTTTGGATCATCCGGTGCAACGATGCCGCCTTGCCTCCCACTGCCCGGCCGGCATCGGCATCGCCTTCGCCGAGGAGTATGACGGAACTGCTGGATCCATCCATGCCTGACAGGGTTTTGTCCTCCCCGCAGTTATGTGCATTGCTCTGAGCGGGGGGACGGTTTGCCGGAGGCGGACCGCCGTGCCGGCACCTGATGCCCGCCATGGGAAACAACATATATAGGCAGGGGTGTAGGAGACGGCTGCAGAATAACCGGGAGTTTTGGCTATGGAAGATAAAGAATCACCATACGAGTGTCGATGTGCATTTAACGAAAGTATATGCGAGATGCACAGGCGGTTCCACGAGATGATGGCGGAGGCCGGGAGAGCCGGGCAGCAGATACTGCCCGTGATCCGGGGCGTGGGGATTCCGGTCGATGTCCGGGAGATCGAGGGCGAGGTCGTGGTCGTCGCCGACCTCCCGGGGATGAAGAGCAGCGACGTCACGATACGGCTCACCAGCCCGGAGACGCTGCGGATCACCGCCCGGCGAAGAGAGGTGCCTGAAGAAGCAGGAGAAGGCTACGTCATCAGGGAGCGGGTCTCCGGCGAGATGACCAGAACCGTAAACCTTCCCGCAGACGTCACGGACGAGGGTGCATCGGCCGCCTTCAGGAACGGCGTGCTGACCGTGCGGCTGAAGAAGGTTTCCGGGGAAGAGGGGATCGAGATCCCGATCGGCGAGGAGGACTGACCGGCCGGGAAACGCCGAAAACCGGGATACACCTGCGGGATGCAGGGCCGGTACACCGTGATCCGGGATACCTTCCGGTATCTCCGTGCTGGAAAGACCGGGCGTGAAGAGCACGACTCTATACGTGCCGTACCCCTCCGATCTCTGATTGTCGAAGGCAGGAGCGGGGGTAGATCCGTCCCGGTTAACGGACGTTCCACAACTATAAATAAACAATAACCACAGGTAATTTTGTGGAGTTCTGCCGATGACCCCGTCCCCCGGCGCTTCTGCCGAACTCTGGCCGGCCTCGCAGATTCTCGACCTGCTTGATGAGGGCGCGCTGCTGGTCGGTCAGGAGAACCGTATCGTCTGGATCAACAGAGCGCTACAGCACTGTCTCGAGGTCGATCGGGACACCCTTATCGGCAGCGACGCCGGGGAGTTCGCAGACCGGTTTCTCCTTCCCCGGATCGTCGAAGAGGAGTGCAGGGGGAAGATCTCCGCATCGCTCCGTGAGCGTGCCGATCTCTTCGACCTTGCCTGCACCATCCTGACCGCAGAAGGCCGAGAGCGGAGTATCCACTTCTCCAGCAGGGTCGAGGGGGATGGCCGCGTGCAGCTCGTCCGGCTGCAGGAACTCACCCGGCCGGAAGGCGAGCAGGAGATGCTCACAACCATCCTCTCCTACCTGCCGGAGACGGTGAACATCCTGGACAGGGATCTGCGGTACGTCTACGTGGACAGGGGGTTCGCCCGCCAGCTCGGCCGCGAACCGCACGAGATGGCGGGAAAGACCTGGGAGGAACTCGGGTTTTCGACGGAGGGGGCAGGCCCGTACTTCGAGAAGGTCAGGGAGGTCTTCACCACCGGACGACGGGTGCGGGGAGAGGTCCGCCACGCCGTCATACGGGATATCGAGTACAGCGAGTACATCTCAGTCCCGATCCCCGGCCCCTCGGGCAGGGTCGAGCGGGTCCTGACGGTCTCTCGCGACATCACCGACCGTAAACGGGCGGAGCGGGAACTGGCGCACAAGCACGAGCTCTTGCAGACGATCATCGATACGATCCCGGTGATGATCGCGATCTATGATCCGAACCTGAAGACGTTCCGGTTCAACCGGGCTCTCCGGGAGACGCTGGGCTGGACGGAGGAGGACGCAACCGGCGGCGATCTCATGGCGCTATGCTATCCCGACCCCGGGTACCGGGAGACGGTCGGGCGGTTCATGCAGTCGCTGAAACCGGGGTGGCGGGATTTTGCATTGACCGCAAAGGACGGTTCCCTCGTCGAGAGCTCCTGGGCAAACATCCGTCTCTCCGACGATACCCAGGTGGGCATTGGGATCGATATCCGGGAACGTACGGCAGGAGAGCGGGCGCTCCGGGAGAGCGAGGAACGGTTCCGCGGCATCTACGAGAGGGCCGGGATCGGTATTGCTCTCGTGGGGCTTGACGGACTTATCATCGATAGCAACCCGGCCTTCCAGGAGATGCTCGGGTACCGTCCGGATCAGCTCCTCGGCAGGCATTTTGCCGACATCACCTACCCCGACGACCTGCCGGAAGATGCGGCGCTCGCAGCGTCTCTCGTTGCCGGAGAGATCGACGCCTACCGGATGGAGAAACGCTACGTGCGAGGAGACGGGCAGATCATCTGGGTAATGCTGACGGTATCCCTCATCAGGAACGAAGAAGGGAGCCCAGAGTCCGCTATCGGCATGGTCGAGAACATCTCCGACCGCAAGCAGATTGAGGACGCCCTCCGGGAGAGCGAGGAGCGCTACCGTTCTCTTGTCGAGGTCATGCCGGATGCCGTCGTCGTGCACCGGCATGACGGCACCATCGTTTACGTGAATCCCGCCGGTGTCCAGATTGCAGGTGGGAAAGGGCCTGAAGAGATCGTGGGCAGATCGATTTATATGTTCGTCCACCCCGAGTACCGTGATTTCGTCGCCGACCGGATCCGCCAGATCTTGCAGGAGGGCACAGCTATCCCGGTATTCGAACAGGTGCTCCTGACCACCGCAGGCCAGACCATCTGGGTCGATATCACGGCGACCCCTATACGCTACCAGGGCCAGCCTTCTATTATGGTAGTTTACCGGGATATCACCGAACGTAAACAGGCCGAAGAGGCTCTGATCCTCGTGAAAGATTACAACCGGGCTCTTATCGAGGCGAGCATCGATCCGCTCGCCACCATCGATCCCGAAGGCCGGATCACCGACGTGAACGCCGCTACCGAGAAGGTGACCGGCTACTCCCGCGACGAGCTGATCGGCACGGATTTTTCCGGGTATACCACCGACCCTGACCGGGCACGTGCGGGATCGCAGAAGGCCTTTGTGGACAGCGAGCTTCGCGACTACCCGATGGAGATCCGGCACCGCGACGGGTGGACGACACCGGCGCTCTTCAATGCCGCCGTCTACCGGGACGCGCAGGGACGGGTGGCCGGCATCTTTGCAGCGGCGCGGGACATCACCGAGCGGAAACAGGCGGAGGCAGCTCTCCGGGAGCAGGCCGAAGAGCTCACCCGGGTGAACCGGGAGCTGGACGAGGCGCACCGGGAGGCGAACCTGTACCTCGATATCCTCACCCACGACGTGCGGAACGCAAACAACGTCTCCACGATGTATGCCGACCTGCTGCTCGACCTGCTGGAAGGCGAGCCGAAGACCTACGCACAGAAACTGCACGAGAGTATCTGGCGGAGCACCGAGATCCTCAGAAACGTCGCAACCATCCGCCGGATCCACCAGGAGTCGGCCGAACTATCGCCGCTGGACCTCGACGCCGTCATACGGGAAGAGATCGGAACGTTTCCGGCGGCGTCAATCCGCTATGACGGCCGGCCGGTTGTGGTCTCCGCGGACGGTCTCCTCTCGATGGTTTTTACGAACCTGATCGGGAACGCCGTCAAGTTCGGCGGCCCGGACGTCCGGATCACCGTCCGGGTGGAGGAACGGGACGGCGAGGTGCTGGTCTCGGTCGAAGACACCGGCCCCGGTATCCCGGACGAGGTGAAAGGGGTGCTCTTCCGCCGGTTCGAGCGGGGACTCGGGCACGGGAGAGGCGAAGGCCTCGGGCTCTACATCGTCCGGACGCTTGTTACGCGCTACGGCGGCAGGGTCAGGGTCGAGGATCGGGTGCCCGGAAAACCAGAGGAAGGGGCGGCGTTCCGGTTCACCCTGGTCAGGGCTCCACGGGACGAGGCGGCAGCAGTACGGATGAACCCCTCGCCACGAGAGGGGAACCCGGCAGGGAGCCATGATACGGCATGCGGCTATCTCCGCTCGATCGTCGAACTCGTGAAAGATGCCGTTCTCGTCGCGGACGATGCCGGATACCTCCGGGAGGCCAATCCTGCGGCCTGTACCCTGCTCGGGTATACCCGGGAAGAGCTGCTGCAGCGGCCGATTTTTGCTATCTGCAGAGATCGGGAAGCAGGCCGCGAGTTCTGGCAGGGGTTCCTGAAAAGAGGCGTACTGCAGGGTGAATGCGAGCTCCTCCGGAAGGACGGCACCATAATCGGCGTGGAATGCAACGCTGTGGCCCGAGTAGCACCCGACATGCATGTGGTCACCATACGGCCGGGACCCGGACAGACAGAGGTTGAGGAGATGCTGCAGTTCGAGCGCGATCAGCTCCTCTCGATCTTCGACGGCCTTGAGGAGATCGTCTACGTCACGGATCCCACAACCCATGAGATCCTGTATGCAAACCCCTTCTTTACAAAAATGCTCGGGAGGAACGTCGTCGGCGGGATATGCTACCGCGAGTTCCAGGGCCTTGAGGCGCCATGTCCGTTCTGCACCAACGATATCATCCTGCGGCAGAAACCGCAGCCCCACCGGTGGGAGTACTATAACCCGATTCTCGACGTCCACCTGGATATCGTCGACCGGATCATCCGGTGGCCCGACGGCCGGGACGTACGGCTCGAGGTTGCGATCGATATCACCGAGCGGAAGAAGACCGAGTTTGCCCTGCAGGAGAGTGAAGAGCAGTTCCGTGCGCTCCTCGATGCGACGCCCGACGCCACGACACTTATCGACCGGGACGGTACCATTCTTGCCCTGAACGAGGCGATGGCCGCACGGGTCGGGAGGACGGTGGAAGAACTCCGCGGAACGTGTGTGTACGACCTCTTCCCGCCCGATCTGGCCGCATCCCGGAGGAGGTGGGTTGACGAGGCCTTCTCCTCAGCAAGACCCGTCCAGATGACCGACGAGCATGCGGGGAGGTTCTTTGATGTCATCCTCTTCCCGGTTCAGAGCGCGGACGGGCAGGTTAAGCGGCTCGCGGTCATCTCCTCCGACGTCACCGACCGAAAGCAGGTCGAGGAGATCCGGCGGGAGGCCTACGACCGGATCGAGCGGAACATGGAGCAGTTCGCGATCCTCGGCGATCACGTCCGCCACCCGCTGCAGGTCATGCTTGCCCGGGCGGATCTTATGGACGATCCGGAGACGGCGGAGAAGATCCGCGAGCAGGTCCGGCGGATCAACGGGTATATCAAGGACCTCGACCGGGGCTGGATTGAGTCCCGAAAGATCCGGGAGTTTCTGCGGCGGAATGAGATGGTGTAGGGGCAATCAGGCCGGGGTGACGGCGACCCTCGAGGACGGGAAGAAGAGGGGAGGCGCTATTCGGCGTTCTGCCCCTATCTGCAAGCCCCGAAGCGATGATCGGGAGATATCTCCCGCGGCACAACGTCCATAACGGACAATGGTACAGAGAAACCCTATCGCCGGCAGGTGAGGCGATAATGGCGCACGCCTCCGCCGCACCCTTCAGAAGACGATACTGATAAACCCGAATGCGAGTAAGAGGACGAAGACGACCACCCCGATCCAGCCGATGGTGATGAAGAGAACCGACTGGAGCCGGTTCCACCGGAGAAGCCAGGCGATCACGATGCTGGTGTAGAGGCCGATTATCGGCAGTGCAGGGAGAACGATGAGCGAAACGGCTCCGTACCGCGATGCCCAGGGGAACTTTCGCATTCTCGCTTCGATCTTTGCGAGGAACCTGCGAACCCGCTCCGATGTCATGGCGAAGGTATCGCAGATCGTCAGGATCCCGAGAACCGCCCCGAGCTCCACCAGGGTCATGATCACGAGAATCTCCCAGGGCGCCATCCCGAGCCCCGCCCCGGCAAAGGCGCCGTTCGCCTGCAGAACGACAGTCGAACCGATCAGCGCCAGCACCCGCCCGACCGGGATGCCGGCCGCGTAGCCGAAGAGGAGCGGCAGGAGCACGGAGAGTACCAGGATGAACGCCAGTGCCTCTGCGGCCTGCCGCAGCCAGATGATCACCCCAGAGAGATTCATGTGCTGGTACCGTCCACACCCCGATCGGATTCTCTTTTCGCAGGTATAGGGAACGGCAGATAGTATAAAAGCATGCCGCATGTCCCGGCCGGGGATCCCGGTTTCGCCCGCAAACAGGCTAACGCTTCTCGGTCGGTGCAGAGCAGATATATTTATATAGCGTCACCGAACCTCTTGCCAGGTATTGTTATGGCTAACGTAAAATTCAGTGCCGGCTCTCCCGGGGCAGGCGCCGTTGCTACGCCGCCCCGCTGGCTCGTGCTGCTGCTCGGCATCATTGCGCTCCTCTTCGGCATTCTCTTCTTCGTCTACCCCATGCAGACGTTGACGTTGCTCATCACATTCCTCGGCATCTACTGGTTATTCAACGGTATCGTCGTGCTCATCAGCCTCTTTACGGATACGACCGGACGGGGCTGGAAACTCCTGATCGGTATCCTTGGTATCCTTGCAGGAGTTCTCGTGCTCGCCTATCCCCTCTACAGCGCAATCCTCATCCCGACCATCCTTGCCATATTCATCGGGGTTGAGGGGCTGATCATCGGGGCAGTCTACCTGATACAGGGTTTCTCCGGCGGCGGGCTGGGAACCGGGATTCTCGGCATCATAAGCATCATCTTCGGGCTGCTCCTGATAGCATACCCGCTCATCGCCGCCGCCGGCCTGATACTGCTCTTTGCGGGACTCGCCATCATCGGCGGCATCGCGGCGATCATCCTCGCGTTCCGGATGCCGGGGTGATAGGAAAGGGCTTTATCTCCCTTTGTATCCGCTCCTCCGGAGGGGGCGCTTCCCGTCCGTGAGGAGACGGGCACGCCCCTCGCCCGATGGGTGGAACACCGAAAAACAGGCATTCAGATACTTTTATATAATAGTCACCATTATCCGCCTCCGGGCAGTAATAGCCATTCTGCTCGGGAGATAGGTATGAAAACGTGGATATTTTTCATCGCTGGAATCCTCATTCTGGTCTGTGCCGCTGCAGGGTGCACCCAGCCGACCGAGGAAGAGGCGGAGGCACAGCTCTGCCAGGATCTTGAAACACTCGGAGTAGCACTTCAGAACATGCAGGACCTCAATGCAACCTCTTCGGTGGGAGATATTCGGGACGCACGAGATGAGGTCGCATCCGCCATGGAGGCCGTCAGGAACTCTGCTTCCGAGCTCGGTGGCGTCCGGGTCGACGAGCTCAACGCGGCGTACGATAACCTCGACCGGACCGTGCAGAGTCTTCCCGACGATGCAAGCGTCGTCGAAGCCATTCAGACCGTCCGCCCGGAGATGCAGGCCGTCCGGGACGCCCGGCGGAACCTCACTGCAGAGCTGAACTGCACACAGCAGTGAGGGGCGGGCAGGAACCCGGAGCCAAGGAACAGATGGAGCCAGCGGCCGGCCGGCGTGAAGACCGATGTACAGCAGGAGAGGTGGAGAGAGATCCGGTGGGTACCAGAGAAAGCGGTGTCCGGGATAACGGAACGCCGGGGCTTCTCTTCTCTCCATGAGCGAAGATCCGTTACGATACCCGGGAACTGCCGGTACAGCGATCCGGCCTCCATGCAGACGGGCACGCCCGTCTCTCCGGATCCCATACCCGCCGGCCGCAACAATTATAACCGCACTTTTATATCTCATTGCGAATATTCAGATTCGGTTCTCATAGCGGCATCCAGCCAGACCCGCGTGGAGAACCGGGAGATACGATAGATGCCAAAAGGGGATCCACGGACCTTCTGGGTCGGGGTGCTTATCGGGCTTGTTGCCGCACTCATCATCAATGTCCTGATAGCGATCGGCGGTGCGTTTGTCGGGGGTATTGTCGCGGGCTGGATCGCCGCGGGAGGAAAGAAGACCGGAGGAAAAGCAGGCGTCTACACCGGCCTCTTAGATGCACTCGTCCTGGCGGTGTACCTCACGGTGCTGGGCATGGAAGCCGCTCCAAGCGACCTCGTCCTTCTTCGCTTCCTCGGATCGACGCTCTTCATCACGCTGATGCTCTTCCCGCTCCTCGGCTTCGTCGGCTACCTGGGAGGGGTGCTGGGAGGTGCCCTGAAGGAGCGCTGAATCCGGAAAACCGCTCAAGGATGTGAAGGGGGTTGCATCCGGTTGGCGATGGTCATCTCCGGGCCGGATCTGCTCTTCGCCGACGGCCTTGCAGACAGGGATCTCCGGGTCACGGAGCATCGGCGTGCTGCCCGCACAGATCCTGCCCCGGGCGGCAGTCGTGATTGAGATTGCCGCAGCGATCTCCTTCATTCTCCGGCCCCTGTTCTCTGGACGAACCCTCACACGCTCTCTGGAGAAGCAGGAGTGACCTGCCGCTTCCGGAGAACCGCCCCTCCGGGAGAGGCGTTCCAGGGTCTCCTATCTGCACCGGAAGGAGAGAACGGAGAGGTTTCCTGAAGAACCCGCCAGCCCCCGTACGACCGATGCGAGAACAGGTATCCCGCATCCCGGCCTGATCGAGAGACCGGAGGATCGAACCGGCCTCGCTCCCGCTTTTTCCCAGGAGATACCTCCCCGGTGCATCTGCCGGATTGATGGATCTACCTTCAGCGGTCTTTTCGCGAGCGTGCCCGGAAGGCGCAGCCTCAATAGTATAACTTTTAGTTACTAAATAACCACAAGTTATAATATAACTCAGAGTTACACCTATCTGGCGGATCTGCCCCCGGGCAGAATCCAGGAGCGTATACCTCCCTATGGGAGAGGGATGAATCAGATGGAGACTCACCAAAAAAGGGGAATCCTGTGGAGAGAAAGGAAAGGCCAGGGCCTGATGGCAGGAAGAGTAGCGTGATACCGCTGTCTTTGATACGAACGAGTCCTGATGATGGGACTCTGCAGGATACCGGACACAGCCCTGCACCAGGGATCGGCGTTACGGGAATTGGAGTCTGCCATGGATCATACGGCGCGGTTTGCAGTCGACTGCCTGCATAAGCAGTACCCGGAACCGGACCTGCTCCCCGAAGATGCATGCCTGATCTTTGTCCGTGACGGAAGCGTCTGCGTCAGGAAAGGGAGCACGCCGACCATCCTTGAAAAGGTATCGGCGGATCTTCCGGAAGGGCTCAAGAGGGATGCCCGGTACCTCGGCCACCGGGGATCGGTTCCCTGCTATGCCGTCGAGGTCGGCGACCTGCCTCTGCCCGAAGGGCTGGCATACTCCGGTGTACGCGAACTTGCCGGGCTCATCCCGGACGAGGAACTTGCCGTTGCCGGGCTTGCGGTTCAGATAATCGACTACGACCGGACCACCCGGTTCTGCGGGAGGTGCGGCATGCCGACAGAACCTGCGAAAACCGAGCGGGCCAAAATCTGTCCGTCCTGCCGCCGGGTCACCTATCCCCGGCTCTCCCCGGCGGTCATCGTCCTCGTACGAAACGACAACGCTGTCCTCATGGTCCGGGGAACCGGGGCGGCACCCGGCAGGTACGGCCTCATCGCCGGTTTTGTCGAGCCCGGCGAGACGATCGAGGATGCCGTACGCCGCGAAGTCCGTGAGGAGGCGGGGATTGCGATCAAAAATATCCGGTATCGTGCAAGCGAACCGTGGCCGTTCCCCGATTCACTCATGCTCGGGTTCGTCGCCGACTACGACGGAGGCGAGACTGCCCCGGACGGCGTTGAGATTGAGAGCGCTGTCTGGTTCGACCGGGACCATCTCCCGGATCTTCCGCCGAAGTTCGGTATCACCCGTGCGCTCATCGACGACTGGGCAGCTGCCGTCAGCGTACCGGAATTGCAGTGAAGGAAAAAGGGTGAACAGAGATGAGAAAACCAAAAGTTGTTGCATTTAATGGGAGCCCCCGGAGAGACGGCAACACGTCCATCCTGATCCGGCATATCTTCGACGAACTTGAGCACGAAGGCATCGAGACGGAACTTGTCCGGGTCGGCGGGCAGCTGATCCGGGGATGCACGGATTGCCGGAGATGTTACGAGAACCGTGACCGCCGGTGCGTCTTTGACGACGATATCGTGAACGACTGCATCGGGAAGATGATCGACGCCGACGGGATCATCCTCGGCTCCCCGGTCTATTTCCTTGACGTCACAGCCGAGATGAAAGCCCTGATCGACCGGGCAGGCGTTGTATCCAGGGCAAACGGCGGGCTGTTCCGGCGCAAGGCGGGGACTGCCGCGGCGGCGGTGCGGCGATCCGGTGCGAACCATACCGTCGATACCCTGCTGCATTTCATGCTCTACAGCGGGATGATCGTCCCGGGAATCCCGGCGATCGGTATCGGCCGGGATATCGGCGACGTCCTGAAGGATGAAGAAGGCATAGCACGGGCAAAAGAGGTCGGAAAGAACATGGCCTGGCTACTGAAGATGATGGCACGCGCTAGTCAGACGGAGGAGATCGTATGAACATAGCATCGGTGAAACTGGTATATTTCTCACCGACGGGAACAACGAAAGCGGTGGTGCAGGGTATTGCACGAGGAATAAACCACAGCACGGTGGAACTCATCGACATTACCCTGCCGGATGCCCGGAAAGAACCGCTCAAGGCATCGGAGGATGAATTGCTGGTTGTTGCCGTGCCGGTGTATATGGGGAGAGTGCCGGCCCTCGTAATGGAGTGGCTGCAGGCACTGCAGGCTCACCATACGCCTGCGGTCTGTGTCGTCGTCTACGGGAATCGGGTCTACGACGATGCACTCCTCGAACTGACGAATACCGTAATGGAACACGGGTGTCTGCCCGTTGCCGGTGCGGCCTATATCGGAGAACACTCATTCTCAAATGCCGAGACACCGACGGCACAGGGGCGTCCCGATGAGGACGACCTGCGCCACGCAGAGATGTTCGGACGGACAATCCGGGAGAAACTGCAGTCTGCCTCGTCGGCCTCCCGGCTTTCAGGGGTGCAGGTTCCGGGCGAGTACCCCTACCGGGGAGACCCAACACTATGGACGGTCGATTTTATCGCCGTCAGTGATGCGTGTTCGCACTGCGGCGTCTGCGCAGCAGTCTGTCCGGTGGGCGCTATCGATGCAGACGATTGTACGGTGATCGATCAGGAGAGATGCATCACCTGCTGTGCGTGTATCAGGAAATGCCCGGAAAACGCCAGAACCATGAAACCAGGCCTGGTTAAGGACGCTTCAAAGAGGCTGCATACCCTGTATCAGGAACGAAAGGATCCGGAATACTTTGTATAGCAAGGTTGGGTGAGAGCATGGGAATCTCCGATAGACGACAACGGGAAAAGGAACAGCGGAAGACCGAGATCATCGATGCGGCCGAACGTCTCTTTTTTTCCCGGCGGTACGAAGACGTCTCCATGGACGATATCGCCCGTGAGGTCGAACTGAATAAGGCTACCATCTACCTCTATTTTAACAGTAAGGAGGCTCTTTTCGCCACTATCGTGCTCCGGGGCGTCCGGATCCTTACGGAAAAATACACGGAGTGCATGGATAAGCAGGTTCCCGGAGTCGTCAAGGTCGCCCTGATGGGCCAGGCGTACTACCAGTTTTCACAGGACCACCCGGAGTATCTTCGGCTGATCCACTTTTACGGATCCGAACGGTTCTCGAAAGAAAACCCGTACACCGCAGAGATCGGAAAGGGGTACGGCACCTGCCGCCTGATCCTGGCGGATGCGATCCGGGAGGGGATCGATGACGGGACGATCCGGGCCGATCTCGATCCGTTCCTGACCTCGATGTACCTTATGATCTCCTTTATGGGTATCCTCTCCCTGGAAAACAGATGGAAACTCGTGATTGAGGCGGAGGGGTTCACCTACGAGCAGTTCGCGAGTGCATTCTTCCGGTTCATTACGCCGGCAATCGCTTCGGGTGAGAAATCTCACGCCATGGATGTCACGGAGTTTGAACCGTTCGGATTCTTTTTGACCGAACCTGCATCGCCTCAGAAGAGAGAAGAATCTTAATTTTTTTTTCGCCTTTCCGCCGTTTTTCCCCGCCTGCGCATACCGGGGCGGGCTCGCCGGTCTACCCGGGACGGGGGAGGATCGCCTCAACCGTGATCGCGTAGGTGATCGTCTCTCCCGCAAGGGGGTGGTTGCCGTCGACGGTGATGCTTTTCTCGTCCACCTCAAGGACGGTTACCCGGCAGGGTTTTCCCAGCACCTCGACCGTGATGAACTCGCCGGGAACCGGTTCGCGGTCGAGTTTGAGCTTTTTGCGTTTTATCGTGACCACGAGTTTTCGCCGAAACTTCCCGTAGGCCTTCTCCGGGGGCAGCACCACGGCCACCGTCTCGCCCGGCTCTCTGCCGATCAGCGCCTCCTCAAAGAGGGGATTGATCTGCTTCGCTCCGAGGGTTACCCGGACCGGCTCGCCCGGCCGGGTATCCTCGAAGACCTCGCCGTCGGGGCGGGTGCTGGTGAAGTGCAGGAGCAGGGTATCGCCGTCTGTCACGGGTGCCATAGATGCCTGATCGGTTTGTCGGGGGGGTGCTTTAATGCACCGGGAATGCGGAGAATCTTCACCATCCCTCGCCAAAGGCTTCCGTGCAACCGCAGTTCCTACGGCAGTGGAGGGATTGTTCCGCCACGTTTACTTTATTTCCGAATTCAACACGCTCAGCTCATTTCGTTAGCTTAAAGGAGATGTAAAAGAAGCCAGATCATGTGATCCACTATGCCGAAGTTCTGTCCTGAATGCGGGACGCCATTACAACAAATGAACGCCAAATTTTGCCCCGAGTGCGGCACCGGACTAATACCCAAAACATCAGCGCCCACCGTTCCCACCATAACCCCTACCGCTCCTCCTGCAGCCGATGACTGGTCAGAGCCTATCGACTGGTCGGAAGAAGAGTATGCAGAAGAGGGATTGCAACCCTCCGTGAAAGCCTACGACCTTGGAACGAAGCTCGAAGAGATCGTCGATTCGATTTACCAGGCGGAGGGCTACAAGACCGAACGAAGGGTTAGAATGCCCGGGCAGGGGGGCTATACAAACGAGATCGATGTCGTCGCCAGGAGAGGAAAGGAGCAGGTCGCCATCGAATGTAAGAATTTTAAAGCCGCAGTCGGCATCAAAGAGTTCCGGGACTTCTCCAAGAAACTTGACGACCTCGGCCGGGGCTGGCGGGGTGTCTTCGTCGCCTTCAACGACTTCACGCTCGACGCTCAGAACTTCGCAGAGAGCAGGAACATCGAGATCCTCGGCCACGAAGACATCATGGAGAAGTGGTTCGCCGTCTCCGCTGGAAGGGTCAGCCGGAAAGGGGATCGCCTGATATTAAAATCCGCTCTGTCCGTCAAGTCCGATTACCTCATGGTAACGACGCTGCCGCTCCTGAACAAACATCTGATTGAGGTCAGTAGCGCCCGGCTCACCTTCCACCCCTATGTCAAAGTGCCGTACGCCTTCAAAGCCAAGGTCTATGATCCGACCAAGAGACTCCACACGTTTTCCGACGACGGCACCGTCGTAATCGACCTGCTCGACGGCAAGGTGCTCAACGGGCAGGCCCGCAAGGGAGGCTCGCTCTTAAACTCACTGAGTTCCTCGAAGCAGAGCGCCGATAATACTCAGACGCTCAGGACCTTCGATGAGGTGCTGAACTCCTCACCCTCGCCCGAATATACCATAACAATAGGTTCAGACTATCAGATCACCGAACTGAAACCCGAAATTACCAAGCGGGCTGTAGAGAGGGCGGCCATCGAGTATATCTCGGCGAGGAATACCGAGGATATGGCGTACACCACTGCAAAAGCGGATACCATTTTTGACACTAAACACCGGACGTTCGTTCCGCGAAGGGGTGATATAAAACTCTTCAAGAGCGAGATGGTCTTCGTTCCCAAATGGGCGATCCACTTCAACGCGTTCGGGACGATTTACACAAAAGAGGTGTTCGCTCACTCCGGCACAGTCCTTGAGAACACCATCGAGTATTGCCCGCTACACTTCAAACTCGGTGCCTTCAACGTCAAGAAAGAAACCACTGCTGTCTGTGAGGTCTGCGGCAAGGCCTATTGCAGTGAGCACATCTCACAGTGTCCTACCTGCGGGAAATGGGTCTGTAAGGATCACGCTTCGGTCTGCAGTTCGTGTGGCAAGACATTCTGCGAAGAGCACGCGAGTAAGATCTGTCGGGGGTGCCACCTGCCACTCTGCTCCGATTGTGAGGTTGAATGCCCGATCTGTCACAAACCGTACGGCGCGAATCATACCCTGATCTGCGATACGTGCGGGGCGGCGGTCTGTCCGGGATGTATCACGACATCCGGGTTATTGCGGAAGACGAGAGTTTGTAAGAATTGTTCATAGGTGAGGATCATCATGAAAATGCTTGATGCAGTGTACACTCTGCTTAAGGACGAAGGAAAGCCTCTTCACTATACTGTTATAGCTGAAGAAATTGTTCGACGAGGACTCTATCAGACGCAAGGCCATACGCTGTCAACGGCGGTGAGTTCGGATATCTCCGAAAATATGACGCTTCTTTCAGAAAAGGGCGAGAACTCTCGATTCTGCCGTGTGAAAACTGGTGTTTACGGGTTGAGTGAGTGGTATAAGTAAGAATTATTCCTTCCAATCTCCCGCTTCGGCCAGACTGCGTAGACCGGCAGCCCCACGGCCATGACCCCGACGGCCACCGCTGGGTATCACGTCGGGCCGGTGAGGCGGTATTGTTGCGGTGAAAGTGTTCTTCTCAATTGCTGTACAGGATTTGATGATCACCAAGTAGTGTGGCGTTTGATGCGGTGCGACCTGGCCTTGCATGAATTAAGCTCTATTTTTACCTGTCGTAGATTTTTTCTGATTTTCTTCACAGTCGGATGTTTTTTTCCGTAGACCTTCTCGTAGATTTGGAGCGCCCGCTCAAAGTGCCCTTTCGCGCCCTGCAGGTCGCCGAGGTCATACAGGACGCTCCCTAGGTTGTTGACAGCTTGTGCAACCTTTGGATGTTCGGTTCCGTAGACCTTCTCGTATATTTTGAGCGCCCGCTCGAAGTGCTCTTTTGCGCCCTGCTGGTCGCCGAGTGCCTTCAGGACAGTCCCGAGGTTGTTGACAGCCCGTGCAACCTCGGGATGTTCTGTTCCGTAGACCTTCTCGTCGATACTGAGCGCCCGCTCGTAGTGCTCTTTCGCGCCCTGCCGGTCGCCGAGGTCTCGTAGGACACCCCCGAGGTTGTTGAGGATCTTTGCAGCCTCTGGATGTTCTGTTCCGTAGGTATTCTCGTATATTTTGAGCGTCCGCTCGAAGCGCTCTTTCGCGCCCTGTCGGTCGCCGAGGTCATACAGGACAGTCCCGAGGTTGTTGACAACACGTGCAAACCCTGGGTGTTCTGTTCCGTAGACCTTCTCGTCGATACTGAGCGCCCGCTCAAAGTGCTCTTTCGCGCCCTGCCTGTCGCCGAGGTCTCGTAGGACACCCCCGAGGTTGTTGACAACCCGTGCAACCTCGGGATGTTCTGTTCCGTAGACCTTCTCGTATATTTTGAGCGCCCGCTCGAAGTGCTCTTTCGCACCCTGCAGATCGCCGAGGTCGTACAGGACACCCCCGAGGTTGTTGACAACCTGTGCAACCTCCGGATGGTCTGTTCCGTAGGTATTCTCGTGTACTATGAGTGCCTGCTCGAAGTGCTTTTTCGCGCCCTGCCTGTCGCCGAGGTCGTACAGGATACTCCCGAGGTTGTTGACAGTCCGTGCAACCTCGGGATGGTCTGTTCCGCAGGTATTCTCGTGTACTATGAGTGCCCGCTTGGTAATCCTCAGGGCTTCTTTGGGTTCAGCCCTCTCTCGTAAATAGGTTCCCGCCTGGTTTAACAGCCGACCGAGTTCCATCTGCGTCGGGTTCAGGTCTTCGGCATGACCTGCTACTGAAAGGACGTGTGGAAGCAGAAGAGAACACTCCGGCCAGGTTTGCGGATTTTCGCAATCGTCCGGAAAAGCAGCATCCAAAATCTGCACAGCAGCCCCGGCCCATTGACGCTGTTCGTCTCTATCCAAGCGGCTCCTGATGACCTCCTGCACCAGCCGGTGAATGGAAAGGAAGTCATCCTGTTTTTCAATGAGGGAGTATTCCCTGATCACTCCAATAGTTTCGTATAGGAGCCATTTGTCTTGGCATGCCTGAGACAGATCCGGAGGGAGATATTCAGAACCTTGAATGATAACATTGAGTGGGATGTCATCCGGGGCGAAAAATGCACAGAGGTTCAGAAGGTCACTGGCGACCTGCCCAACATCAGGTTGTTCCTGGATCTTCTGGAAGGATATTCCCCAGGTCGTTGCCACAGTGGCTGCATAGTCAAAGGCTTTCCTCCTTTCCAGAAGTGCTAGTTTCTTCTTGCGATATGCTTCCAGATAGTCCTGTATCGGCATCCCGGTTTCCTTGATGAAAGCCCCGGCCTGTTCGAGTGCGAGCGGTAGATCCCCGAGTTCACGGGCGAGTTCATCTGCAGCACTTTCGTCGTCCTGTCCTGTTCGTTTCTGAATAAACTCAAGCGACTCGGGACGTTCGAATGTGTCTATCGGGAACTCTGTTGCACATTGCCAATCCTGGTGCCTGGATGTAATGAGGACATGCCCGGTTGTTGTTGCCGGCAGGAATTGGCGGATAGCATCCGGATCGGGTGCGTTGTCAAAGATGAGGAGCCAGCCCGCACAGCGGGCAAGAAAGATCTGCACGGCTTCGATAATTTCGGGAATATTATTAACGTCCTCTACCGGTAGGTAGAGATGCTCGGCAAGCCGAGCATAATCGTCTGCGATTGTTGCAGGATCCTCTGACCGCAGCCACCAGATGATGTCGTAATCTTCCAAATGTCTGTAGGCATACTCAATGGCAAGCTGGGTTTTCCCAACACCGCCGAGACCGTTTATCGTCTGTATCAGGGCGGCATTACGGCTATTCGTCAATGTCTGCCGGAGATCCTGCAAAAGATCCTCGCGTCCCGTGAAGTTCGGGTTTCGAGGATGCTTTATATTTCGAATGGGGTATTCGGGTTCGCGGTTTTTTCCGAAGCCGCGCCTTTCTAATTCTTCTGCAGTTTTTTGGGATATTTCATCGATTTTTCGGGAAGTGTCGGCAACTGCGGCAAGCGTCTCCCCATTCTGGATGGAAAATATCGAAACAACCAGTTTGAGTTCTTCATCTTCTATCGCGTTCTTGAGGGACTCCTCGCAGCCATCAAGTGTTGCCTTCCAAAGTTTTTCAGCCACATCGGGAGATTTGGTATCATCAACGTACCGTGAACACACAGCGTTGAAGTCTTCCTGAATTAACGGTAAACTGTCTTCAGTTCGACGAGCTTTTCCTGCTAAAATCCTTTGAACAAGTTCGGACACGTCATCAGACTTCAGAAAAGCTTCGATACGATCTCGGTTTTCTGAATTTTCCAGATCGTGAACGATGGGTGATATTTGTGCTACAACCGTAGACTGAAGATCATCTATTTTCTCTCGCAGTGATGCATTACGGATATCCCCTGCGGCCCCTTCGAGCATAAAAAAGAGACCGCTTACGATAATCCCGGCAAGAATACTTTCAATGATTGCGCCCACCGCCCGTGACCTTCAAACAAGTTGAACTTGTGAATCAGGGCTGCATTAACCTTCCTAAACGCTTTTGTCTGGTAAATGTATTGGGATTATGGATTCCGGGCATATTCGGGGAGAGTCTAGAATATCTACCTGAGATTAATACTGCTTCTGAATCCGCCGCTTCACCCAGAACCCGTAGACGGGCACCCCACAACCAGCACTGCAGCACAGACCGCCGGGTACCACGTCGGGCCGGTGAGGCAGTACTGCCCGATGGCTACCGCGACCGCCGGCAGGCCGAGCCCGGGGACGAGGGCGGAGAGCCAGAGCTTCCGGGTGATGATCACTTCACAGTGCCAATCCATCACGGTGGAGGGTTGCGGCAGGGAGGGGAAAAGGGTTGTGAAACTGGATTCCGTTGGGCAGGAATTTACTAACCGAAAGAGAGTTAATTGGATTGGATAAATTCCGTCCCCTTGAGTTCTACTACAATCACTTTCCCTGAGGCCATTTTAAGTAACTCCATCATTTGCGATAACATCTTTAAAAGCGGCAATTCATCCTGAGACCTTTCTATTATTTCTATGGAGTCTCCAGAGCTCATGGAGAACAAGAGTTCATAGTAGGCACTATTTCGTTTTCTTTCCTCATCAGAATCATAATCACCAAGCTGGTGTATCTTATGCTTGACTATATGCATCCGCTCCACGTTATCCATATTTATTATCTCATTAAAAATCGGTTTCTTAGTGCTGCTGTCCATAATAGATAATTTGAGATATACCGTCATAGCCAAAAATAGGATTTTAACGGCTTAAATTTTGCTATAGGGCGTTTAAAAATCTCATTCGCAAGAACAATCCACTTTAAGCCCATTTTTAATTCAAAAACCGCGAATCGCTCCTAAAAAGCAAAACCTTATCGAATTGGAGCAAAACCGTATCTTCATGCCCGCCCTTTCCCGCAGCCGCCTCCTCTCCATCATCGCCTGCTGCATGATGATCGGGCTGCTCATCATCGCGTCGGCCTACGTGCTCAGCCCCCGGGAGGCGAACCTGAACGTATCCTTCGAGCCGCCGGGAGATATATCGGGGAGGCCAGCCGGTATGTCGGTGTGACGGTCTTTACCCTGACAAACGGGGACACGATCCCGATCCGGGAGGTTGAGTGCCGGTACCGCTACCTCGACCGGGAGAGCGGCCGGGTCATGAAGAGCGGCATCATCGAGATAGGGGATCTCGAGCCGGGGCAGGCGAAGCACTATGGGATGCCTAGATCTATGTATGACTCAACTGGTGTGAACTCGAACGCCGCAGAAGAAATTCAGATTTACGCTGCCACGCTAGCACCATACGCCGCCTGATAGCGATCTCGAAGAGAGGTGAAAATAGCAACGTATAAGCCCAGGTATCGAGTTACACTTAATTTGTCTCATGGTCAAGCCTCTAGAACTAACCGATTCCGAAATGGAAATGCTTTATTCCCAATTAGTCTCGATAAGGAATGTTGAAATTGACCAGTTCTGGAGACGCTTTATCATACTGATTGGGATTCAAGGAGTGGTTTTTCCGATATTTATCGGCAGTTTTAGCGACATAATTGGCACAAAGCACGATTTTGTCATCTTTTTAGCGATCGTTCTGGGGTTCTTATTGTCGGTGATTATTACTTTGATGGTGAGGTCGAATGCTTTCTGGAAACGCTTTTGGGAAAATAAATTGATAGAATTTGAGGAAACGAATAACTTTAAATTCAGAATCTTTGAAAAAGGACACCCTCCAAAGAAGTACGTCGCCGAAAATAAGAGTATTTCCTCGGGTTATCTCTCGGCCACTGATCTTGCATTTGCGCTTTCCGTCCTTTTTACTCTGTTTTGGCTGGTTTTGCTAGTATATTATAGTATTAAATCGAACTGTTTCAATGACTTGGCTCCGATAAATACCACAATCACATCGATCGCGAGTTCCAATACCTGATGCCGATATTTTTGGGACTTCAAATCCCTTCGAGTCGTTCTTTGAGGATGTTGAATCGGGCTGCTCTCCTACCGTAATATCGAAGATTCGGTAGTGCTCCGGTTTATAATTGAAATTAATTTCAGAGAGTTCAACTGCATTACATTGAGCAATGACCTGCGTTAATCAAAAGATCACACTGGAAGAGCGTATTCAGTATCAGTTACTTCTTAGAGCATTAACCGCGGCCATGACCCTGACGGGCACCGCCGGGTACCACGTTGGGCCGGTGAGGCAGAACTGCTTTGAGGAAAGCGTTCTTCTCAATCGGCGTACAGGATTTATGGTGGTTCAAGCGGTCAACTAGGCCTTATTGCGAATTAAGCTCTGTGTTTACAGATTGTAGATTATTTCTGATAACCTTCACAGTTGGATGTTCTGCTCCATAGGCCTTCTCGTTGATTTTGAGCGCTTGTTCGAAGTGCTCCTTCGCGCTCTGCAGTTCGCCGAGTTCCTTCTGAACACGTCCGAGGTTATTGAGGTAGATTGCAACCCTTGGGTGTTCTGTTCCGTAGACATTCTCGCTGATTTCAAGCGCCAGCTCGATGTGCTCCTTTGCTCCCTGCAGTTTTCCGAGTTCCTGCAGGACATGTCCGAGGTTGTTGAGATTTAGTGCAACATCTGGATGTTCTGTTCCGTAGATCCTTTCGTTGATTTTAACTGCCCGTTCGTAGTACTCCTTCGCCTCCTGCATTTCACCAAGATCACACAGGACACCCCCGAGGTTGCTAACACAGGTTGCAAACATTGGATATTCTGTTCCGTAGATCTCGCCGATTTCAAGCGCCCGCTCGAGGCTTTCCCTCGCTCCCTGCAGATTGCCGAGTTCCTGCTGGACACGTCCGAGGTTATTGAGGTAGAATGCAACCATTGGGTGTTCTGTTCCGCAGGTCTTTTCGACAATTTTGAGCGCCCGGTCGATGCGCTCCTTTGCTCCCTGCAGATCGCCGAGTTCGCGCAGGACGCGCCCAAGGTTGGTGAGGTCGGTGGCGACCGCTGGATGTTCTGATCCATAAACCCTCTCGTCGATTCTGAGCGCCTGCTCATAGTGCTCCTTCGCATCCTGCAGTTTGCCGAGATCCCGCAGGACACTTCCGAGGTTGTTAAGATTTCGTGCAACATCCGGATATTCTGTTCCGTAGACCTTTTCGTTGATTCTGAGCGCCCGCTCGTAGTGCTCCTTCGCGCCCTGCAGGTTGCCGAGTTCCTGCAGGACACCACTGAGGTTGCTAAGGACAGTGGCAACACCTAGATGTTCTGTTCCGTAGGCCTTTTCGAAAATTTTGAGCGCCCGCTCGTAGTGCTCTTTCGCCCCTTGGAGGTCGCC
Source organism: Methanoculleus taiwanensis (assembly GCF_004102725.1). NCBI lineage: Archaea > Methanobacteriati > Methanobacteriota > Methanomicrobia > Methanomicrobiales > Methanomicrobiaceae > Methanoculleus > Methanoculleus taiwanensis. The sequence continues at coordinate 970,962 of NZ_LHQS01000002.1, read as the reverse complement.
GAGCTCGCATAGGACGCGCCCGAGGTTATTGAGGCAGTTTGCAACCCTTGGGTGTTCTGTTCTGTAGACCTTCTCACCGATTTCAAGTGCCCGCTCGTAGTGCTCCTTCGCGCCCTGCAGGTCGCCGAGTTCCTGCAGGACACTCCCGAGACAGTTGAGATTTAGTGCAACATCTGGATGTTCTGTTCCGTAGGCTTTTTCGTTGATTCTGAGCGCCCGCTCGTAGTGTTCCTTCGCATCCTGCAGTTCGCCGAGATCCTGCAGGACGCTCCCGAGGTTGTCGATGATGGGAGCAACATTTGGATGTTCTGTTCCGTAGGCTTTTTCGTTGATTCTGAGCGCCCGCTCGATGCGTTCCCTCGCTCCCTGCAGGTCGCCGAGTTCCTGCTGGACACGTCCGAGGTTATTGAGGTAGGTTGCAACCATTGGGTGTTCCGTTCCGTAGGCCTTTTCGACAATTTTGAGCGCCCGCTCGTAGCGCTCCTTCGCCCCTTGGAGGTCGCCGAGTTCGCGCAGGACGCGCCCAAGGTTGTTGAGATTGGCTGCAACACTCGGATGGTCATACCCGTAGGTTTTCTCATCAATTCTGAGCGCCTGCTTGATGCGCTCCCTCGCTCCCTGCAGATCGCCGAGTTCCTGCAGGATGCTCCCGGTGTTGTTGAGGCTGGCTGCAACACTCGGATGGTCGCGCCCGTAGGTTTTCTCATTGATTCTGAGCGCCCGCTCGTAGTGTTCCTTCGCATCCTGCAGTTTGCCGAGATCCCGCAGGACACGTCCGAGGTTATTAAGATTTCGTGCAACATCTGGATGTTCTGTTCCGTAGACCTTCACATTGACGTTAAGCGCCCGCTCGTAGTGCTCCTTCGCCCCTTGGAGGTCGCCAAGTTCCTGCAGGGCACTTCCGAGGTTGCTAAGGACGGTGGCAACATTTGGATGTTCTGTTCCGTAGGTCTTTTCGACAATTTCGAGCGCCCACTCGTGGTGCACCTTCGCATCCTGCAGTTTGCCGAGATCCCGCAGGACACTTCCGAGGTTGCTAAGGACGGTGGCACCATCTGGATGTTCTGTTCCGTAGGTCTTTTCGACAATTTTGAGCGCCCGCTCGTAGTGCTCCTTCGCCCCTTGGAGGTCGCCGAGTTCGCGCAGGACGCGCCCGAGGTTGTTGATGGTAAGGGCAACGTCCGGATGTTCTGTTCTGTAGACCTTCACATTGACGTTAAGCGCCCGTTCGAAGTGCTCCTTCGCTCCCTGCAGGTCGCCGAGTTCCTGGCGGACAAGTCCGAGGTTATTGAGGTAGGTTGCAACCGTTGGGTGTTCTGTTCCGTAGGTCTTTTCGACAATTTTGAGCGCCCGCTCGTAGTGCTCCTTCGCTCCCTGCAGGTCGCCGAGACCCTGAAAGATACGTCCAAGGCTGTTGATGTCTCGTGCTATTGTGTGATAGTCATCCCCGTAGGTTTTCTCATCGATTCTGAGCGCCCGCTCGAAGTGCTTCTTCGCTCCCTGCAGGTCGCCGAGATCCCGCAGGACACTCCCAAGATTGTCAAGGTTAGTGGTAATCATCGAATGGTCTTGTCCATAGACTGTCTCATTGATGTTAAGCGCCCGCTCGAAGTGCTCCTTCGCGCCCTGCAGGTCGCCGAGATCCCGAAAGATACGTCCAAGATTATTGAGATATATTGCAATCATTGAATGCTCTGTTCCGTGGAGCTCGGCGATTTCAAGCGCCCGCTCGATGTGTTCCTTTGCTCCCTGCAGGTCGCCGAGCTCCAGTAGGGCACCCCCGAGGTTGTTGATGATATGGGCAACCTCCGGTTGGTCATGCCCGTAGACTTTCTCGCTGATGTTAAGCGCCCGTTCGAGATACTTTTGCGATTCATCGAATTCGGCTCTTGCCCATAAGTAGGATCCCGCATTGTTCAATAACTGACCAAGATCCTTCTGAGCGGTGTTCAACTCTTCAGCATGACCTGCTACGGGAAGAACATGCGGAAGCAGAGAGGAACATTCTGGCCATTTTCGCGGATCGTTGGCATCATTGGGAAAAGCAGCATTCAAGATCCGAACTGCTGCTTCAGCCCACTGCTGTTGTGCATCTCTATCCAAGCGGCTCCTGATGACTTCCTGCACCAGCCGGTGGATGGAAAGAAGATCTTCGTGATTTTCGATGAGAGAATATTTCCTGATTTCTCCAATGGAGTCATACAGGAGTGAAATATCTTGGCACGCCTGAGACAGATCTGGAGGCAGACGTTCGGCGCCTTGAATGATAAGATTGAGGGGGATCTCGTCCGGGGCAAAGAATGCACAGAGGTTCAGAAGACCGCCGGCGACCAGTCCAATCTCAGGCTGGTTCCGGATCTTCTGGAAGGATATTTCCCAGGTCGTCGCTACAGTGGCTCCATAACCTGAGGCCCCTCTCTTTTCCAGCTGTTTTAGTCTCTTTTTCTTATATTCTCTCAGATATGTCCGTATCGGCATCCCGGTTTCCGCGATGTAAGCTCCCGCCTGTTCAAGTGCGAGCGGCAGATTCCCTAGTTCGTCGGCAAGCTTGCCTGCAGCCATTTTGTCGTTCTGCCCTGTCCTATCTTGGATGAAATCAATCGATTCATTACGTTTGAACGGAACTACTTTGATCTCTGTTGCGTATGACCAATGCCGATGCTTGGATGTAATGAGGATGTGCCCTGCTGTGGTTACCGGCAGGAACCGGCGGGTAGCATCTGGATCCGGTGCGTTGTCAAAGATGAGGAGCCATCTGGCACAGCAGGCAAGAAACTCCTGAACTGCTTCTATCACCGACTGAATATTTTCAGGTTCTTTTGGCTGCAGATAGAGACGTTCGGCAAGTCGAGCATAGTCATCTGCGATTGTTGCAGGGTCTTCGGCTCTCAGCCACCAAATGATCTTGTACTCGTTCTTATACCTATACGCATGCTCAACGGCGAGCTGAGTCTTGCCAACCCCGCCAAAGCCACGTATTGTTTGTATCTGGACGGCGTTGCGGCTGTCCCCTAGGGCCTTCTGGAGATTCTCCAGGTGTCCCTTGCGTCCTGTGAAATTCGGGTTGCGGTGATGCTTTACGCCCCAAATAGGGTACTGAGGTTCACGGTATTTTCCGAATCCGCGCCTTGCGAGTTCCTCTGCAGTTCTCCGGGGGAGTTCGTCGATTTTCCGAGAAGTATCGCTAACGGCGGTGAGAATTTCCTCATGCTGGATGGTAAGTATTGAAGCAAGCACCTTCAGCTCTTCATCCTCCATAGCAGCCTTGAGGAACTCCTCGCAGCCGTCGAGTGTTGCCTGCCAGAGTTTTTCAGCCACATCGGGAGATTCGGTATCACCAAAGTACCGTGAACACACCGCGTTGAAGTCCTCCTGAATTGATGGTAAGCTGTTGTCGCTTCGGTGAATTTTCCTTGTTAAAATCCTTTGAACAAGTTCGGACACGTCCTCAGACTTCAGAAGCGCTTCGATACGATCCCGGTTTCCCGATTCTTCCAGATCATGAACGATGGGAAATATTCGTGTTGCAATCGCAGACTGCAGTTCCTCTTTATGGGTGCTTACCTTTTCCCGTAGGTTGAGATTGTGGGTATCTTTTGCAACCCCATCGATGATGTAAAAAAGACTGCTTATGGCAAGCCCGGTAAGATTGCTTACAATAACTTCTGCAAGACTGGCTTCAATGATTGCGCCCACCGCCTGTGACCTTCACACGAATTGAAAATGCGAATTAGGGCTGTATTAAGCTTCCTAAACGGTTTTGTCCGATTAAAGTATTGATATTTATGGATTCCAGGCTTATTCGGGTCGCATCTAGAATTTTACCTGAAATTAATACTGCCTCTCTAACTCCTGCTTCACCCAGACCGCGTAGATGGGCACCCCCACAACCAGCACTGCAGCACAGACCGCCAGGTACCACGTCGGGCCGGTGAGGCAGTACTGCCCGATGGCTAACGCGACCACCGGGAGGGCGAGCCCGGGGACGAGGGCGGAGAGCCAGAGCTTCGGGGTGAAGGTTACCTCCCGGTGCCAGTCTGTCACGATGAAGGATTGCGGCGGGAAGGGAGAAAGGGTTGTGAGACGGGATTTTACAGGACAGGAAGGTATTCCTTTAGAAGCCGGAAAACAGGTTAATTAGACGGAACAAACATCGTTCCGTTGTTTTCTACAACTATCACCGTTCCAGATGCTCTCTGCATAAATTGTATTAGCTGGTACTGCATCTGTTTAAGAGTCACTTCACTATCCGATTCCGCTAAAACTAAAGCGTTATTTTCATGGCTAGATTCAGCCAAAAGCTCAAATTTGTTGCCTGGCTTTGAAATAGAGATTTTCCACGCCAGATCCATATTGATAAGTGTGTTTTTTACTCTTACATAGAGCGTCATATGCAGAAGTAGGATTTCTCCATCATTAAATTTTCCATTCAGTAGCCCTGAATCCCCATTTTGGTTAAAGAATATATTTAAGCTCGCAATTTTCCCCTATTGAAAGCCAAAATGCCTATTTGCAATGAGATTTATTTCACCTAAACCGAATTTTATTGTAATGCCAGCCTTCGCCCGCGGCACCCTCCCGTACCTCGTCGCCGGCTGTGCCCTGGTCGGGCTGCTCGTTATCGCGTCGGCCTACGTGCTCAGCCCCGGAGAGGTGAGTCTGAACGTATCCTTCGATCCGCCGGCGGGATACATCGAAGAGGACGGCCGGTATGTCGGCGTGACGGTCTTTACCCTGACCAACGAGAACACAATCCCGGTCCGGAAGGTCGAGTGCCGGTATCGCTACCTCGACCGGGAGAGCGACCGGGTCGTGAAGAGCGGCATCATCGAGGTCGGGGATCTCGACCCGGGGCAGGCAAAGCACTATGCTGTATCGTGCCCGATGGAGGAGGGGGGGCGGTATGATATACGGCTGGATCTGCGATATTGGCGGGTGTTGAAGATCGAGGTCTAGATCGACAGCAGTACTGGTTGTTACGACGGGGAATCGGAACAGGGAAGGAAAAAGGTTTGTCAATAGACGCCATCTCGGGAACGCCCGATCAAGCTTCAAGACTGTGCTCTTACTATTAACCCCACAATTACAGCCAAAAGTGAAAGAACCATGCTGCCTACTACTGAAGACACAGCTGACGACATTAAGACAGGCGCAGTTAAGGTCATTATTAAAATTAGCCCCACAAGATACCCTACTGTAAATTCAGGCGGTGCCTGAAAACCAATGAGGAAGCAGATTATAAGCCCACCGAGTGCAATTAGAAGAAAACTGAGTGAACCGGCGTTTAGAAATGATTGAGCTGCTTCAGACCCGGGCACGGATGAGAAACTCGTACGAAAAGCATCCAGGAACGTCTTTCCAAAGAATAACTCTAGTTCGGCTCCCAACACCGCGACTCCTGCGACACATCCTGCACTGAATTTAGCAATAATTTCTTTCATATACTTTCCTTATCAGACAATAACCAGGTCTCAAAAGCAGGCATCCAGATGATGGGGGAGTCGATCCCTGATAATAGCACTATTGAAGTATCTCATTTAGTACTCCCTCGCGATTACGTTGCATACTGCTTCTCAATCTCCCTGTTCAGCCAGTCCCAGTAGATCGGCAGCCCCACGGCCACCACTGCCCCGGTCGCCGTTGGTGCCGGTCTGTCACGATGGAGGATTGCGGCGGGGAGGGGAAAAGGGTTATGGAACGGGTTTTGCCTCGAAATAGCTTAACTAATACCGTAACGTTCCGGTTCTGCCACCCGTAATCTTTTTACTTTCATAGTGGTCTTAGGGTGGCGGTGGTGGTGATGGGAAAGAAATGGAAGTGTGCGAATCCGCATTGTGGCTATGAGGGCGAACCTGATGAATATGGACTTTGCCCGAAGTGTGCTTGGGAAATGAAAGAAGGTGTCAATGATCAGGGTTCGGCTGCTAGAGATATCCTTAGGCACGCTCGCCCTAGTTCTCTGGACTTGAGTAAACTTTTAAAATAATTCTGTTGAGGCGCTGTTGAGTTGAAGCGGGGAACTGTTACGGATAGCCCAAATATTTTTCAAGGCCATATGATAAGGGGTATAAACCAATAAAACCCCCAAAAAGGCGAGAACGTCTCACATTTGCTGTAAAACCCTTTCCTCTGCCCCCTTGCTTGATCACTTTCCATTATCAAATAATTTATTTCATTTGAATTGGGGCATATTCAGGGTTTAATTCCTTTTCCATTTTTCCTTTATTTGCAATATCCCCTTCACCGGACTCACCCGGTTCACCACCCGATCCACTCCTATCTGTTGGGACCCATTTTAGCGGGAAGCATACTTTCCTCGGTAATTTATTTATTTCAGGGCATTTTCGAGTGCCTTTTTTATTATCCACGGTGCAATATGTCTCAATCATATGGACGGCTTCTCGCGTAATAGCATGAAGATCTTCATGAACTACTTTAATGTCCTCCCAATCTTGACTTTTACCTTCGTCGGCCTTTTGAGCGAATAACATTTGGGCTGCGTAGAGTGTATATACCCAATCGAAATAAGACATCATCCATTGAGCGAAATCTACTCGATTGTCTTGTATTCTCAGCGGTGATGTAAAGATTGCTGATGTGACAATTGTGAGTCCGCCAGCCGCACCGAGGATATAGGTTAAAGTAGCGCTATATCCGGCCACGTTTAGCAAAACAGCCCCCAGCAATATACCTATTCCCACGACAAACTGGACAATAAACATATATTGGGCGCTGTTTAGTCCGAAGGTGAAGTCACTAAGTACTCTTCCAAGATACTCTTGCGACAGCTCCTGGACTCTCTGTTGTGATTTCAATAAAGATTTCCGGAACTTCTTAAGTTCATCTTTATAGTCTTTGGTTTTCGTTTCGAGCTGCTTTACTGCATCTCGTACTATAAAACATCCTGCATTATGTGGATCTGATGCTAAAGCTTGGTTGAAGCAAATTTGCGCTTCCTCATACTGGCTACTATTTGCAAGCGCGGATCCCTTGTATAAATACAGATCGATATCACTAGGAAGGTAATCTAGTGCCTCATCGAAGAATTCAATTGCCCTGGAGTAATTGCCTGAAGATGCGAGGGCAACTCCTTTATTCCTTAAAGTAACTGCGTATTGTTTTCTTGTAACAGGTTTTGCAGACCAGCCTTCCTTGTTAGTAATTGTGCTAATCGCTTTATCAAATTCAGCAATGGCCCTATCATAGAGATTTTTACGATAAAAGATATATCCTCTATTCATTTGCGAAGGGACATTGTCTGGATCAATGCTTATAGCCTCATTGAGACAATCCAATGCCTCATCGAATCTACCGAATTTTACATACTCATATGCCTTATTGTTCAACGCTTCAACTTTTATGGTTGCATCGCATGCTCCGCACGTTAAGGCTTGATCATAATAGTAGAAAGATAAACCCAAATCATTAAGATCACCTGTAACGCCTCCTAATCCTGAAAGAACTTTGGCGTTATTAGGATCTAGTTTTAAAGCGCTTAGATACAGCTCTTTTGCAGAGATATATTCCTCTAGTCCCCAGAGTGCCTCCCCAAGACCACAATAAATACAGATCTGCTCTTCTTTTGGGTACTGATGACAAGTCGGCAACCATTTTTTAAAAGTAGAATGGGCTTCTAAGTATTCGCCGTTATTGATGTGCATTTTGCCTGTTTCAATATCGGATTGAATGTTTCCAGGGGATACCATAGCGATGCCCCCCTACTGACGCAGGGTATATAATAAGATCTTTGCTTATGCAAATGCAATTTAATGGCGTATCAGAAAATGGCTAGGATGAATTGAAATCGAGTTACCCACAACTTATCCGCACATAATGGTCAAAATCCAGGCGATTTCGATGATTTTATTTCTGCGTCCCGTTTGGATAATTCTGTAAAATAGGTGGAGAATCTATCACACTTTGACGACAGCCTGCGGCATGACAGCAGGTTGTTCGACCTGAATGTTCATGCCGCGTAAGTGGTTTTCGAGGGCGATATTCACCGTGTTGTGCCGATCGAGGCCGCGGAGCTCCATGGCGATCAGGAGCTCCTTCTCGATCCGGATCGGTGCGGTAACCCGGTTCTTCTTCTCAAAGCGGAGAATCCGCCGCATTACCATGCTGCGTACCGACATTCGCCCTCTCTCCTACCACTCAATTTCTGTGCAGGGTACTTAAACCTAGCGCGGCGATTCGCTTAACTTGCGGCTCTTTTTCCGGCGACGGGTGCCGGGTTTGGGCGGTTCTTCCACGATGAGCCGCCGGGCGCCTCTGTTGTTCGCCAGGGTCATGCCTCCTTGAAGATTGCCAAGAGATCCGCCTTCGTCCGGTCGTCGAGGAGGCCGAGGAGATTACTTGAGAGGGTGGGGGCGGCTCCATCGGTCACCTCGCCTTCTTCACGTTTTGATACCCCAAGCCAGGGTAGGGAACTCTGGCGGCAGCCCCCCGGTACAAATAACAACACTCATCGCCCACAAGCCCGCAATCTCTCACCAGGAGAGACCACCGGATGCCCCGCGTCGTTCTGTACCGTCATATCCCGGGAACTCTGCTGGACGAGTTCATCCGGCAATTCACGCACGCCGCCGCCCGCGACCCCTTCGGCACCGTCTTCATCGTCCCGACGTCGCACCTCGCCCGTGAGGTCACCCGCCGCCTCGAGGAGGAGGGCGTCCCCATCGTCGCCGACGCGATCACCACCCTTTCGGGGTTTGCCCGGAAGATCTTCGAGGATCAGCAAGCGGCAGAGACGCTGATCTCGGATGCCGAATCCCGGCTCATCCTCGCCCGGATCCTCACCGCACATCCGGCCAGGTTCCCCCTGCTCGCCGACGCCGGAGCCGTCGACGACCTCGCGACGCTCTTTTCGGTCCTCATCATGCGGAAGGTCGACTACCCGGGCGCCCTCGGCGACCTGCAGAGCGCGAAGAGCGCCGAGATCAGCGACCTCTTCAACGCCTACCTCCGATTCCTGGACGACCACGCCCTCCTCGACGGCGCCACCCTCTTTCCCTGGGCGGCCCGGCGACCAGGGCGGTTCCGGACGGTCTTCGTCTACGGGCTCTTCGAGCCGGTGCCGTGCGAGCGTGACCTCCTCCTCGCTCTCCGGGACTCCGCCGAGGAGTTCCACTACGCCCTGCCCTCCGCGGAGAACCCGGCCGTCTTCGCCGACGACGGTGAGTGGCTGCACCCGGACACTGTCATTCCGGCGGAGACGCCCGACGAGCGGCAGTCAGCCGTCGCCGCCCTCTTCTCCCGGCGACAACCGTGGAACAGCGAGGGATTCGTCCGTATCGCCGAACGCCGCGACCGGAAGGGTGAGGTCAGAGCGATCGCCCAGGAGATCCGCGACCTGATCGCCGGCGGCGTCCGGCCGGGCGATATCGCGGTCGCGTTCCCCGACTTCGAGCCCGCGATCCCGTACGTGGAGGAGGTCTTCACCGACTTCGGGATACCCTACGCCGCATCCAGCGGCGAGGCGCTGCTCCGCTCCCCGCTTGTCCAGGCACTGCTCAACGTGCCGGCCGTCCCGGTCTCCGGCTACCGGCGGGAGGACGTCGTCGCCCTGCTCGCGAGCCCCTATATCCGGTTCTCCTGGCCGGCCCGGGAGGTCGACCTCCTCACCCGCGAAGCCCGGATCGTCGCCGGTGCGGATGCCTGGGATACGAGGCTCGCGGGGCTTGCCGCAGCTCTTGAGGAGGAGCGGGCGCTGCCGGAGACCCCGGAGCACGCCCGGCAGCGGCTCGAAACGAAGATCGCCACTATCGCAGCGGTGCAGGACGGCCTCTGCACCCTCTTCGCCGACCTTGCGAGCCTCGAAGGGAAAAAGACCATCGCCGAACACCTCGCCGCGTACCGCTCAATCCTCGAGCGCCGGCACTGGCCGGCGATGCCGGAGGAGGGGGACGCCGGCGTGCTGGAACGGGAGGGGCGCGACCTCCGGGCGTTTGCCGATCTCCTCGCGACCCTCGAGGGATTCACCCGGGTGCTGCCGGAGGAGAGGATGCCGCTTTCCGAGTTCGCCTCCCTGCTCGGGCTCCTCGCCGCCGAGACCCGCCCGCCCCGGAAGCGGAACCACAGCGCCGTCCAGGTCGTCGGCGTCCGGGAGCTCGCCCACCTCGCTGTCCCCTACCTCTTCGTCGCCGACCTCGTCGAGGGCGTGATGCCGCGGCTGACCACCCGCCTTTCGTTCACCACCGACCTCGAGACCCGGCGGCTCGGGACGCGCTCGAAGGCGGATATCCTGCGGGAAGAACGCTACCACTTCACCGCGGCGCTCCTCGCCGCCACCGAGCGGGTCTACCTCAGCTACCCCTCGGCCGACGGGGGGTCGCCGGTGATACGCTCCGGGTTCGTCGACGCGGTCCGGGCGAGCATCGCCGCCGAGCCCTGGGGGAGCGATGCGTTCCCCGCGTCACGGATCGCGGCAGCCCGGAAGGCAGGCGCCCTGCTCGCCCGGGGGGAGGCTGCGCCGGCTAGCTACGCCGAAGCCGCACGCCGGCTCACCATCGAGAACTGCCACCGCACAGGTGCGTACGATTCGCCCTACGACTGCCTGCTCACCGATGAACCGGCGATCACGGCGGCGCTCGCGGAGCGGTACGGGGCTACCGCCGTCTTCTCCCCGACGGCGCTCGAGACCTACGCCGACTGCCCGTTCCGGTTCTACCTTGCCAGGGTGCTCGGGCTTGCGCCGCTCCCGGCGGTCGACCTCGACCTCACCGCCCTCGAGCGGGGGAGCCTCGTCCACCGGATCGCCTTCCGGTTCTACGCCGGGTGGCGGGGAGACGGGAACGGGGCGATCACCGAGGAGCACTACCCGGAGGCGCTCGGCCGGATCCTCGCGATCGGCCGGGACGAGGCAGACCGGTTCGCCTTCGGCAGCCCGGCGTGGGCTGTGGAACGGGAGCACCTCCTCGGGTCGCCGGCGGCCGGGCGGGGGCTGCTCGAGCGGTTCCTCTCCCACGAGACGGCGACCGCGTCCTCGACCTTCGTCCCGGCAGCCTTCGAGCTCTCGTTCGGCCTCCCGGTGGCGGGAGACTGCGATCCGGCGTCGGCACCGGACGCGGTCGCGATACCCCTTCCCGGGACGGGCGATGAGGTTCTCCGCATCCGGGGCAGGATCGACCGGGTCGACTGTCTGCCCGACGGGCGGTTCCTGATCACCGACTACAAGACCGGAAGTTCGCACCCCTCGCTCAAGGATATCGTGGCGGGCACGGCACTCCAGCTCCCGCTCTACCTCCGGGCGGCCGAGACGCTGACCGGAATGCAGGGGGTCGCGGGGAGCTACTACGCCCTCCGGCACGGGGAGATCCGGAACAAGCCGATCTTCTGGGATGCGAGCCTGAAGGACCGGTTCAAACCGTTCTCGGTATCGTCGCGAAGCAGCGTCGAGGACGTCCGGGCGCTGGTCGACGCCTCCCTCGCCCATGTCTCGCGCTACCTCGAAGGGATACGGGGCGGGCGGTTCGCACCCCGGTCTGACCCAGGCCCCTGCCCCGGCTACTGCGATTTCAAGACGGTCTGCCGGTTCGACAGCCTGCGGCTGCTCGCCGCCGCCGAGGAGGTGGCGTTACAATGGGACTGACCGACCGGCAGAAGCAGGCCGCCCTCGACCACGCGAGGAGCAAGTGCGTCACCGCCGGCGCCGGCACCGGGAAGACGCACGTCCTCGTGCGGAAGTACATCGACCTCCTCGAGAGCCGGGACGACCTCGGCGTCGCCAACATCCTCGCCCTGACCTTCACCGAAAAAGCGGCCGCCGAGATGAAGATCCGCGTCAGGGAGGCGCTCGCAGAGAAGGAGGGGCCTCGGTGGGACAAACTCCGCGACGAGTTCCTCTGGGCGAATATCTCGACTTTCCACTCCTTCTGCGCCCAGGTGCTCCGGGAGTTCCCGCTCGAGAGCGGCGTCGCCCCCGGGTTCGCCGTCCTCGACGAGCGGGAGGCCGGGCGGCTCCGGGACGAGACGATCGAGGCGTTCGTCTACGGCGAGCCGCCGAAAGCCTGCCGGGACGCGCTGATCGGCGTCCTCCGGGCGGTCGGGGCATACGAGCTCAAGAACTCCCTGGAACGGCTCTCCAGGCGGCGCGATGCGGCGGAGCAGTTCTTCGCAGCCCTCGCGGAGAACGAGAAAGCGGTGCTCGACGCCTGGCAGGCGGCCGTGGAACGGTGCCGGGATGAGGAATTCGCGACGTTCGCGGCCGCCGCCGCCCCCTCGCTCGAAACGCTGCAGGACCTCGCCGCCCGCTACCCCGGCGACGCCGACCCGGGCGAGATCTACCTCCGCGCCGTCGAGCCGCTCCTCCCCTCCCTCGCCGCAGGAGAGTCCGGGGCCGCCGCCGCGATTGTGGCGATCCACAGTGAAAAGCAGTTCACTGCCCGGATGGGGAGAAAGCAAAACTGGGCAGGAGACGACCTCGACAGGCTCCGCGAAGCCTACAAAGATCTCAACAACCGCATCAAAGAGCATGGCGGAATCCTCGCGCTCGCGATCGACCCGGACGACCCCTTCACCCGGGCGACGCTCGACTACCTCCGCGACCTCGGCACGGTCTTCCGTGCCTTCTCCGATACGGTCGAGGCCGAGAAGCGGCGGCGGGGCGCACTCGACTTCACCGACCTGATCGACCGCACCCACCGGCTCTTTTGTGACCACGACGGAACCGTAGCGGCGCACTTCCGGGAGCGGTTCCAGTTCGTCCTGGTCGACGAGTTCCAGGACACCGATCCCGTGCAGATCGGGATCGTCTGCGCAATCCTCGGCGATCTTCTGCAGGCGTCGGCGAAGCTCTTCGTCGTCGGCGACCCGAAGCAGTCGATCTACCTCTTCCGGGACGCCGACGTCACGCAGTTTCGGCGCACCCGCGACCTGATCGAGCAGCACCTCGGCGGGGAGGCCGTCCCGCTCGACGTCAACTTCCGGAGCACGCCCGCGGTCGTCGGGTTCGTTAACGCCGTCTTCGGCGCCCTGATGGAAGAGTCGGGGCGCCCCTGGGAGTTTTTGTACGAACCGCTGGAAGCGCACCGGACGGATGATACGGGCTCGGTCGAGCTCCTCCTCGTCCCGAAGGCCGACGACAGGGCGGCCGGCCGGCGCGGTGAGGCGGAGCTGGTCGCCCGGAAGATCAAAAACCTCGTCGAGCACGAACAGCGGCGTGTGTACTGGAACCAGGAGGGAAAGCACCTCGACGAGCCCCGGCCGGCGGAGTACCGCGATATCGCGATCCTCCTCGAGCGGCGGACGAACCTCGCCGCCTACGAGTGGGCGCTCGCCCGCTACGGTATCCCCTACCACGTCCACGCGGGGCTCGGGTTCTACGGGCGGCAGGAGGTCTACGACCTCTACAACATCCTCCGGTTCCTCGAGAACGACCGGGACGACGTCGCGCTCTACGGCCTCTTGCGGTCGCCCTACTGCGGGTTCTCCGACGCCCGGCTCTACACCATCGCCCGGTCGGGTTCCCCGGAAGGCTCTCTCTGGGAGCGGCTGGCAGAGTTCGCGTCCGGGCAGCCTGACCCGGACGTCACGGCTGCGGTGCAGCTCCTTCGGTCCTGGCTCCTGCACGCCCGCCGGGTCCCGCCCGCAGCCCTCCTCGCCCGGGTTGTCGCCGAGTCGGGGATCGCCGTCGTCTTCGGCGGGCTACCGGGCGGCGAGCAGGCGGCTGCGAACGTCGAGAAGGTGATCGCCCTCGTCCGAACTATGGAGGCGAGGGGCGCCGGCACGCTCGCCGGGGTCGTCCGGGAGCTTGGCACCTGCATCGACGACGGCGAGCGGGAGGGCGACGCGGCACTCGACCTGACGAGCGCAAACGCCGTCTCGATCATGACGGTGCACGCCTCAAAGGGGCTCGAGTTCCCGATCGTCGTCGTCCCCGACCTCGCCGAGCCGCCCCGCGCCGGCGGCGGCACCGTCATGGTGGAGGACGCCCTCCGGCTCGGGGTCACCATACCGAACCCGGGAAGCGACCACGAGCGCGAGGAGACGCCCGTCCTCACGATCCTCAAGCGGGAGTACCGGCAGAAGGAGCAGGCCGAGCAGAAACGGCTCTTCTACGTCGCCGCGACGCGGGCGAAGGACCACCTGATCCTCTGCGGCGAGCTGCCGGTCGAGATTCCGGCGACCCTGGAAGACGGGAAGACCCGGATGGCCTGGCTCGCCCGCTGCCTCGGGCTCTGCGGCGACGTCTACGCACGGGGAGCGGCCGCGATCAGCCTCCCGTGTAAGGGCGAAACGCTCTCCATTCCAATCGCCACCGACCCCGCGGCGATCTCCGCCGAACCGCACCGGACCTGCGCACCTCTGCCGGACGGCGGGATTGCGGAGGAGGTGCCGGCAAGCGATCTCCCGGTCGTGGTCGACGAAGAAGAGCACACCTACTCGGCGAGCGAGATCGGCCGATACCTCCGCTGCCCGCTCGAGTACGAACGCATCTACCGGCTCGGCCGTACCGCGCAGCCGATCCGGGCGGCCTTTGGGGCGGAGGACGGAGCGACCCGCGGGCTGATCGTCCACGAGGTCTTCCGCGGCAGAGACCCCGCCGCGGTGCTCCGGCGCTACGGGCTCGAGGACGCCGGCCGGGCGCGGGAATACGCAGGACTCTACGACCGGTTCCGTGCGGCGGAGGTGATGAGAGGGGCGACGAGCGACCACCGCGAGGTGCCGTTCCGGGCGACTATCGGCGGCGTTCCGTTCAAGGGCGCCATCGACCGGCTCGTCCGGCGGCCGGACGGCACCTGGGTGCTCATCGACTACAAGACAGGGGCGGCCGGCGAGGACGCTCTCCCGCGAAAGGTCGAGGAGTACGCGGTCCAGATGACGGTCTACCGCCGCGCCGCCGAGGCGATCCTGGGGCAGGCGGTCACGCCGTACCTCTACTTCGTCGACGCCGACCGCTGGGTGGAGGCCCGGGTGGACGAAGAAAGGGTTCTCGACGCTATCCGCAGTGCGGTAGACGGGATCGAGCGGCAGCGGTTCCGGCTGCCGGCGTGCGAGGGGTGCGGGGGAGCGACTGCCGGGCGGTGCCGTGGGGCGTGATGCTCTCCGGGAGTGCAGGAGTGATCGCCGGTCTCAAGGCCAGCTCCAGTGATATGGACATCTGTTGTGGAGCATAATCGCACGGATCGCGGCGCCTGCATTGCAGCCGCGATACACAACGGCTCCATCCCCACTCACAGAGGTTCACGGGGGAAAAGAGTCTCTCCTGCCGGGTCAACGGTGAAAAGGAGCCCCGGGACAATCTCGTTATCGTTAACAAAGATGATGCCCCATAGTCTTCTGAATTCTACGGATTTGGAGGATTTACGATGATAAGAAAGGCTCATTTTCTGCTATGCCTCATCATCACGATTGGGGTCTGTTTCATTCTCACCAGCGGTTGTTTGACCGGAGAGGCGTCCACCCCGCAGGACGAAGAGGCTGTTCCGACAAGCACCGTCGGGCCCGATCCGGCTCCGGATTATAACGATTCGTACTACTGGCTCTCACTGCCGTCAGTGGGAAAAACGGTTGACGTATTTTACGTCTATCCGACGGTCAGCAGCAGCCCGACCGGGTCCATGGATATCACCAGCGACGAGGAACGGGCGCTGGCGCAGGGCATTTTTAACGCACAGGCAAGCGTGTTTGCATCGCATGCCAACGTCTTCGCCCCGTACTACCGGCAGATGTCGACCCAGGTCGCGATGGGCCCGGATGAGCTCGCAACCGATACTGCAGAGTTCAAGCAGGGTGCTGTCGATGTGGAAGCGGCCTTCGACTACTACATCGCCAATCTCAACCAGGGCCGCCCGTTCATTATCGCAGGCCACAGCCAGGGCACGATGGCACTCATCGAACTGATAAAGAACCGGTTCGGGAGTGATGCAGACCTTCGGAGCCGCCTGGTCGCCGCCTATCTTATCGGCTATACCGTGACGGATGCCGATCTGGAGGCAGCAGGACTTACGGCGGCGCAGGGTGCGAACGATACGGGAGTCGTGATCACCTACAACACGCAGTCGGTGACATCCGCCGGCGGCCCCATGCTGATGCCCGGGGCACACTGCATCAATCCGCTCACCTGGACGACCGACGCTGCCGACGCTCCCGCCTCGGAGAACCTCGGTGCACGGTTCTACAACGATTCGACCGGCGAACTGCTGCGCGAGGTAGCGAACTACTCCGACGCACGGATTAACCCGGAGACCGGAGCGCTCACGACGACGATACCGGCAGGCGAAGACCTGGATATCGGCCCGTACTCCGAAGGCGTGTACCACCGCTACGACTACGCATTCTGGTATCGGAACCTCGAGCAGAACGTCGGCGACAGGATCGCTGCGTTTCTGAACGCGACGGATAGTTCGAGACCGTGACCGGAAACCCGTAACGAGCGGCAGAGCCGGGTGTACGCCGGAAGACCTGCGGGGAAAGGAGCCCGGCGCTTCCGTAACGCTGCCTCGTTTCGATCCCGACAGGGACAGGCCAAAACCCGGGCGGGGGGAACCACCCTCCCTCCGGCTAAAAATACATCCAAATTGCCGTTCTTTTCCGATTTTACCGCTGCTTTCGGATCACGGATTTCAGCACTCCGGATACCCTGCAGAGATCGCCCCGATTCCTGAAACCCGGACGAATCGCCGGGCTATAACGGCCGTATGAAGAGCGGTAATTTTTTGAGGAGAGATACCCTTACCGGCAGGGAGAACAGCCGTCTGCGGGCTTCTGTGCGGGTCGGTTTTTTGCGGGTTTTGGCGAAAAACAGGCCATTTAAAGATTGCCGAACCCGGAGGTGCCGGCCGGCTTCAGCCGATCTCGTCCCGCTCCCAGTCCCCGTGCTCCAGGGTGAGCGTCGCGATACCGGCGGGGTTGCCGCCGGCATCCAGCTCCGGCAGAGCCTCGTAGGGGGATGCCCGGCCGACACCGGCGACCCTGACGGGTATCCGGAGCACGACGAACGCTCTCGGTCTCGCCGGTGCAAACCCGACGAGCAGGGTGACAATCCCCCGCTCGCTCTCGGCCGGGGTCGTCGTCTCCCGGTCGCACTTCACGAACCAGGCATCTTCCGGACGGCTGCCCGCAAACGCCCCCTGCCGCCGGAGGCCGTCCATGAACGCACCGGCGGCGGTGCGTACCGCTGCCCGGAGCGGTTCGCCGTCCGGTTCAAAGGCTGTCCAGGCAAGCCCGCGAAGGAGGCTCTCCTCGATGAAGAGCGCGAGCCTTCGGACGGGGATGTGCGCGAACTCGTCGGTCGGCCGATCGCCCCCCGAGAGCGTCCGGGCGCCCCGGATACAGATCCCGACTCCCGGGAGCAAGCGGAGAGGGTTGATGCCCGCCGGGCGCAGGGTTCCGCTATCGGCCTCGGAGAGATCGGCCTGCAAGCCCGCGACGCCGGGCAGCACCGCCCCGGTACCTGCGGGCGCTTTCCAGACCCCCCGCTGGGCATCGGTCCGGGCGATGACGCCGGCGACGGCCCCGCACGGTGCGAAGGTCTCGAGCCGCCCCTGCCGCTCCGGGTCGGGCTGCCGGATACGCGGAAAGAAGAGCGTCGCGTTCCTCATCCCGGCACCGGTCAGCCCGAGGTTCCGCACCCCGTCCCGGGCTCTTCCGGCAGCGCCTTCTCCCTCGCCCCACTCCCGATCGGGGTCGACTATCAGCATGGCCCGCCGGCGGCAGCAGTACTCCGCCGCTCGTCTGATGACGGTCGGCGGGAGATTCCCGTCCCGGGTATCGGGCGGGATGCAGAGGAGGTTGAAGAGGTCGGCCTTTTCGAGGGCGTAGAGCCCCCGCTCTTCGGCTTCGTGGCCGATGTAATCGTCGACGGTCAGGGGAGCGCCGCCGGGGGCGGCTCTCACCGCTCGCCGCCCGATCCCCGGTGCCGCCCTGCCTGTGCCCGCCAGCCGGACGATAAGAGCCCGGCCGCCGCCGTTTGCGAAGAAGTCACGGACCGCATACGCCAGCGGGCAGTCGGCATGCAGCCCGCCGAACCGGTTCTCGAACCCGGTAAAGGAGGCGACGGCGGTCGGTTCATCGACCGGCCCCTGCAGCGCCCGCCCGACGAACGCCGTGACGGACGTTGGGACTCCCCGGATCGGCCGGGCGGATAGCGGGACGTCTCCGGTGAAGACGCCGGGGCGGATAGGGGGGGTCGTGGGCATGCAAGCGGCTCCTGTTCGGCTGAGAGCCGGGGGTGTACTGCAGAGGAACTTGACCCCTGACGATGAAAGTCTTCCGGAACCGGGGTTTACCTGCGGGGTGCGAGGGGCGGTGAGACGGCTACGAGGGTCTGCCGGCAGCGTCCCGATCAGTTCGAAGTGCTGCGGGAGGTGAATGGTGCGCCGAAACACTGATGACTCTTAAGGACGGTGGGGGTATCATCATACACCACACGTCTGGAGTTTTCTATGAAGGAGGAATCGGAGTGTCCTGTCGGCTTCAAGGGGTCGAGTTACGAGGGATTCATCCTGTTCCTCTCCCTCCTGTCGGTCTTCAACATCGTCTTCCTCGTCTTCCCCGCCCTCAATCCTGATGCGACCAGGGTCGTTTTCGTCGTAGATCTCTTCTTATCGTCCGTATTCCTGCTGGACTTTCTCTTCAGGTTGTTCACTGCCGAATCGAAGTTGCAGTACTTCCTTCAGGACCGGGGCTGGGCGGATCTCCTCTCCTCGGTGCCTCTCCCCGGCATGAAGATCTTCCGTCTCTCCCGGATTGCACAAGTGGTCTGGCTGATGCGCACATTCGGTATCAGACGGCTGAAATATGACTTTTCTGAACAACGGGCAGAAGGAGCACTCTTTTTCGTCTTTTTCTTCATCATTCTCCTCGTCGAGGTGAGTGCCATACTCGTACTCGGTGCAGAGCGCACGGCCCCGGGTGCAAACATCCGGACGGCGGGAGACGCACTCTGGTGGGCGTACGTCACAATCGCGACGGTGGGTTACGGTGATCAGTACCCCGTCACCGCACAGGGGCGGATTGTGGGCATCGTCATTATGACCGCGGGAGTAAGCGTGTTTGGAACGCTCGCCGGGTTCCTCTCGAACAAACTGACGGCACCCCGGGAGAGACATTCGGAGCAAACCATCCCCATGCAAGGCCGGCAGGGCGAGGCAATGAGCGAGCTTCGGGACATGGTGGCTCACCAGGAGGAACGGTATCGGGATATCGTCACGCGGCTGGAGAGGATTGAGCAGGCAGTGAAGATCGAGAAGGGCGAAGAAAAAGAGCGGCTGCCATGAGCGGCCGGTCGGCCGATACGCGGACCTGGAGATCCACCCCCACCCCGCGTATCCGGTTGGAGATGAGCAGCAGAGTCCTCTCACGGCGTATTGCCGAGCCACTGGTACTCTCCCCTCCGGAATAACGGATGATGAGAATCCGGACTGATGCGCTCCGTTCACCATCCCGGAATAGCGCTACAGGAAGAGGCGTTCACGATCTGTAAGCCATACGGCAGCATGTCAGAGAAGAACTGCAGAACCTTCGTGGATCGCACTATAGGGCATATTCTCCCGATTGTGGCAACATATATATGGCAGCAGGGAGTCACTGCCCAATATCATCCTATTACAGCACGATCGGGCAGTAAGAAGGGGGGAGGAAGATCTGTATGTCGAAGTGGACCGTACTTGTAGCCCTTTCGCTGGCCATGTTCATCCTGGTCATCGATACCACCATCATGAATGTCTCCATAAGCACGCTCATTGACGACTTCGACACCACGGTGACGATTGTGCAGGGGGTCATCACCATGTATGCGCTGGTCATGGCGGCGTTCATGATCACGGGAGGCAAGCTCGGCGACATCTGGGGTCGCCTTCTCACATTCCGGCGGGGATTGGTTGTCTATGGCACCGGCTCGCTGATCACCGCGCTGAGCCCCACCATCGGCGTGCTCTTTATCGGGTGGTCGATCCTCGAGGGGCTCGGGGCTGTTCTGGTGATGCCTGCTCTCCAGACCCTCGTCACCTCGAACTACGAGGGCGCCGACCGTGCGCTGGCATATGGGTTAATCGGCGGGGTGGTTGCGAGCGGGCTCGCGCTTGGCCCTATCATCGGCGGATGGCTGACCACCGCCTACACCTGGCGGCTCGCCTTTGCCGCGGAAGTCGTCATCGTTCTCATCGTGCTCTGGCTCTCCCGACAGATCCGGGATGCGCCGGTAGAGCCCAGTGAGCGACCGACGCTCGATATCGTCGGCACCATCCTCTCGGCACTCGGGATGGGAGCCATCGTCTACGGCATCCTGCTCGCCGGCGCCTATGGGTGGTGGCAGGCCCGCATCCCCTTCGATATCGCCGGCATACCGTTCAACCCCCTTGGCCTCTCCCCCACCCCCATCTTCATCGGTATCGGCATCCTCACCCTGCTCATCTTCCTCGCCTGGGAGCGGCATGTCGTTGCGTCCGGCAGGGAGCCGCTCGTACACGTCTCCCTGCTCAGGATGAGAAGTTTTACCTCCGGAATGGGCATACAACTCGTACAGACCCTGGTTATGGGCGGCATTCTCTTCGCAATGTCGCTCTTCTTCCAGATTGCACTGGGGCTTACCGCCATGCAGACGGGATTCCTCTACCTCCCCCTCTCAATCCCGCTGCTCGTCGCCTCGCTGACCGGGGCGAGGCTAGCCGTAAGGATTCCTCCCCGCCGGATCATCCAGGCCGGACTGATCGGGGCGATTGCTGGCCTGCTCCTGATCATCGCCGCGCTTGACGTCGAGATAACCGGAATCGAGGTCTCCATCGGGTTCGCCGTCCTCGGACTCGGCATCGGGCTTATGGGATCACAGATCATGAACCTGGCGCTCTCGATTGTTTCTCCTGAACGGACGAGCGAGGCGGCGGCGCTCATGGCCACGTCCCAGAACCTCGGCATGTCCCTGGGGACGGCTCTGCTGGGTGCCATGCTGCTTGCCGGACTTGCCGTCAGTGCTGTCGCGATGATCGAAGAGAGCCCCGTGCTCCCGGACGAAATTAAGAGCGAGGTCATCGTCGCTGTGGAAGACAGCGTAGAGTTCGTGAGCGACGATCAGCTGAAAGAGGTCCTGCAGGATGTTCCCCCCGATATTGCCGATGAGATTCTCAACATCAATGAAGCGGCCAGGATTCAGGGGATCAGAACAGCACTCTGGGCGGCCGTGATTATCGCGGTGCTCGGCCAGATTCCCGCCTATTTCCTTCCGAGGAGAAAACTCGTTGCTGACGTACAGAATGATGCCTGATCATCCCGTCTCGATGCGCCGTCCTTCGCCTCCTGCGGTTTGAAGACGGCTATCAGCTGGTTGCCCGGCACCGACCCGTGAGCCTGCCGGAGTTTCTCAAGCGTCAGGGACGGCAGGGACGATAGACCACTTTCCCCGTATCGCAGACGTGCACCGCCCGAGTTCGACGCCCCCCGCTCGAACGTCCGGTGATCAAGCAGCCCGGGCAGCGGCTGGAAGCCGGTTGCAGTACGACGTTGCATACGGATTACATGCCCGTTACATATCCTAAATCAAGAGCCAGAGGGAGAGAAACCAAAAATGAGCCCGGTAGTCAGACCTCTCCGTCTGGAGAATCACACCGTGCCCCGGCATGAATTACATGCCGCCGCCGTCATTCTTTCCCCCGGCCAAGCTCCCCTTCCAGTTCGTCGACCGTCGGCAGCGTCCCGAGCAATTCGTCCGGCAGGGAAGAGGTCAGCGCATACCCCGCAACCCCGATCGGTTTGGTCATATCCTTCAGTGCGTACTCGGCGATGATGCGATTCTTCGTCTTGCAGCGAACAATCCCGATGCTCGGGTTGTCCGCAGGGTGGGCGAGGAGGTCGTCGACCGCCGATAGGGAGAAGTTCATCTTCCCGGCGTATTCGGGGATGAACGCGCCCACCTTCAGGTCGATCGCAACAAACGACCTGAGCCGGAGGTGGTGGAAGAGCAGATCAGATCGTACTCCTGCCCCCCGACCGCCAGATGGTACCGGCTCCCACGAACGCAAACCCCACCCCGAGCTCCAGGAGAAACTCGCAGATGTGATCGATCAGGCCCCGCTCGAGTTCACGCTCCCGCACCGACTCTCCCATCTCGAGAAAGTGATGGAGGGGTATTTTATCGTCTGGATGGCGAGATTGGGCTGCTCCGGCGGGGGCGGGAGCGGGCTGAAGTACAAAAAGTGCTGCGGGAGGTGAATGGTGCGCCGAAACACTGATGACCCTTAAGGACGGTGGGGGTATCATCATACACCGCACGTCTGGAGTTTTCTATGAAGGAGGAATCGGAGTGTCCTGTCGGCTTCAAGGGGTCGAGTTACGAGGGATTCATCCTGTTCCTCTCCCTCCTGTCGGTCTTCAACATCGTCTTCCTCGTCTTCCCCGCCCTCAATCCTGATGCGACCAGGGTCGTTTTCGTCGTAGATCTCTTCTTATCGTCCGTATTCCTGCTGGACTTTCTCTTCAGGTTGTTCACTGCCGAATCGAAGTTGCAGTACTTCCTTCAGGACCGGGGCTGGGCGGATCTCCTCTCCTCGGTGCCTCTCCCCGGCATGAAGATCTTCCGTCTCTCCCGGATTGCACAAGTGGTCTGGCTGATGCGCACATTCGGTATCAGACGGCTGAAATATGACTTTTCTGAACAGCGGGCAGAAGGAGCACTCTTTTTCGTCTTTTTCTTCATCATTCTCCTCGTCGAGGTGAGTGCCATACTCGTACTCGGTGCAGAGCGCACGGCCCCGGGTGCAAACATCCGGACGGCGGGAGACGCACTCTGGTGGGCGTACGTCACAATCGCGACGGTGGGCTACGGTGATCAGTACCCCGTCACCACATGGGGGCGGATTGTGGGCATCGTCATTATGACCGCGGGAGTAAGCGTGTTTGGAACGCTTGCCGGGTTCCTCTCGAATAAACTGACGGCACCCCGGGAGAGACATTCGGAGCAAACCATCCCCATGCAAAGCCGGCAGGGCGAGGCAATGAGCGAGCTTCGGGACATGGTGGCTCACCAGGAGGAGCTGTATCGGGATATCGTTACGCGGCTGGAGAGGATTGAGCAGGCAGTGAAGATCGAGAAGGGCGAAGAAAAAGAGCGGCCGCCATGAGCGGCCGATCGGCCGATACGCGGACCTGGAGATCCACCCCACCCCGCATATCCGGCCAATATAGCGGGGAGCGCCCCGCCAACCAATTATTCTGGGATAAATATAATTAGATCCAGATTCATTGCCTGGCATCCACTCATAGATTCGAGGGGGGAAGGAAGATATGCCTGAAGAATGGAAGGGTGTCATCAATGTCGATTCCCGGGACTCGGTCCCGGACTGGACGCCGTATAAAGAACCGAAAGCGCCCGAAGGTGCCCCGAATGTCCTGATGATCGTGCTCGACGACATCGGGTTCTCCGCCATGTCCTGCTACGGCGGACTGATCGAAACGCCGAACATCGACCGCCTGGCAGATAACGGCCTGCTGTATACCCAGTGGCACACGACGGCACTCTGTTCGCCGACCAGGGCCTGCCTGCTGACCGGCAGGAACCATACCACCGTCGGCATGGCCTGCATCGCAGAGGCGACCACGGGGTTCCCGAACTCCAACGGGCATATCCCGTTCGAGTGCGCCACCCTTGCAGAGGTGCTGGTCGAGCAGGGCTACAACACCTACATGCTGGGGAAGTGGCACCTCTGCCCGCAGGAAGAGATGCATCTGGCCTCGACCAAACGGAACTGGCCGGGCGGCCGGGGGTTCGAACGGTATTACGGTTTCCTGGGAGGCGAGACCAACCAGTGGTATCCGGCCCTGGTCTACGATAATCACCCGGTCGAGCAGCCGAAAATTCCCGAAGAAGGCTACCACCTGACCGAAGATCTCACAGACACCGCGATCGAGTTCATCCGGGACGCCAAGCAGATCAACCCGGACAAACCCTTCTTCATGTACTACTGCCCCGGGGCAACGCACGCTCCGCACCATGCTCCGAAAGAGTGGATCGAGAAGTACCGGGGCAGGTTCGACATGGGCTATGAGCGCTACCGGGAGCTGGTTCTTGCACGGCAGAAGCAGATGGGGATCGTTCCCGAGAATACCGAGCTGCCGCCGATCAACCCTATCGGCACACCGGAGACAAGGACGGGGCCCGAAGGGAAGCCATACCCGGAAACGGACACTGTCAAGCCCTGGGACTCGCTCAACGATGCGGAAAAGCGTCTCTTCACGCGGATGGCCGAGGTGTACGCCGGGTTCCTCGCCCACACCGACGCCCAGATCGGCCGGCTCATCGATTTCCTGGAGGAGAGCGGCGAACTCGACAACACCCTGATCGTGCTCGTCTCCGACAACGGTGCCAGTGCCGAGGGCGGGCCTAACGGCTCGGTCAACGAGAACAAATTCTTCAACGGCATTCCGGATTCTCTCGAAGAAAACCTGCGGATGCTTGACGACCTCGGGAGCCCGAAGACCTACAACCACTACTGCTCGGGGTGGGCGATGGCGTTCAACACCCCGTTCAAGATGTGGAAACGCTACTGCTACGCCGGCGGCATCGCGGATGCCTGCATATTCCACTGGCCGCGGGGAATTCAGGCAAAAGGAGAGAAACGTCACCAGTATCACCATGCCATCGATATAGCGCCCACCATCCTGGAATGCATCGGCATCCCGATGCCCGACGTGGTGAAAGGCTACACCCAGTGGCCGATCGAGGGCATCAGCATGCGCTACACCTACGCGAATAGCGATGCTCCAACAGAGCGGCACACCCAGTTCTACTCCATGCTCGGGTCCCGCGGCTCCTGGCACGATGGCTGGAAGGCGGTGACCACCCATCCGACCATCTCCGGGTGGGGGCACTTCACCGAGGACACCTGGGAGCTCTACCACATCGATGAAGACCGTTCCGAGACCCGCAATCTGGCCGAACAGCACCCGCACAAACTCCTTGAACTGGTAGCACTCTGGTGGCACGAGGCCGGAAAGCACCAGGGGCTGCCGCTCGATGATCGCACAGCACCGGAAGTTCTGACCTCGCCACGGCCCCAGCCCGCGCCGCAACGCAACCTCTTCGTCTACTATCCGAACACCGCCCCGATTCCTGAAGGCGTGGCCGTGAATATCCGCAACCGATCCTATGCCATCGCCGCTGACGTCGATATACCGGGAGGTGGTGCTGAAGGAGTGCTCCTCGCCCTCGGGACCAGGTTCGGTGGCCATGCCCTCTACGTCAGGGACAACCGCCTGCATTACGTCTACAACTTCGTGGGGAGCCTCGAGCAGCATATCGTCTCGGAAGCTCTGGTTCCGGCCGGCAGGAGTATTCTCTCTGCCTCGTTCGCCAAAGACGGCGAAGAACCGCGAGGAACAGCTCACGGGACCCTGACCCTCTATATCAACGACATAAAGGTGGGCGAAGGCAGGATCAAGACCCAACCGGCGTACTTCGATCTCGCCGGCAAAGGGCTTTCTATCGGGCGACAACAGGGCGAGGCGGTGACCGACGACTATCCGGGCAAACCTCCGTGGACATTCACCGGGACGGTCCACAAGATTATGGTGGATGTCACCGGTGAACCGTACGTCCACCTCGAGAAAGAGGCAGCAGCGATGATGGCCCGGGAGTAAGGGGGGCGGCAGTAGGGGAGCGATTGCCAGAGCGAGCGTCTCCCTACAACCGCCTGTCCGCTTTTACTGGGGATTCACCGTCTGTTCGGGAGCAGACCCGAGCTTTTCGAGCGCCCGCTCGATGGGCGTTTCCGGTGCGTGGAAGGTCATCACGGTGACGCAGTCGAGGACGGCAAATTCCACCCGGTCGGGAAACTCCTCGGGCGGGGAGGGACGCCCGGGAGCCCACACGCACTCGAATTCACCCCGCTGCAGCGCCGCTCTGAGAGGGGCGACTGCCCGTGTATCCCCGATCTCTCCGAGTGCCCAGGCTGCAATCCAGACGAAATCGTCGCAGGTACTCGAGAGTGCCCCGATGAGCGGTTCGACCGCCCGCGGATCTTTGAGCCTCCCGAGTGCCCAGGCAGCAACCATGTTCAGGGTAAACGCATCTTCTCCCGAAGCATACGGCCGCGAAAAGTCCAGCGAGGCGATCAGGGGATCGACCGCACGCGCATCTCCGAGGTTGCCGAGGCTGAAGGCCGCTTTCCAGCGCACTTTGGGATTTTCATCGCCCAGTTTTACGATAAGAGACGGTACCGGGTCGTCGCCGAGATCGGAAAATTCCTCCCGCCAGTCCCAGCAGCCTTCTCCAGGTTCTTCCGGTGAGGGGCTCATGTCCGTGGATAGGGCGTGCCTGCATATATGTTTAGCCGGGCATCGCGTGACCCCGGGACGGGGTACGGGATCGAAACCTCCGTCGTCTCCTGCTCAGGGCCAACGGAATCCTGCAATGTTCTGTTTACCGAGCATTTCTACACCGGTCTGATACGATCTGTCGATTTCGGCAGTATAGTGTGGAGCGTTCATTTTTATCGATAAATATAATTAACAGACGATATAATTGGCGCCGGTAGCTGTTCGCCCTGCCTGCCCTCGCCCGCCCGAATACCGGATCATGCGGCCCTACGGTGAACCGGAACAGGCGAGGGGGCACGGGGACGGCGGCTCACCGGTATATGAGGCGATGGCCATGATGCGAAGAAGAGCGGAAGGCGGTCCACGGGGCCGCGAAGAGGCCGGCGGCACGCACCGGTATAAGATGCGTGAAAAACTCGTCTCTATCGGGGACGACTTCTGGATCGAGAACGCAGCGGGAGAGCGGGCGTTCAAGGTGGACGGCAAAGCACTCCGCATCCGGAACACCCTCGTCATCCAGAGCAGGGAAGGGCAGGACCTCTACACGATCCAGGAGCGGATGCTCCGGATCAAGGACACCATGGAGATCGAACGGGGGGGCGGCGGCACCGCCGCGACGATCAAGAAGGCGCTGATCGCACCGCTCCGGGACCGCTGGACGGTGAGTATCCCCGGGGAGGAGGACTGGGATGTGCAGGGCAATATCCTCGACCACGAGTACCATATCGACGCCGGGCGGCGGAACCGGGTTGCGGAGGTCTCCAAAAAGTGGTTCCGGATCCGGGATACCTACGGCGTTGAGGTGGAGCCGGGGCACGACGACGCGCTCGTCCTCACCGTGACGGCGGCGATCGACCAGATGGCGCACGATTAGAACACGAAGAAGAGAGCGACGAGCGTGCCGGAGGGCACGGAGCCGGATCAGGGAGGAATGGATGACAGGATCCGGACATTCAGGCTTACCTGGATTATAGAGATACCATTTGGACCGAGCACACCCCGGACGTTCGACCCGGGTGAAGGTGTGGAGGGAAGAAGGCAGATTCATCCGCGTAACCCGTCGTCGACTGCAGGCAACCGACCATCCCTACTCGACCCGCTCCCCGGAAGGTTTCAGCCGCCCGAACTATTCGATGATCCGTTTCGCCTCCTCCCCGGCATCCCCGATCTCCCGCCTGATATCGATGATGAGCACCTCCCCTTCCTTCGCTCCCTCCGGCGGGAGGTGCAACCGGCATCGCCATGCCGACCGACTCGTCGCCCTCGGGGAGGAGAAACGCCTGACCGTCCTCAATCCTATCCAGCGTCACCGAAAAGTTTCCTCGGGGAGTCGTCCTCGATATCGGCGGGCATGGTAATATGCCGCACGGTGGGCGGCACCAGGCCGCCCATAGGATCACCTTCAGCCGGACGGGAGCCCGGGGGTCGGGACGGTACTCTCGACGACCCGGAAGGCAGCACTCCGGGAAGCTTCGGGCGATACCGATTCAACCGTCACGGTATACTCGCCGGTCTCCAGCGCCGACGCATCGACCTCGAGCGACCACGTGTTGTCCGCTGCCCCCTCCCCGACCAGCACGCTTCCTGACACCACGGTGAGGTCGGATACGTCCGTGACCCTCACCAGCAGCCTCTCATCGACAGCCAGGCTGGTCGTGCCGTCGATCCGGAACGCGGTGTCGACGACCCGGTCACCGATCGGGTTTACTGCAATCCAGGATTCACCGATCCGGAACGTGACCTCCACATAGGTGTCGTCGACGCCGGGTGTGGTGAAAGCATCCAGGAGTGCAGCCCTGGCGGCGGACGGCGTCAGGCTCGCCAGATCGACCGGCGCCGTGCCGGGCACGCGGATGGAACCCGGCGGCACGAAGCAGACGCTCTGCTCTTCGTCCATCATCGGGTGCTGGATGACGGCATCGTACCGCCCGGGGGCCAGGTTGGCGGTGGAGGCCGGATTTAACGTGTAGGCAAAGGTGCCGTTCGCTGCAACGCCCACGGGATCGCTGAAGACGCGGAGGTTCTGCCCGAAGATCCAGACATAGACGTTCCCCGGGTTTCCCGAGGCGTTGCCGGAGATGACGACCGGATCGCCCGGGATGACCGATGCGGGGCGTGCCTCCGCGGTCACCGTCGGCATCGCAAAGACGACACCCGCCGCTGCGTGCTCTGCAGGGCTCGCATAGTCCCGGGGTACCGGTGCTGCAGAGATCGTATAGATACCGGGATCGATCACCGCATGGACGGTGGAGGTATCCCACCGGTACTCCCAGGTACCGTTCGCTTCGACGAGAACCTCGGTGAAGGTCGTCGCAGTGCCGTTCACCACCGGACCGTTCATATCGAGCCTCTCGCCATTCCCGAGGTTCGGGCCGGTCAGGAAGAGGTACACGGCAGTGCTGCCGTCACACGTCCCGCTGATCACGATCTCGTCACCGAGAGCATAGGTGCCGGAACCCGAGACCTCCATCGTGACATCGGCCGAAGCAGGATCGAGAATCTCGAATCTGACGGTGTTCGAGTCGTAACCCTTGCCCTCGAGGCCGGTTCCGTCCGTCCACGTCGCCTGAACCGTATAGGTGCCCGGTTCGGCGCCGGCGAGGTCGATAGCGGGTATCAAAAGGGTGGGCGTACGGAGGGGGACTGAAGAGAGATTGACACCCCCGAAGGCGAGCACCTTCGTGCCGTTCGGCAGGCCGGTTTCGACAGCCAGAGAGGCGAGCGGCGGCTCCGCATACAGCCCTTCCAGGTTATTATCGAGTCTGAACGCGAGAGGGCGGTCACGGGTGACGGTTCTGCCGTTCACGGAGCGGGCTGTACCGTTCAGGACGACATCGAGGGTCACGGACGGATTTTCGACAACGACGAACGGACTGCCGGCGGCAGGGCCGGTCGCGTCCCACGCAGAGTAGGTGCCGGTGACGTCATCGACATCGGTCGCAGTCAGGTCAAAGTCGTCCGGGTTCGCCACATCGATGCTGTTGTTGCCCGACCCCGCCGCACCGGCGCCGTCGTGGACAAGGCGGACGACCGCCGGGTCGAGCCCCGTCAGGTTCAGGCTCTCTTCGCCGACGTATATGGTATCGCCGTTCTGAATGCCTTTCAGCCCGGTCCGCGCTGCGGCGGGGGCACAGAGAAGACCCGCCACCATCAGGAGAACTGATCCGACGACAAGCGACGTTCGATACGAGTCCATGCAAGTCCACCACTCCGGAGCAGCTAGTGACCGGGGAAGAGCGGGAGGCAACCTCTGAGTGCTGTGGTTAGAACAGCACAATCTCCCGCACGAGACCGCCGCCGGATCGTCCACGAGCCCTGCAGAGAGAACGCATGCTCTATCGTCTGCAGGAATCGCGATGCGTGCTTCCAATGCAGCGTGGTTACAGAGGGAGATCATATTAATTCATTTCGAATCTTTGGCCACCAGGAAGAACGATTACGAGTGCCAGTACTACCAGAACCCCACGCGCTTTCGCCGTGGGAGTAGGGCAGATCTTCCACCGGCGCACACCCCGCGGGTCATACTTAACGATTTGCCCCGTACCCGATTCTGTTTCTTCCCGCTCGAAAATGACGGGGATTTTTCCGTATGTGCCCACCCCGGACGACCGTTACTGTTTATATAGGATGGTTCGAAGAGAGTGCCGCGAAGCGGCATGGCGGGTCAGAAGATTACGACGGAGGAGGCCAAAGGCAAAACCATCGACGATCTCTTCGAGAAGCTCTCGTCGCAACGGGACGGGCTGACTGGGTCCGAGGCGCAAAGCCGCGTTCAGACCTACGGGTATAACGAGATTCCGGAGAAGAAAGAGAACCCGCTCCTCACGTTCCTGAAGTACTTCTGGGGCCCGATCCCGTGGATGATCGAAGCGGCGCTCATCATCTCGGCCGTCATCCGGCGCTGGGAGGACTTCGCGATCATCTTCTCGCTGCTCCTCATCAACGCGATCGTCGGTTTCTGGCAGGAACGCCAGGCGGGAAACGCCATTGCGATGCTGAAACAGCGGCTTGCACTCGAAGCTCGGGTGCTGCGCGACGGCTCGTGGCAGAAACTCTCCGCACGCGAACTCGTGCCCGGCGACATCGTCCGCGTGCGGCTCGGGGACGTCGTTCCCGCGGACATCAAGTTCATCGAGGGAGATTACCTCTCGGCAGACGAATCCGCACTGACCGGGGAGTCGATGCCGGTCGATAAACATCTCTCGGACGTCGGGTATTCCGGCTCCATCGTGAAGCAGGGTGAAATGACCGGACTTGTCGTAGCCACGGGACTAGATACCTTCTTCGGCAAAACCGCCCGGCTCGCCGAAGAGGCGGTGACGGTCAGCCACTTTCAGAAAGCCGTTATCAAAATCGGGGACTATCTCATCGTCATGGCGGTCGCCCTGGTTGCCGTCACCTTCATCGTCTCGATCTTCCGGCAGGAGAACCTGCTCGAAGCGCTCCAGTTCGCCCTTGTCCTGATCGTGGCGGCGATTCCGGCGGCAATGCCGGCCGTCCTCTCCATCACCATGGCAGTCGGGGCAATGGCGCTCGCCCGGAAAGAGGCCATCGTCAGCAGACTGGTTGCCATCGAGGAGATGGCCGGGGTCGACATCCTCTGCTCCGATAAAACCGGAACGATAACGGAGAACCGCCTCACCCTCTCCGATATCGTGCCGTTCGAAGCGGCCTCGAAGGAGGATGTGCTGCTGGACGCCGTACTCGCATCGAGGGAAGAAGATCAGGATACCATCGATATGGCGATCATCACGTCGGAACAGGCGAAAAGCCGGCGGGAAAAAGCCGCAACATACAAAGTTCTGAATTTCAAACCCTTCGATCCGGTCGTTAAGCGCACGGAAGCCGCCGTTCAGGATCCGGACGGCAACCGCTTTACCGTGGCAAAGGGTGCGCCGCAGGTGATCCTGCAGCTGACGGGCGGGAGCAGGGGTTTCGAAGAGCGCATCGACGAGCTCTCGAACGACTTTGCGAAGAGGGGGTTTCGGATGCTCGGCGTGGCGAGGAGCGATGCCGAAGGCGCCTGGTCGTATGCCGGCGTGCTCGGCCTCTACGATCCGCCCCGCGACGATTCGGCGGCAACCATCAAAACCGCACAGGAGATGGGACTTGAGATCAAGATGGTCACCGGCGACCATGTGGCAATCGCGAAGGAGATTGCACGGGAAGTGAACCTGAAGTCCGAGATCGTCACCGCCGACGCCTTCTTAAAAGAGCACGACGCCGAGGCGGGAGAGATCGTGGAAAAGGCGGACGGGTTTGCCGAGGTCTTTCCCGAACATAAGTACCGGATCGTCTCGCTCTTGCAGGGGCGGAGGCATATCGTCGGCATGACCGGCGACGGCGTGAACGATGCGCCTGCCCTCAAAAAGGCGGACGTCGGCATCGCGGTTGCCGGCGCCACGGATGCGGCGAAATCGGCGGCCTCGATCGTCTTCACAAAACCGGGGCTCTCGGTCATCATCGATGCGATACAGGAGAGCCGGAAGATATTCCAGCGGATGAACCACTACGTCATCTACCGTATTACCGAGACAATTCGGGTGCTCTTCTTCGTCACCCTCTCCATTCTGCTCTTCACCTTCTTCCCGATCACCGCTCTCATGATCGTGCTGCTGGCGCTCCTGAACGATATTCCGATCATGACCATCGCCTACGACAACGTCATCTCCTCGCCATCCCCTGAAAAATGGAAGATGCAGGAGATCCTCACCCTCTCGACGATCCTCGGATTCGTAGGAGTCGTCTTTTCATTCACCCTCCTGTACATCGCACAGGGGCCGCTGCACCTGAGCCTTCCGGTCATTCAGTCGCTTATTTTTCTGAAACTGGCGGTGGCGGGGCACCTCACCATCTTCGTCACCCGCACGAGGGGCCCCTTCTGGTCGATCAGGCCGGGAGCGGCGCTGCTCTGGTCGGCGATCATTACAAAGATCATCGCGACAATCATCGTGGTGTACGGGATCTTCGTCACGCCGATCGGCTGGTACCTGGCAGGGTTCGTCTGGCTCTATGCCATCGTCGGATTCCTGGTTCTGGATTTCATCAAGGTCGAGACGTACAGGATCATCGACCATAGCGGGATACGGTTCTCCCGGTAGGGCGGGTGTGCCGCCGGGGCCGCAGGCGAGCGTCCCCGGTTCATAGGCACGTGTTCAGGGGATGGTGTTTGGAGATTGACAGGCGGTAAAGACGTGAGAGCCAAAAATGTGGGTTTGCCTCGAAGATGCTCCTGCGATGCATGCGGATCGATTCGGCTCCGGGGAACGGTGGCCAGTTCGTGAAGCGCCGGTTGGCCATCTGCTCGCGGGCGGCGCCCCTCCCGGCGAGGATGGCCGCGAGGTGCTCCCGGCCGCTCGGCTCCGGGATCTCCCGCCCTTTTTGCCCGGTGGCACCGCTTCGGTCGTAGCCGACGCCCGGGCGTCCCGGCAGATGACTGTCTACGGGTAGGCTGGGAGCGAATGGATGCCGGCACCATCGCGGCAGGTTTGTACTCAGTACCCAAAGCGGCGATCGTAGCCGGTATGATCCAACCACTCGATGATGACCGCGATCGTGTCGCCGTCGCTGGCCACGGTATACATCAGTCTCCATGACCGGGAGAGGTTGTACTTCCAGAGGTTCTGTATCGGAGGCTGCCGCTGCAGGTAGACCTTCGGGATCTGCCTCTTCGGGACCTGCGTGCCGCAAAAAGCGTTGGCTGCTATCGCATCGAGGGCTCTGTCCAGGAGGGCGGCCAGTTCCTGTTCGTCCGTGCGGGTCGAGGCCTTCAGAGCCTCAAAGGCTCCTTTTACCTTTGCATCTGCAAAATAGATCGCGGCCTTCATCTGATCCGCAGGTCCTCGCGGGCCAGGTACCACCGGGCGAGATCCGGGTTGTAGATCCAGCAGACCTTCCCCCGTGCATCGATGGCGATCTTGTTTGACTCCAGGAGGTATTCGATGACCGTCTTGAACGTCTGATACATCACCTTTCGCGGCAGGCGCTCCCATAGCGCCCGGCGGCGGTATTCGCCGCTGTGCTCCCGGATAAAATCTTCGACCATTCTGATCGTATCGAGGGTGGGGGAATGGGCGGACCCGGCGCTCGCAGACATGATCTCACTGTTGTTGTATGGAGATATATAACAAACGGATCCGACAACCGCTGGGACTCGTTTGCCGATCTTCCGTCTCCCGGTGCCAGCAGATACTGCTTCTCGGAGGCTTTGACGTCGGCCGGGGTTACGGGTCGCGGTTTTCATTTCATCCGGAACATCGGACTTGCCCGGCCGTTCGCCATAGGTCTACCGACATGATTCATCGGGCAGGCGAAAAATGGAGATCGTTACCGGGATCACACCATCTGCTCGCGGGCGGCGCCCTTCCCGGCAAGGATGGCCGCGAGGATCTCCCGGCCGCCCGGCTCCGGGATCTCCCGCCCCTCTTCGTAGGCGGTCTTTAGCCAGAGGTCGACAGCCACCTTCACTTCAGCGAGCGCCTCCTCTTCGGTCTCGCCGAACGCGGAACAGCCGGGAAGCTCCAAAGCGACGGCGATGAACCCCTCGTCCTCGTCGCTCGGGACGATCCAGATCGAATAGGTCATCGATCGCGCCCCTCTTCCGAGAGCAACGCCGAATAGACTGCCTGTATCT
Organism: Methanoculleus taiwanensis; assembly: GCF_004102725.1. Taxonomy (NCBI): domain Archaea; kingdom Methanobacteriati; phylum Methanobacteriota; class Methanomicrobia; order Methanomicrobiales; family Methanomicrobiaceae; genus Methanoculleus; species Methanoculleus taiwanensis. The sequence goes on along the minus strand of NZ_LHQS01000002.1, from coordinate 937,082 downwards.
TCGGCTTGGCTGCCGGAACCTCGTTCTGCACCACATCCAGAACGAGTTCCCACCTGACGCTAAAGTACCCGTGGATCAGTCTGTCCCGCATCCGTGCCATACCGTTCCAGGGAATGTCGGGATACCGTGCCCTGACCTCGGGGGAGAGGTTCTTCGACGCCTCCCCGATGACCTCAAGGCTCCGGAGAACCGATCGCTTCATCACCTCATCCCGGACGATCTCCTCGAAGGATCGGCCGGAGAAGTAGGCCTCGATAAACTCCATCTCCTCGAGGATGTGGGCGAGGTACACGGAGTCACGCTTCACACCAGACCACCTCGCTCTCCACATCCTGCCGGATGAGAGGATCGAGCCCTCCGACGGTGAGCAGATCGACCTTCCGCCCGTAGAGGTCCTCCAGGAAATCGGCGAGCGCTGAAAAGTTCCGGAACGTGAGGCAGTCCGGCGACAGCTCGACCAGCACATCCACGTCGCTCTCCGGCCGGTCGTCGCCCCGGGCGGTCGACCCGAAGATGCCGATCTTCGTTACGCCGAACCGCTCCCGGAGCAGCGGGAGCACTTCTTCGAGCTGAGCGACGAACGTGCTCTTCTCCCCACGCTGCGCCCGGACCGTCATACGGATTCTGCTCGCCTCCTGATCGTATCTGGGGGTGAGGAGATGATGAAGATTGCCCCTCCCGGGGCAGGCGGTGAGCATCAGAGTTCGCCCTTCCGCTTCTTCTTCTCGATCAGCTCGTTCGGCAGTTACCGGGGCACCGGGGCAACCCTCTCCCTCCCCTTTTCCGCTTTCATCCGCTCCTCCGTCTCCACCACCCGGAGCGTGATCTTCAGCAGTGCGTCCGGGTTGACCGAGATGGAGTTGATGCCCTGCTCGACCAGAAAGTCGGCGAACTCGGGAAAATCGCTCGGCGCCTGGCCGCACAGCCCGCTGTGCCGGCCGTTCCGCCGGCACCCCTCGACGGCCACGGCAACCATCTTCTCGACACCCGGGTCGCGTTCGTCGAACTCCTGCACGATGATCGCGGAGTCGCGGTCGACGCCGAGCGTCAGCTGGGTTAGGTCGTTCGACCCGATCGAAAACCCGTCGAAGAACTCGCTGAACTCGTCGATCAAAACGATGTTGTTCGGGATTTCGCACATCTGGTAGACCTGAAGGCCGTTCTCGCCGCGCCGAAGACCGTTCTTCCCGAGTTCCTCGATGACCCGCTTTGCCTCCTCGACCCGCCGGCAGAAGGGGATCATGATGATCAGGTTCACAAGCCCCATCTCGTCCCGGACGCGTTTCATCGCCCGGCACTCGAGCGCAAAGCCCTCCCGGTACCGCTCGTCGTAGTACCTGACCGCGCCGCGGAAACCGAGCATCGGGTTGGCCTCCTCCGGCTCGAAGTACTCCCCCCCGAGCAGGTTCGCGTACTCGTTGGTCTTGAAGTCGCTCATCCGGACGACGACGGGGTTCGGGTAGAAGGCCGCGGCAATAGTGCCGGCGCCTTCTGCAAGTTTCTCGACGAAATAGTCCGCTTTATCGGCGTAACCGGAGGTGAGATCGTCGATCTCTTCCCGGACAGCCGCATTCTCGACCTTATCCTGGTGAATGAGCGCCATCGGATGGACTTTGATAGAGCTTGCGATGATAAACTCCATCCTGGCAAGCCCTATGCCGTCGTTTGGGATCATCGCAAGCCCGAACGCCTCGTCCGGGTTCCCGAGGTTCATCATCATCTCGGTCCTCGGCCGCTTGAGGCCTTTCAGGCTGGTCTTTTCGACGTGGAACTTTAAGATCCCGCTGTAGACATAGCCCTCCTCGCCCTCGGCGCAGCTGACCGTCACGTCGGTGCCGGTCGGGATCTTCTCGGTCGCATCTCCCGTGCCGACGACGGCGGGAATGCCGAGTTCGCGGCTGACGATGGCGGCGTGCGAGGTTCTCCCCCCGCGGTTCGTGACGATAGCCCCGGCCGTCTTCATCACCGGTTCCCAGTCCGGCGTCGTGGTGTCGGAGATCAGGATCTCACCCGGTTTGAAGGTCGAGAGCCTCGAGACGTCCGTGATGACGCGGGCCTTCCCCGCGGCGATCGCATCACCGATGCTCTTTCCCGTCACCAGGACTTCGCCCCGTTCGTCCATCCGGAACGTCTCGAGGATATCCCCGGTCTTCTGCGACTGCACCGTCTCGGGACGGGCCTGGACGATGAAGAGCTCTCCGGTCTCGCCATCTTTCGCCCACTCGATATCCATCGGCACCAGCTTGCCGGCTTTCTCCGAGTAGTGATCCTCGATGGTGAGCGCGTATCCGGCGAGCGTCAGCACGTCGTCGTCCGTGATACAGAACGTCTTCCGATCGGCCTCCGGCACCTCGACGTTCCGGGTCACCTCCTTGGCCCCGCCGCGGCCGTAGATTAGCTTCATCTTTTTATCGCCGAGGTTCTTCCGGACGAGCGCCCGGTATCCCTTCCGGAAGGTCGGCTTGAAGACATAGAACTCGTCAGGGTTGACGGCACCCTGGACGATGTTCTCGCCAAGGCCGTACGACCCGGTGACGAGCACCACGTCCCGGAATCCGGTATCGGTGTCGAGCGTGAAGATGACCCCGCTCGAAGATAAGTCCGAGCGGACCATCTTCATGACGCCGACCGAGAGGGCGACCTTGAACTGGTCGAACCGGTTGTCCACCCGGTAGGCGATCGCCCGGTCGGTGAAGAGGGAGGCAAGACATTTGCTGACCGCTTCCCGCAGCGCCTGGTAGCCGCGGATGTTCAGGTAGGTCTCCTGCTGGCCGGCAAACGACGCCGTGGGGAGGTCCTCCGCCGTGGCCGAGCTCCGGACGGCAACGTCCGTCTCCGCGCCGTACTCGTCGCAGAGCATATCGTACGCGCCCTTCACTTCGGCCCAGAGATCGTCCGGAATGCCTGCCCCGAGGATGAGGTCGCGTGCACGTTTCCCCCGGGTCGCGAGATCGGTGACATTGTTCCGATCCAGCCCTTCCATGGCAGACTTCATCTCGTCGAGGATTCCCCCGGACTTCAGCACGTGCCAGTAGCCGTCGGCGGTAATGGCGAACCCGTCCGGGATCTTCACGCCTTTCGCGGTCAGTTCACTGTACATCTCTCCGAGCGAGGCGTTCTTTCCGCCGACCAGAGGAACATCTTCGTTTCTGATATCCTCGAACCAGCGGATATACTGCGCATTCTGTTTCATATTCATCTCCTCCTACCGTGCCGCCGGTGCAGCTCGCGCCGCCGGCTTATGGTATGTCTCGGCAACCACGTTCTGCGGGTTGCCGGCAAAGAACGCCCTGATATTGTCGGCACTGGTGGCCAGTATCCGCTCCAGGGCCTCCGCCGTGTTGTAGGCGTTATGCGGGGTGAGGATCGCGCGATCGGAGTGCAGGATGGAGAAACTCTCCATCGCCTCCCGCAGCACGATCGCGGCGACATCATCCCTTTTTAAGAATTCTTCTTCGATCCAGACCTGTTCCCCTTCAAAGGTATCGAGTGCGACCCCGCCGAGGCGCCCGTCCCGCAGGGCATCGGAGACGGCCCCCGTGTCCACCACTCTTCCCCGGGAGGTGTTGATGAGCAGTGCGGTATGCTTAAGCAGCCCCAGCCGCTCGGCATTGATCAGGTGGTGCGTGGATTTCGTGTAGGGGACGTGCAGGCTGATGACGTCCGACTGCCCGAGGACCTCCTCGAGGCTCAGGTAGGTCACCCCGTACTGCTCGGCGAGATCAGGTTTCGGATGCGGGTCGTAGGCGATCACCGTCATGCCGGCCGCCCATGCAAGGCGTGCAAGGTGCGACCCAATATGGCCGGTGCCGATCAGCCCGAGGGTCTTTCCCTTCAGGTCCGATCCCCGCAGACCCTCGCGGCTGAACTCGCCCTGCTCGACCCGCCGGAACGTCGGCCGAAGCTTCCGGGTGAGCGCCAGCATAAGCCCGAACGCATACTCCGCCACGGTGTTGTCGCCATACGACGGCACATTGCAGACGGCGATGTTGCGCTTCCTGCAGGCTTCCAGATCGATATTGTCAAAGCCGGTGGACATAGCGGCGATCATCCGAAGATTCGGCAATGTGTCCAGGATCTCACGCGTGACATGTGATTGAACGAATACCCCTACCCCGTCTGCATCCCGGGCAAGCGGTGCACTCTGGATTGTAAGCGGTTCGCCGTGCACGGCAACATCGTAGCCGCTCTCTCCCGCGAACGCATCACGGATTACAGCCTGCTCCTGCTCATCCAGATCGAAAAAAACCAGTTTTGTCATGATGATTCCCCCATATGGGCAGTCCGATCGTGTGGCTTTGGCATCATCCCTCCTCCCGGGACGCCATGTACGAAGCGAGGTCGACCATGCGCCGGGCATACCCGAACTCATTGTCGTACCAGACCATGACCCGGGCCATCCGCCCGTCGACGACGCTCGTGGATCGTCCGTCGACCACGCCGGAATGAGGGTCGTTGATGATGTCCGCCGAAACCAGGTATTCCTCCGTATACGCAAGGATTCCCTGCATGTGCCCCTCGGCAGCCGTTTTCATGGCCGCATTCACCTCATCCGCCGTCACCTTCCGCTGCAGCTCTGCAACGATATCGATGATCGATCCGTCCGGGATGGGTGCCCGCACCGCGATCGCATCCATCCTGCCGGCGAGTTCCGGCAGGACGTGCGTGGTGGCGACGGCGGCGCCGGTCGTCGTCGGAATCAGCGAGACCGCCGCAGCACGTCCGCGGCGCACTTTCTTCGCGGCCTTATCGACCAGCGCCTGGGTGGCGGTATAGGCATGAATCGCCGTCGCCATCAGGTGGTCGACGCCGAAGGCATCGTTGAGCACCTTCGCTGCCGGCGCCAGAGCGTTGGTCGTGCAGGATGCGTTCGAGACGACGGTATGCCCGGCCGGATCGTAGGCCGATTCGTTGACACCCAGCACGACCGTCAGATCGGGATTGTGCGACGGTGCGCTGATGATGACCCGGGACGCCCCGGCCTCGAGATGCTTTGCAGCATCGTTCCTGTCGGTGAACCGCCCGGTGCATTCGAGCACCAGATCGACGCCGAGATCGTTCCACGGCAGGGCGGCAGGGTTCCGCTCGCCGAGCACGGCCACCTCCCGCGACCCGAACCGGAGGCGGTCCTGCCCCGCCTCGACCGGGAAGGGCGCTTTCCCGTGCACCGAGTCGTACTTCACCAGGTAGGCGAGCACCTCCGGCGGTTTCGGATCGTTGACCGCAACTATCTCGATGTTGCCCGGTGGGTCGATCAGGTAATTAGAGAGAATCATCCGCCCGATACGCCCGAATCCATTTATTGCAACTTTTTTCATGGCAGTCCCCCCTCGCGGACGGGTGCCTATGCCACCCGAGTGTATAACCTTTGCCCCAATCCGCAGATGCCGGAATCGGTCGTGGCGGATGCTACTGACAGACGCAGTTCTACCCGCTCGTTTCGTGTGAGAAAGCCCCGTTCCAACCAAGCCTGCTTTACCACTGCCTCGGCAGCCCGGATTGTTGTCGAGGTCTATTGGATCACTGCACGGGGACTGCTTCCGTGCGCCGGGATCAGGGCGGTCTTGCCGCCCTGGAAGCGTGCCGTTATAGGATCGTGCCGGTACGGCAACGTCCGGTTGAGCGTATCATGCAGCGATTCGGTCGCCGGGAGGTCAGCAGGCTCCGGGTCTGGATAGCGGCGTCCCACGGGGGCGTCATAGCCGCGCCGCCGGAGGTGCACCTGTACTGTGCCGTACATTTCGGCGGTTTCATGTTTATCGAGACGCTGCAGGACGCCGTAACTCTCCTCGTTCAGCCCCCAGAACCGGTGCACGGCGATCTCCATGAGATCCGTATCGTCCATCACGACCTAGCGCACACCGGGAATGGATGCGACCCTGCCGAAGTCGCATCGACAGGAGAGCCGGAATGCGAAACATTCCCTGCCCCGAGAGGACGGCTGAGCCAACTCGCGCTCCATGGGGGAGAGGTGAGCAACATCATTATATGGTACTCACGCGCTGCATCGACGTATTCCTGCGGGAAAAACACTGCCCGGAGTGGAGGTGCTCCGGGATGCAGAAGCGTGAAGATATGAGAGAGGAGAAACCTGTTTTCCGGAGGAGCGGATGAAGCATGAGACGAATCGGTATTTTAACAAGCGGCGGTGACGCACCGGGCATGAACGCCTGTATCCGTGCTGCGGTACGCACCGCACTGGCAAACGGATTGGAGATCGTCGGAATACGCCGGGGGTACGCCGGCCTTCTCGAGGGAGATACCGTGCCGCTTGACCGGACGGCCATCCGTAATACCATTCATCTCGGCGGCACCATCCTCGAGACGTCCAGAAGCCCGGAATTCATGACCCGGGAGGGGCGGGCGCGAGCTGCGGAGGTTATCAGGCAGGCAGGCCTGGACGGTTTGATACTCATCGGCGGCGAAGGGACGTTCCACGGGGCAAGCCTGCTGGCTGCCGAGTGGGGAACGACACTTGTGGGGGTGCCGGGAAGCATCGATAACGACGTATACGGAACCGACTCATGCATCGGTTTTGATACCGCCGCGAACTGCGCTCTGAGCGCCATCGACCGGATCCGCGACACGGCACGGTCGCACGATCGTCTCTTCTTCGTGGAGGTGATGGGGCACCATACCGGGTTCCTGGCACTGGAGAGCGGCATCGCCGGGGGTGCCGAAGAACTGGTCATCCCCGAAGAGCCGCTCTCCAGTGCCGAGCTGAGCGACCGGCTCAAAGAGGGTTTTAAAATCGGCAAGAAAAGTGCGATTGTAGTGGTGGCGGAGGGGAAAAAACCGGGGAAGAGTTTCCGGATCGCCGACGAGGTTCGGAAATTCCTGAACTACGAGTCCCGTGTCGTTGTGCTCGGGCATCTCCAGCGGGGCGGACCTCCCACCGTGCGCGACCGCGTGCTCGGAAGTGTACTGGGCGTAGCAGCCGTTACTGCGCTCCAGGATGGTCGAAGCGGCTGTATGGCGGGGGAAGTGAAGGGAGAGATTGCGTATACGCCGTTCGACGATACCTGGCAGAAGAAAAAACCGCTCGATGCCGACGTCATGAGAATATTCTCGCTCCTCTCGGAATGATGGTGCGGGCATGAACGCCGCCATCACTCATACATTTTCACCGCATCGGAAAGCCGGAACTCAGGCTTAATTGCACCGATAAGGTCGAGGTCCTGTTCTATTGAGCGTGTAAGCAGGAAGTTCCGGCGCACCGATTCATGCGCTTCCCGCCCCAGCCGGTCTCTGAGGTCGGGATCGTTGATCACCTGCACGATCCGGTCGGCCGCCTCCTCCACGGACGATACCAGGAATCCATTCACACCGTCACGAATCTGGTAGCGGATGCCCCCCACATCCCCGCCGATGACCGGCGTGCCCTTCCACATCGCCTCGGCCACGGTGAGACCGAACCCCTCGCGGATCGATTTCTGCAGGACAACCGCTGCCCGACGCTGCAGGGCATTGACGAGCGCGCTATCCTGACGGCTGATAATGATGATGCGCTCTTCCCGGTTCTTCATGAGCGAACGATACACAGCCGGGCCTTCCGGATCGTCCGTCGCCACATTGCCCAGCAGCACGAGCGTACACGCTACCTTCTTCCTGGCGATCTTGAACGCCTCGATAACGCCTTCCGGGTCTTTCCAGCGGTCGAAGCGGGATATCTGCACGACGAGCGGAAGATCGGTGGGGATATTGTAGTGCTCCAGGCGCTCGTCGATCTCCTCCTCGGTCAGCTCTTTATTGGTAATGGTGAAAGGATCGATGCTCGGCATGAAGAAAACCTGCGGGATGTCCAGGTCCTGCCTGTAATCCCTGCTGCTCAGAATAACGGCATCGTACCGGCGGATAAACCGGAGGAGGTAGTCCCAGACCTTCTTGTCCGGCCGGGTCAGGTCGACATGGCATCGCCATATCCAGGGGTCGTCCTTCCGGTAATGACTGATCAGGGGAAGGGGCTGCGGATCATGAACGAAGACGATATCATGGTCGAGGTGATTGCGCAGTGCGTTCTCGTAAACGACCTGCTCGTAGAGCTGGATCTTCCTGTCGGTGAGGTTGATATCCGCCCCCTGGAGAGCATTGTGGAACTTCTTGGTGACGCTGAAGAAGTCCGGAGAGCCGTGAACCACCCGCCACCCGGTCTTGATACCCAGGCTATTCATCAGAAGTGTCGTCGATGAAAGAAACTGGGAGACGCCTCCCCCGTAATAGGTCGAATTGACGTTAACGATGTGGAGGTCCCGAAGCTGCCGTGCTTTATCCCGAATGCGTCTGACAGTTTCGGCCCCGATGTACTTTTCATAGTCTTTTATCCCTATGCCGGGTATTGCATCCATACGTGACTTCGCCTCCACTCACGGACAGTGTGCTCAACCAAAAACCCCCGCGCCTGCATACACGGGGCATCCGGATGGCCACGCCACCGGCATATCTGCAACACATCTTTAATAGATTCCGACCGCTATTTTTCCGATAGATCACGTATGAACTGTGCGGTATCCTCAGGCATGGCAGGATTGATGTATAGACCGGATCCGAGCTCGAATCCTGCCATTGCAGAGAGCCTGGGAATGATCTGCAGGTGCCAGAGGAAATACGTCGTATCCTCCTCCCCCACAGGGGCAGAGTAGACGATGTAGTTGTAATCCGGGTTATTGAGTCCATGATCCAGCCATTGAAGCGTTTTTTGAAGTACCCCCGCAAGCGGCATCAGATCTTCATCAGGAACGGTGCCGAATGACGCGTCTTGGGTTTTCGGCATGATCCAGGTTTCAAACGGTCGCTTTGATGCAAATGGATGAAATACCACGAACCGCTCCGTCTCGAGTATGATGCGCCGGCCTGCCCGGCATTCGTGCTCTCTCAGGTCAGGATACAGGCAACGGCCGGTCTTATCGTAGTATTCTGCGGCTACAGCGTGGCGGAGCCTCATCGTCCGTGGTATCACCGGCGTTGCTATCAGCTGCGAATGAGAATGTGCAAGCGACGTGCCTGCCGACGGGCCGTGGTTCTTGAAGATGACAATTGCCCTGACAAACGCTACGGTGCGGAGCGCGTTGTACCGCTCCCGGTAAGCCCGCAGAACACGCTCTATGTCCCGCAGATCCATCCGGGCGAGGCGTTCGTTATGCAGGGGTGTCTCGACGATGACTTCGTGCGCCCCTACACCGTCCATAACCCAAAAAAAACCGTCTTCCGTATGGTGTGCCGTACTGCCGACGGGGGAGAGGGCAGGGTATTTGTTGGCAAAGACCCGCACCTGCCAGCGTCCGGTGCCCTGATCCTGATACGAGAGGAACTCCGGCGGCGTCATGCTCTCATTGCCGGGACAGAACGGACAGGTGGGCGAATAGTCAGGTAGAGACGGCCGATCGTGCTTCTGTACAAACTCGTGGGGTCTTTTTGCCCGGTCTCGGGCGATAATGACCCATTCCTTCGTCGTCGGATCCCGCCGCATCTCAGTTTTTGTGCCCCCCGCACCAGGGAGAGACTGCTCAATCCGATCTGTTTCATCAGGCATCTGTTTCAACCACACGAATCTTGAGAAGATTTGCCGCTCCGACCCCAACCGACGGAATACCTCCTCAAAAGGCATCGTCCGTCACTGCCATCCCATGATCGTCCGGAAAGCAGGTTATTGAACGTGGAAGCACGGTTATACGATGGGATACGGGTAAAAGGGGGAGCCCGGCAGGCTCTGCTTCTCGATATTCCGGGTAATGTACGATATCTCGTCGCCCAGCAGGCGAATGATGTCGTCCGGGATTACAATCCCGGTTAACCTGCCATTCCGATCTACGATCGGCATTCTGCGGATCCCCTCTTTCATCATCCGCTCCATGGCATCCGTGACCTGCATGCCTTCCGTGAAGGCGGTGGGATTTCGGGTCATGATGTCCCGGGCTTTCATCTCCTCGGGACGTTTATCCCTGGCGACGACCCGCACGATCATATCGCGGTCGGTGATGATCCCGGTCGGCCTGCCGTCCCCGTCGACGACGACGACACTCCCGACGTTCTTCTGCTCCATGATCTTTGCCACATCAACGCCGGACGTGTCGGGCGATACTGATACGACATCTTCACGGAGGTATTTCATTGGGTCCATGCATCATCTGCTCCTGCCGCCGCGACCCTTTACACCTGGAGTAATATGAAGGTAACCCGACGGGGAACATCAGCAGATCCGGCTTTGATCAGGCATTGCACCCCGAAGGGAGATGCAGTATCCATCTTGCCACGCGTTCTGCCGCCGTTCTATCAAGAGTACGATCCGGCCTTGATAAGGAGTGCACCATCTGCCGGGGCCGGAGCACTCTGGAGGCAGGCGGCCGTCCGAGATGCGGCAGTGGCCCGGCTGTCCGGGTGATCGGTGCAGTATTGCCCCCGTCTATACAATAACGGCGTCTGTCGCTCCCCGTTTGATGGCGGAACCTGTCCGGCCGGCAGGTAGTGTCCGTGATCCGCATAATCCCAAAGAGCGATACCTGTATATAGCACGGTCTATGAGACAGCCTCTCGATCGGGTATACAGCCCCATCCGGCCATGGCCGGTGTGATGCGGACTCCCTTGACAAGGGTTTCTGCAGCATGGATGGTCCGGCGACGTATGCCGGAGTGGTTCCACCCGAGGGGAGGCGAAATACGCCGTGATTGTAAAAGATCCCATATCCGGAAGCCCGGTCGACACCGAAACCGCGGAGTACAGGGCAGATGCCTGGGGGAAGACCTACTACTTCGACAGCGAGATTCACAGGCGCCGTTTTCTGGAAGGTTCACGCGTCGCATACTTTTCGATGGAGATCGGACTCTCAAGCGACATTCCGACATACAGCGGAGGGCTGGGAGTTCTCGCCGGAGATGCGGTCAGATCCAGTGCGGATCTCCGCATTCCGCTCGTCGCGGTCACGCTGGTCAGCAGAAAAGGATATCTGAGGCAGAAGATAACCGGGGACGGGGTGCAGCAGGAACTTCCGGACGAATGGAACCCCGCTCAGTACATGCGGCTCCTGCCCCGGACGGTCACCGTACGCATCGAGGGACGGGATGTCCATATCCGTGCCTGGTTCCATGACCATGAAAGCCCGGTAGGTGGCCTGGTTCCCGTCATCCTCCTCGATACGGATATGGAGGAGAATGCGCCGGACGATCGGCAGATTACCAGTTACCTCTATGGCAGTGACAGTGCCTATCGGCTCAGGCAGGAGATCGTGCTGGGTATCGGCGGTGTCAAGATGCTGAAAGCCCTGAACTTCAGGGTGGAACGATACCACATGAACGAGGGGCACTCCAGCCTTCTCACTCTCGAGCTCATGAGGATGAACGGCTATGATGCCGATACGGCAGGCGACATGTGTGTGTTTACGACGCATACGCCCGTTGCTGCTGCAATGGATACCTTTTCGTATGACGATGTCGAAAAGGCGCTCGACTTCCCCATCGATACCCTGAAGAAGTACGGAGGCGAGGATCGGCTGAACCTGACCCTGCTCGCGCTGAATATGAGCAAATACCACAACGGCGTTGCCAAAGCCCACCAGGAGTACTCCCAGAAGCTCTTTCACGGATACCACATTCGCGAGATTACCAACGGCGTCCACCCGTTCACCTGGACCAGTCCAGAGTTCCAGAGACTGTTCGACCGATACATGCATGGGTGGGCGAACGAACCCGAACTGCTCGTGCGGGTCGGGAAGATCCCGAACGAGGAGATCTGGGATGCCCACGTAAAGGCAAAAGCGGCACTCATCGACGACGTTCACGAATCGACCGGAGTGACCCTGGATCCCGAGGTCCTGACGATCGGGTTTGCACGCAGGGCCACCGGGTACAAACGGGCAACCCTGATCTTCTCCGATCTCGACCGGCTGAAAGAGATCAACCGGAAATGGCCGATCCAGTTGCTCTTTTCCGGAAAGGCGCACCCGCATGACGAGGGCGGTAAGCAGCTCATCAAGGATATCTATGCATTCCGCGATCGGCTGAAGGGGGAGATCGAGGTGGTTTATCTGGAGAACTACTCAATGGACCTGGCAGGCAAACTCACGTCCGGCGTGGATGTCTGGCTGAATACCCCGCTTCCCCCCATGGAGGCATCCGGGACGAGCGGGATGAAAGCAGCGTTTAACGGTGTCATGAACTTCAGCGTTCTGGACGGCTGGTGGGTCGAGGGGTGCGTCGAAGGCGTCACCGGCTGGGCGATTGGCCCGGGACCCGATGAACCGGTCACCGAAGAGCGGCGGAGAGCGCAGGAACTCCGGGATCTCTACAACAAACTCGAGTACGTCATTCTGCCCCTCTACTATAGCATGGAGGACGAGTGGACGCACCGTATGAAAAACGCCATCGGTTTGATTGCGTATTATTTCAACAGCCATGTGATGATGCGCAGATACGCCTCGGAAGCGTATCTGTAAGCTGCCGGGAGCGTCCGGCCTCCCCCATACACATTTTTCCGGAGTGACCGGACGCTCCTCTCGCCGTTCCTGATCGGTCCGTCCGGTATGGCGCCCTCCCCGGATGCATCGGGGCGTCTCTATGCTTCGATCGCTCACCCGATTCGATGCCGGATAAGCCCGGCAGAGAGGGAGCATCTCAGGCTCTTCCGGCGGCACCAGCAAATTATATACCCCCGGCGGTAAGAGGGGCGCGGGGGAGGTCCATGGGGAAGGATGCGATCAGCACGGACGATGCCAAAAAAGCGTCCGTGGATGATATATATCAGGCCCTGTCTACCGGCGGGAAAGGTCTTTCCGCATCGGAGGCGCAGAACCGGATTTTGCAGTACGGATATAACGAGATCCCGGAACAGAAAAAAAATCCGATTCTTGAGTTTTTACAGTATTTTAGAGGCCCTATCCCCTATATGATCGAGGCTGCGGTGGTCATCTCCGCAGTTACCCAGAAGTGGGAAGACTTCGCGTTCATCCTGGCGCTGCTCCTGATCAACGCGATCGTCGGTTTCTGGCAGGGCCGCCAGGCGGGAAACGCCATTGCAATGCTTAAAAAACAGCTTGCAGTAAAAGCACGGGTATTGCGGGACGAGGAATGGCAGGAGGTCGCTGCACGGGAGCTCGTCCCCGGCGATATCGTCCGTGTGCGGATGGGGGACATTATTCCCGCCGATATCAAGCTCGTCGAAGGAGACTACCTCTCGGCAGACGAATCCGCACTGACCGGGGAGTCGCTGCCGGTCGATAAACACGTAGCGGATGTTGCATACTCCGGCTCCATAGCAAAACAGGGCGAAATGACCGGTGTCGTGGTGACGACGGGACTGAAGACTTTCTTCGGGAAAACCGCCGAACTTGCCGAAGAGGCGGCAACCGTCAGCCATTTCCAGAAAGCCGTCCTGAAGATCGGGGATTACCTGATCGTCCTCGCACTCAGCCTGGTCGCAATCACGTTTTTTATCGCAATCGTCCGGCAGGAAAGCATTCTGTCTACACTCCAGTTCGCCCTCGTCCTGATCGTAGCAGCGATTCCCGCGGCAATGCCGGCCGTCCTGTCGATCACCATGGCCGTAGGAGCGGTGGCGCTCACCAAGTACAATGCGATCGTCAGCAAACTGGTTGCCATCGAGGAGATGGCCGGGGTCGACATCCTCTGTTCCGATAAAACAGGAACGATAACGGAGAACAAGCTCACCCTCTCCGAGATCGTGCCGTTCGGCGATGCCGGGAAGGAAGATGTACTGCTTGATGCCCTGCTCGCATCCAGAGGGGAAGATCGGGATCCCATCGATATCGCGATCATCGACTCAAAAGAGGGGCAGGCCCTCACAGAGAAACTCGGTACCTACACCGTTGCCAGGTTCGCGCCCTTCGATCCCGTGGTCAAACGCACAGAGGCCACGGTAAAAGACAGTGAAGGGCGTCAGTTCAAGGCGGCAAAGGGCGCTCCCCAGGTAATCCAGAACCTTGCGGGTGGAAACGAGGAGATCGGCAGGAAGATCGATGAGCTCTCGAATACGTTTGCGAAAAAAGGGTTCCGCATGCTCGGCGTCGCACGGAGCGGCGATGGGGATACCTGGACGTACGTCGGCGTGCTCGGGCTCTACGATCCGCCCCGTGAGGACTCGGCAGCGACCATCAAGACGGCGGAGGAGATGGGGCTGGACGTAAAGATGGTCACCGGGGATCACGTGGCGATAGCCAAAGAAATCGCAAAAGAGGTGAACTTAAAGACGAATATCACCACCGCCGATGCCTTCCTGAATGAGCATGACGCCGAAGCGGCGGAGATCGTGGAAAAGGCGGACGGGTTTGCCGAGGTGTTTCCCGAACACAAGTACCGTATCGTATCCCTCCTCCAGTCCCGGGGGCATATCGTCGGCATGACCGGCGACGGCGTGAACGATGCACCCGCTCTGAAGAGGGCCGATGTCGGCATTGCCGTTGCGGGTGCCACGGATGCGGCGAAGTCGGCGGCATCGATCGTGATCACGAAGCCGGGACTTTCGGTGATCATCGAGGCGATCAAGGAGAGCCGGAGAATCTTCCAGCGCATGGTTCATTACGTGATCTACCGTATCGCCGAGACCATCCGCGTGCTCTTCTTCGTCACGTCCATCATCATCATCTTCAACGTCTTCCCGATCACCGCACTGCTGATCGTGCTCCTCTCGCTCTTAAACGACCTCCCGATTATGACCATCGCCTACGATAACGTCCTCTACTCACAGTCTCCGGAACAGTGGAAGATGCGGGAGATCATCACCCTTGCGACACTCATCGGATTTGTGGGGGTCATTGCCACGGTTATTCTCTTCTATCTGGCCTATATAACGTTGGGATTGAGCCTTGCGGTCGTCCAGTCGCTCATCTTCCTGAAGCTGGCGGTGGCGGGGCACCTCACGATCTTCGTCTCCCGCACCAGGGGGCCGTTCTGGTCGATCAGGCCGGGATCGGCTCTGCTCTGGTCGGCGATCATCACCAAAGCCATTGCGACCGTCATCGTCGCCGTCGGTATCGGGGTCACGCCGATCGGCTGGTACCTGGCCGGGCTCGTCTGGCTGTACTCCATCGTCGAAGAACTCGTGATCATGGACTGGGTGAAAGTTCGGGTCTACAGGCTCATCGATCACGGCGAGATCAAATGGGCCAGGTAAACGGGGTGCGGGTTTTCCCGCCTTTCGCCACGTCATCCGCAAGACCGTCTTCGACCGAAACGAGGGGATACCGGAAGACGAGAGAGGTCTCGATCGTCCCGGCGGCGTTCTTACTCCATGATGCGCATAGCCGGGTCGGTCTTCGAAATGGCTGCCAGAAGTTCCCGTTTCCGCATCTCCATGGCCTCCTCGTCCCATGCCTCCAGGTTGAGCCGGAGGACGGGTTCGGTCTGGGAAGGGCGGATATTAAACCACCACGACGGATACTCGACCGTCAGGCCGTCGAGGTGATCGATCCCCGCGTCGCCGTAGCGCTCCTCAAGGCCGGCAAGGACGGCGTCCTTGTCCGTCACCCGGATGTTAATCTCGCCCGTCGACGCGTACTTCTTCAGCGGTGCGACGAGGCGGGAGAGCGGCTCCTGCTGCCCGGAGAGGAGGTTGAGCAGCTGGATCATCGTCATCACGGCGTTGTCGGTGTAGCCGGTATCCCGGTAATAGTAGTGCCCGGAGAGCTCTCCGGCGAACAGAGCCTCCTCCTCGCGCATCTGCGCCTTGATAAACGCGTGCCCCACCCGGCACCGCACCGCTCTCCCGCCGAACTGCCGGATCGTCTCCGGGACGATGCGGCTTGACCGGAGGTCGTAGAGGATCGTCGCCCCCGGATGGCGCTGCAGAAAAACCCGGGCGATGAGCGCCGTCACCAGGTCTTCCGGGACGCGGTTTCCCGCCTCGTCGATGAACCCGCACCGGTCGGCATCCCCGTCGAACGCGACGCCGATATCGGCCTGCTCCCGCACCACCGCCGCCTGCAGCTCCCGGGTCGTCGCGGGGATCAGGGGGTTTGCGATATGGTCGGGGAACCTGCCGTCGGGCTCCATGTCCCTGAAGATAAACGTCCATGCCGGGATCTCTGCCGCAAGGCGGGGGACCTCCGGCCCGGCCATGCCGCTGCCGGCATCGACGACGACCTTGAGCGGTCGGGCCGGCCGGACGAACGAAACGAGCGTCCCGATATAGCGTTCCATCACGGAGTCCCTGCGGTACGGCCCGGTTATCGGCCGCGGCGGGACCGGCGGCGATTCTGCGACCAGGCGTTCCAGTGCGGGCAGTCCCGCATCCCCGCTGAGCGGGATCGCTTTTGCGCGGCAGAGTTTGAACCCGTTCATCCGGCCGGGCAGGTGGGACGCCGTCACCATGGCGCCCCCGTCGAACCCCCCGTCGATGATGGCATGGTAGAGGAGCGGCGTGCTCACCATCCCGATATCGACCACCGACGCTCCTGCAGCGAGCGCCCCCTCGATGAAGGCTTCGGCAAGCGACGGCGAGGAGAGCCGCATGTCGCGCCCGACGACGACCGTCTCTGCCTGCAGGAGCCGGGCAAACCCGGCACCTATCCGGCGGGCCATGCCTTCATCGAGCTCGTCCGGATAGGCTCCCCGGATATCGTATGCTTTGAAGATCGTTCCCATACCTATCATCCCCGTGGGACCGTGGCCTGCTCTGCCACCGCCGCTGTAGCCCGGGCAATCTCGTCCGGATTTCCCAGGTAGTAGTGCCGGACGGCATGCAGGCCCTCGTCCAGTTCATAGATCAGCGGGTAGCCCGTGGGGATGTTGAGGTCCGCTATCACCTCGTCCGGGACGGCGTCGAGGTACTTGACCAGCGCCCGGAGGCTGTTGCCGTGCGCCGAGATAAGAACAGTCTTCCCGTCCTGCAGGCGTTCCGCAATCTGCTCGTGCCAGTAGGGGAGCGTCCGGTCGAGCGTGTCGTGCAGCGATTCGGTCGCCGGAAGGGCGTCCGGGTCCTGACCCGCGTAGCGGGGATCGAACCGGGGGTGCCGCGGGTCGTCCCACAGAAGCGGCGGCGGCCGGACATCGTAGCCGCGCCGCCAGAGGTGCACCTGCTCCGCACCGTACTCTTCAGCGGTCTCCTGTTTGTTGAGACCCTGCAGGGCGCCGTAGCTCTTCTCGTTCAGCCGCCATGACCTATGCACCGGGACGTACATACGATCCATATCGTCCATGACGATCCAGAGCGTCCGGATCGCGCGTTTGAGCACGGACGTGTAGGCGACGTCGAACGTATACCCGCCGTCCCGCAGGAGCCGTGCAGCATGGCGGGCTTCCGCGATACCGTTCTCGGAGAGATCCACATCGGTCCAGCCCGTGAACCTGCCGTCACGGTTCCAGAGGCTCTCGCCATGCCGCAGCAAAATCAGCAGTACCATTGCATTGCTCCTCCAGACCGGGTGCCCGCTGCACCCTTCCGCCCCTTCGATCTTCCTCCGCTCATTAATACCTATCGCACCTGGAATACCGTGCTCCGCCGCACCTGCCCCGCGACCCGGATTGGCCGTTGGAGAACGCAGGGCACACCTGCACCACTACCTTTATGCTGATACGGGTGAAGCGTCCCGCCGCCCGACAGAAGCCACACGGCATGGAGAGATGGAAAATGAAGGCACGAAGCAAAGAGCCGAGGAGGTCCGGTCTCACGCGATTCGTCTATATTGCCGTTGCAATAGCGGCCATCGGGGGGATCCTCTTCGGGTACGATACGGGCGTCATCTCCGGAGCAATCCTCTTCATCACCGGCGAGTTCGGCCTCTCGCCGACCCTGGAAGAGGTGGCGACCAGCTCCGTGCTCGTCGGCGCGATTCTGGGTGCGATCGCCGGCGGCCTCCTTGCCGACAGGATCGGGCGGCGGCGCTCGATCATCGCCGCATCGGCCGTGTTCCTCGCAGGCACGGGGATCGTCGTCGCTGCCACGGCCCTGCCCGTCTTCCTCGTCGGCCGCGTGCTGATCGGTATGGCCATCGGCGTCGCGTCGTTCGTCGTTCCCCTCTATATATCGGAGATTGCACCATCAGCGCTCCGCGGCGGCATGGTCTCGCTCAACCAGCTCTTCATCACGCTCGGGATTCTCGTGTCCTACGGCGTCGATTACCTCTTCTCCGCAACCGGCGACTGGCGCGCCATGTTCGCATTCGGTGCAGTGCCGGCAACCATTCTCCTCATCGGGATGTTCCTGCTCCCGGGCAGTCCCCGGTGGCTCGTGTCCCGGCACCGTTCCGACCAGGCGGCCGACGTTCTCCGGAAGATCCGCGGGACATCGGACGTGTCGGGCGAACTCGACGACATCGAGCGGTCGGTCGGGATACAGAAGGCCGGCAGCTGGTCCGACCTGCTGGCATCGGCGATGAGAATGCCCCTGATCGTCGGTCTCGGCCTGGCCGTCCTGCAGCAGCTGACCGGCATCAATACCGTCATCTATTACGCCCCGACGATCTTCCAGTTTGCCGGACTGCACTCTGCCGGCGCCTCGATCGCAGCGACTGCAGGCGTCGGTGCCGTAAACGTCCTGACAACCGCCGCTGCCGTCATTCTCGTAGATCGGGCAGGGCGCCGCCCGCTTCTGCTTGCGGGGATCGCCGGCATGGTCGTGAGCCTCGCCGTGCTCGGGGCCGGGTTTGCTCTCGGCGGCACGGTTCAGGGCGGCAATCTCCTGGGACTGATCACCGCGATCAGCCTGATGGCATACGTCGCCTCATTCGCCATCGGCCTCGGACCGGTCTTCTGGCTGCTGATCGCCGAGATTTACCCCCTCAATGTCCGAGGGCGTGCCATGAGCGTCGCAACCATCGCCAACTGGGCTGCGAACTTTTTCATCACCCTGACGTTCCTGACACTGGCAGGGGTACTGGGACGGGCAGGCGTCTTCTGGCTCTATGCACTGGTGGGCATCGTTGCCTGGGTTTTCGTCTTCCGGCTGGTGCCGGAGACAAAAGGACTCACACTCGAAGAGATCGAAGAGCACTTCAGAGCCGGCAGGCACCCCCGCGACCTGAAGGGTGCATCGGGGCAGGCCGATTGATATGGCGGACCGGTCACAGACTCCCATGCAGTCCCGCCGCCGTGATGAGTACCTGCCCATCGAAGACTATGGTATCATCGGGAACGGCCACACCGCAGCACTCATCAGCAGCCGCGGGTCCGTCGACTGGCTCTGCTTCCACCGGTTCGATTCGCCGTCGCTCTTTGCCCGCATTCTCGACCCGGATCGCGGTGGCTACTGGAGCATACAGCCGGAAGAACCGTCGACAGTTCGCACCGGTATCGTGAGGGAACAACCATCCTCGAGACGACGTTCCGGTGCACCGATGGGACCGTCGTCCTGCGGGACTTCATGGACATCGCACGTGTCGCCCGGTTCCGCCGGCTTCCGGCTCCGGGCAGAATCGTACGCATCGCGGAATGCACCGACGGGAAGGCAGAGATTGTCTCCACCTGTCTGCCCCGCCCGGACTACGCCCGCAGACACCCGGAGTTTGCGCGTCGCGGAGACCGGGTGACGTTCGGGACATTCACGATCGCCGGGCCGACGGCGTGGCAGGTGGATACCCCGGGCAGGGCACTGACCTGCCGGATCACGCTTCACGCCGGGGATGCGGCCGCGTTCACGCTCGCAACGGAGGAAGATGCTGCCCTGCCACAGCTTGCTCCGGAAGACGCCCTGAAGGTGACGACCGATTACTGGCGGAGATGGAGCGGTGCCTGCACGTACGAAGGGCCGTATCGCGATATCGTTATCCGCAGCGCCCTCACCCTCCAGCTGATGACCTATGCACCGTCCGGTGCTATCGTTGCGGCGCCGACGACGTCGCTCCCCGAAACCTTCGGGGGCGGGCGGAACTGGGACTACCGGTTCACATGGATCCGCGACGCATCGTTCACGCTGTACGCACTGCTCCTTGCCGGCTACCTCGATGACGAACGACCGTTCTTCGACTGGCTCGTGCGTACGGTCAGATTGAAAGGAACGGGTATTTCGATCCTGTACCCCGTCGTCCCGGAGAGCGGAACCGCCGAAGCGATACTCGAGAACTTCCGGGGATATCGGGACTCCCGGCCGGTGAGAATCGGGAACGGGGCGGCGACCCAGAAACAGCTCGACGTCTACGGAGAAGTTATGGGTGCCATTCAGTTTGCCTGGCGGATCGGGAAGTACGATCCGACGCCGATCTGGGAGACGGTACGGCAGATGCTCGACTGGGTGGCCGACCACTGGCGTGACCGGGGAAGCGGGATCTGGGAGGTCCGGGGCGGTGTGCGCCACTTCGTCTACAGCAAAGCCATGACATGGTTCGCCCTCACCTGCGGGATCGAGATCGCGGAAAGCATGCAGCTCCCGGGTGATGTTGACCGCTGGCGGCGTGAACGCGACCTGATCCGTGAGGAAGTATTCGAGAAAGGGTGGAGCGACGACCTGGGCGCATTCAAGCAGTCGTACGAAGACGAACTCCTCGATGCCGCGAACCTTCGTCTCTCTTCCATCAATTTCATCGCAGGAGACGATCCACGGATGCTCTCGACGATAGATGCCACGCTCGAGCACCTCGTCGTCGACGGTCTCTGCTATCGCTATATCGACGCTCCCGAAGGCGTAGGCGGGGAAGAGGCATCGTTCGTTGTCTGCACGACCTGGCTTATCAACGCGCTGATTCACGCCGGCCGCGTGAAGGAGGCAAACCGGCTGTTTCAAAACCTTCTTGCACGCGCAAGTCCGCTCGGCCTGTACGCCGAAGAGCTCGAACCACGGACAGGAATCCACAGGGGCAACTTTCCGCAGTCGCTCTCCCACATCGGGATAATAAACGCCGCCGTCTCGCTTGCCCACGCAGGATACGTCGGCACGGTCAGTCCGCACCACGCTGCCGCCGCAGATGCTGCAGGACACGGCGGCGGGGGTCAGCGCGGCCGCCGAACCTGAACGGACAGAGCCCGGCTTCCGCCATCGGAAATCTCTCGCCGGGCAGGCATGGGCACAGCCCGGCCCGCTGTTCGGAATCTTTTTGTATATTCAGCCGAATCCGGGATACTATGCAGAACGGTGCACGGCGGACCGGGGGCCTGAGCCTGTACGCCGCCATCGCGTTCGCAGTCGGGAATATGGTGGGTGCCGGGGTCTTCGTCCTGAGCGGCCTCGTCGTGAATATCGCCGGCCCCGCGGCGGTCTTCTCCTACCTCCTCTGCGGCCTCCTCGTCGTCTTCTCGGGCCTCTCCTATGCGGCGCTCGCCAGCATCTATCCCGAAGACGGAGGCGGATACCTCTACGCCCGGCGCATCCTCGGAGCCTATCCCGGATTCCTTGCGGGGTGGGCGATGTACATCAGCGTCACCATCGCCACTGCCTTTGTGCTCCTCGGGTTCGGGATCTACGCAAACCTCCTGACCGGGGCGAACCTCGACCCGCGGTACGGGGCCGTCGCCGCCCTGGTGCTGCTCACGGCGCTCAATCTCAGGGGGGTCTCGGAAGCCGGGAAGGCCGAAGTGGCCCTCGTCGCCGCGAAGGTGGCAATCCTCGTCGGCCTGATACTGGTCGGGCTCGTCCATATCCGGATCACCGATTTCACGCCGCTTCTCCCGGGGGGCGTGGGCGGCATGCTGCAGGGGGTGACGATGGTCTTCTTCGCCTACATCGGCTTTCAGGTCGTGGCCATGATGGGCGGGGAGGTGAAGGGCTCCTCGAAGAGCGTGCCGCTTGCCACCCTCGCCTCCATCGGCATCGTGGCAGCAATCTATACGGGGGTCATCGTTGCGCTGCTCGCAGCACGGCTCCCTACGTACGGGAGCGAGAGCGTCTTCGACGCAGCGGTCGTCCTCTTCGGGTCCGTCGGGGGAACCATCGTCGCACTGGGGGCACTCTTCTCGACGCTCTCGTCGGCGAATGCCAATATCATCGGTGCTTCGCGGATCATCCTGGAGATGGCGAGCGAAAAACAGATCCCGGGACGGTTTGCCCGGCTCAGGAAGGATCAGCCGATCAACTCCATCCTGCTCGGGGCCGGGCTTGCGCTCCTCCTCATTCTGATCGGGAACCTCTCGTTCATCGTCGAGCTCACCAATGTCACGATCCTCGTCACCATGGCGCTCGTGAACATAAGTGCTCTCATTCTGGTGAGGCAGGAGGCGCTTCTTCCCCCGGAGAAGAGCTATTTTGCCGTTCCGCTCGGGGTACTGTTCCCGCTGCTGGGCGCCGCATCCTGCGTGGCGATGCTCCTCACCCTCGCACTGCCGATCGTCCTGCTCGGCATCGGCGTCCTGTTAGCGGGCTCCGCCCTCTTCGTCCTCGAGGATACCCCGGAAGGAGAGAGGATTGTCCGGGAGATACGCCTTCTGCTTCGCCGGCCCGGAGACATGGAAACCGTGGATTAAAGCCAATCACGTGCTTGCAACCTCCCGAAGGCCATCCAACCGGATAGCGGCCGGAGCATGCCGAACCGTCATACCGCGCCAGGAACCTGCGGGTACCTGCATACCATCCGTGGAATGCTCGATGCTGCGTGGAAAGGGAATTGAACCGTGCCACTGAACGGTAAGGAGGGTTTAAAACCTTCGGCACATACAGACGGGCAAGAAACACCGGGGGATCGGGAATGAAGACCGATGAAAGACAGAGTATCGGCCTCCTCGAGGCTGTCGCGATCGGGATCGGCGGCATGGTCGGCGGCGGGATCTTCGCGGTTCTCGGCCTCGCAGTTGCCCTCGCGGAAGGCGGCACCCCGGTTGCCTTCGCCATTGCCGGGGCAGTCGCCCTGATCACCGCCTACTCCTATGCACGCCTCTCGGTGGCCTATCCGAGCCAGGGCGGGACCATCACGTTCCTCAATAAAGCGTTCGGCACCGGCCTTTTTACCGGGAGCCTCAACATGCTACTCTGGATCAGTTACGTCGTCATGCTCTCGCTCTACGCCTACGCCTTCGGGAGTTACGGTTCCACCTTCTTTCCAGAGGCCGCTCGGCCGGTCTGGCAGCACATTCTGATCTCGGCGAGCGTGCTTGCCATCGCCGCCCTCAATGCCTTCGGTGCAAAGATCATCGGCCGGGCGGAGGACCTGATCGTCGGGCTGAAACTCGCCATCCTGCTCCTCTTCATTGCTCTCGGCATCCGGGGGATCGATACCGCGTACCTGGAGCCTGCAGCCTGGTCACCGCTCGCCGAACTGGTCGCGGGCGGGATGATCATCTTCGTGGCCTACGAAGGGTTCGAGCTGATCGCAAACACTGCAGAAGACATCAGAGATTCCCGCAAAAATCTTCCGAGGGCGTACGCTGTGGCGGTCACCTTCGTCATCGTCCTATACATCGCGATTGCGATCGTGACGGTGGGGACGCTTCCGGTCGACCAGATCGTCGCCGCCCGCGACTACGCCCTCGCCGAAGCGGCAAAACCGTTCATGGGTCAGGCGGGGTTCGCCCTCATCGCCCTCGCCGCCATGCTCTCGACGACGTCGGCGATCAATGCGACCCTCTACGGCGCCTCCCGGATCAGTTACATCATCGCAAAGGACGGTGAACTGCCGGCGTTCCTCGAGAAGAAGATCTGGAACCGGCCGCTCGAAGGGTTGCTCATCACCACCGGAGCAACCCTGCTGATTGCCAACCTCCTCGACCTCTCAAGCATCTCCGCCATGGGCAGCACCGGTTTTCTCCTGATCTTCGCTGCCGTAAACCTGGCGAACGTCCGGCTGGCAGCGAAGACGGCGAGCAACCGGTTTATCCCGATGCTGGGATTCGCCGGGTGCATCGGGGCGTTTATTGCTATCCTCTGGTACGTTGTCCGGAACAAACCCGGCCAGGTGGGGGTGCTTGCCGGGATGCTCGGTCTTGCGATCGCAATCGAGTGGATCTACCGGACTACCCGGCCGGAGCGGCGGGCCAGACTTATCTGACCCAGCACCCTGCCTGCGAAAACGCAGGTATTCGCCACGCACCGTGCCGGAGAGAGGCCTATATACCCCAAGCACCTCATCAGCCCCGATGGTATCGGTCGTCGTCCTGACCCTGATCGCCGCAGCCGTTCTGGTCGCCGGCAATCTGCGGTTCCTGGACATCATCCCCCGGAGCCGCTGGCTTTCATTCGCCGGCGGCGTTTCCGTGGCATATGTCTTCGTCCGCCTGCTCCCCGAAATCGGCGCCGGCCAGGAGGTCGTCCTCCGGTCGCTCCACGCCGGGCTGCTCGTTTCCATCGAGAACCATATCTCTATCATCGCCCTGCTCGGCCTCGTCGTCTTCTACGGGCTCGAACGCACGGTCCGGGCATCGCAGGAGACTGTGCTCAAGAGGCTGGTAGTCGCCTGTCCACAGCAACTCCACGAGCATTCGACTGGTGAACAATCACGACCTCGACACCACCACGAAGAGCACTGACGTCACTTACGATCGGATCATCATCACCGACGGTGCCGGCACCGGCTATGCGGGCGAGGCAGGGATTTTCCGGTTCGACACGGCCTATGGACTGAACCAGGCGATGACGGAAGACGTTTCGGACCACTACCCGGTGTATGCGGTCTTCTGGACGGGACACGGCGGGGACTGAAGAGATACTCTTTTTCGATGAGATTCCGGGCGTGCAGGTTCTCGTTGTGAGGTGGTTAGCACCCCCTGTGGTGGGGGACTGCCGTCACGCTGCGAGGCCTCGCCGAGCGAGTGAGGGCGCCCGAGACCCAGGACACCGGGAAGAACCGGGGCAGTTGTTCCGAAGCGAGCATCGCAAGTGAGGAATCTCGCCCGATTGCCCACATTCATACCTCAGGTTAGCGTTATCTCAGGAAAATCGGACCATTATCAACAGGCAAGCACGTTTCATTACCGCCCGAAGGTCGACCCTGAGCAGGCCAAGAGAGCTACTGTTATTACAACCTGTGGGAAAGTCACTGTTACTGCTTTAAATAGGAGCCCCGATCAGGATGCCAGCGCCTCCAGAAACCACACAGAATCATTCCACCCCTACCAGACAGGACAAAACGGTACGGGATCTCTCTGCAAAAGTCGAAGAGCTTCAAACCGAGATTGATTCCCTTCGGCGGGAGAATGCAGAACTCAGACGGGCTGATGGTGAACACGGGGAGCTGGAGGAGGCACAGCGAAGTGAGCGCCACGAGAGTGATCGGGCAGAGCAGGCACTGTGGGCGAGCGAAAAACAACTCCGCGCCCTGATCGCCGCCAGTGCCCAGGTACTCTACCGCATGAGTCCGGACTGGAGAGAGGTGCAGGAGCTGCAGGGCGGAGAGTTCCTGGCGGATACCATAGAACCGAACCGTAACTGGTTGCAGGAGTACATCCACCCCGATGACCAGCCATGGGTCTGCGAGGTGATTCGCAGAGCCATCCAGACCGGGACCGTCTTCAAACTGGAGCACCGGGTCCTGCGTGCCGATGGGACACTCGGGTGGACGGCTTTTCGAGCCGTTCCGGTGCACAACGCGGACGGAGAGATCGTGGAATGGTTCGGGGCGGCACGCGATATCACCGAGCGGAAACGGGCCGAGGAGGACTTGATTATCAGCGAAAGAAATCTTGCAGCCTCCCAGGCAATCGCGCATGTCGGGAGTTACTCCTGGGATCTCGAAAAGAATCTGCTGACATGGTCCGATGAGTTATATCGGATTTTGGGGCTGGCTCCGCAGGAAATCCTGCCTACCTCCGATACGTATACGGCCTGCATCCATCCTGACGATCGGGACGAGGCGATCCGAAAAATACGGAGCGCAGTCGATGATGGATTCCCCGAGTTCAATGAGCATCGCATCGTGCGACCCGACGGCACCGTGAGATTCGTGCAGGTCAGGAGCAGGGTATGTCGCGAAGAACGTGGCAAACCGAAACTGATTCAGGGCGTCGTTCAGGATATCACCGAGCGGAAACAGACGGAAGAAGCCCTCCGGGAGAGCGAGAAGAAACTCCAGACCCTCTTTCAGCTCCTGCCTGTCGGCATCTCGGTCCTCGACGAACACAGGAAGGTACTGGACGTTAATCCCATTCTGGGAGATATCCTCGATCTCTCGTGTGATGAACTCCTGCACGGAGCCTACGAAAATCGTCGATACATCCGGCCTGACGGAACCGAGATGCCGGCGGCGGAATTCCCCAGCAGCCGTGTAATCACGGAGCAGACCGCGATCAGAAATGTCGATATCGGCGTCGAGAAAGAGGACGGCAGCACTATCTGGACGAACGTGAGTGCGGTACCGCTCCCGTTTTCAGACTGGCGCATGCTGTTGACCACATCGAATATTACCGAGCGCAAACGGACGGAAGAGGCGCTGCGCCGCCGCACCGACGACCTCGTCCGGCGGAGCCGGGAACTCGAAGCGACACGCGACGAGGCGAACATGTACCTCGACATCATGACCCACGACGTCCGAAACGCGAACAATGTCTCGAGCATATACGCCGATCTGCTGGTCGAACTGCTTGCGGGCGACCAGTGGCTCTACGCCCGTAGACTGCGTGATGCCGTCCAGCGAAGCAGTGAGATTCTCCAGAACGTCGCCACCATCCGGCGGCTTCAGACGGAAACCGGCCGTCTGGTGCCGGTGAATCTCGATGCGGTCATCAGGGAGGAGATCGGCAATTTCCCCGGAGCGTCGATCCGGTATCAGGACTCGCAGGTCGAGGTGCCGGCCGACAATCTGCTGCCGGTGATCTTTACGAACCTGATAGGGAACGCGGTCAAGTTCGGCGAACCAGACGTGGAGATTACGATCCGTGTCGTGGAGCAGGACGAGGGGGTGCTGGTCTCTGTGGAAGATACCGGGCCGGGCGTGCCGGATGAGATAAAAGAGCGGCTCTTCCATCGGTTTGAACGGGGCAGAGCGCATGGCAGAGGCGAAGGGCTCGGGCTCTACATCTGCCGGACGCTTGTTACGCGCTACGGCGGAAAGGTATGGGTCGAAGACCGGGTGGCAGGCCGTCCTGAAGAAGGGGCGGCGTTCAAGTTTACGCTCCCGGTGGCAGATTGCAGCAGACTGAGGGGCACCGGATCCAGAGCGGAACGGTCGTGAGTGGTAGCGGGGAAGATCGTTCTGCAGTCTCGCCTGCAAGAAAAAGTTCGATGAGAACCCCGGGATGTACCTGCGGGGGATGCAGAGATGAAGATCGTCGTCCCCGACCCGATCTTCCTGACCGAGGAGGACCGCCGCCGGCTCGACCGCCTCGGAAAAGTCGAGATCTTCGAGACGTACCCGGCCGACGCCGCCGCGTTCCAGGACCGTATCCGTGATGCGGAGGTCGTGGTCGTCGGGCGGTACGGGATAGATGCCGCCGTTGCAGAGCGGGTAACAGAGGCTGCAGCACACTGCCGGGATACCGGGGTCCGTTCCCTTCCCGCCCGGACGGAACGGTGCCTATTTA
The DNA here is from genome assembly GCF_004102725.1 of Methanoculleus taiwanensis. Taxonomy (NCBI): domain Archaea; kingdom Methanobacteriati; phylum Methanobacteriota; class Methanomicrobia; order Methanomicrobiales; family Methanomicrobiaceae; genus Methanoculleus; species Methanoculleus taiwanensis. Next base: position 909,767 of record NZ_LHQS01000002.1, on the reverse strand, counting down.
TACCAAAACCGCCTCCGGAAAACGCAATGGGAGGACGGCCTGTAGCGGAAGGCTCGATCGCATGCCGGATATGACCGGGACAGCAGGCGATCCGGCAGAACTGCCGGTATGCCCGGCCGGCGGGGCGGATCCGAAGCTTACGCAGATCATCTTCATTGCACTCGTCGCCATCGCCTTTACCGCCGGGTACATCACCCTCTATGCAACCCTGATCAACGCCATCTGGTTCAGGAACGAGGCTGTAACCGCCAACCGCTGGCTGATCCCGGTCGGGGTGATGACGTTTTCGCTGCTGGTCGGTCTCTGCCGGAAGTACCTGCACGCCCCGACCGTGATGGAGGGCGGGTTCATCGAGTCGATGAAGGGCGGCGGGCATAAGGTCGACTACAGGACGTTCCCCGGCGCCCTCGCCTCGTCGCTCTTCTCGCTCCTCGCCGGGGTGAGCGTCGGGCCGGAGGGGGGGATCGTCATCCTCGTCGGCGACGTCACCGCCTTCCTGCAGGAGAAACTCCGGATTGCACGCGAATCCGCCGAGACCTCGTTCGGGGTCAACGTCGCCGCCCTCGCCTCGGCCTTCAACGGCATCGTCGGCAGCCCGCTCTTCACGGGGGTCTTTGCAACGGAGTTCCAGGTGGGCGGCAACCGAAACGCCCTGAAGTTCCTGACCTGGAACCTGCTCGCAGGGTGCATCGGCTTTCTCTTCTACCTGCTCATCGGGCTGCCCTCGTTCGCCCGGAGCATCGCTTTCACGCCGATCGGCGAGTTGCACTTCGTCTACGTTCTGTACGCGATCGCCCTCGGCATCGTCGGGTCGCTGCTCGCGGTCTTTGCCGGCATCGCCATGCAGGCGACCGCGAGCGTCATGGAGCGGGTCTTTAACGACCGCATCTTCGCTCCCATCCTTGCAGCAGGAGCCATCACCTCGATCGTCGGCTACTTCATCCCGAACCTTCTCTTCTCGGGCGAAAACCAGATCCATGCGATCATCGCCGATCCGGCCGCGATCGGCGCCGGAATGCTCCTTGCCATGGCCGTTCTCAAGATCCTCCTGCTCGCGCTCGCGTTCCGGAGCGGCTACATTGGCGGCCCTCTCTTCCCCATCCTCTTCTCCGCAACGATGCTCGGGCTTGCCACGAACCTGATCGTTCCGGGCGTGCCGGTCTCGATCTGCATCCTCTGCATCGAGGCCGCCGCCCTCGCCCTCGCCATGGGAGCGCCCCTGACCGCCATTCTCCTGGTCGCGGTCGTGGGCACGGCCGACACCACCATGCTCCTGCTCCTGACCATCTCCTCCGTCACAGCCATGGTTCTGGCAACGGGCCTGAAGCGGAGAAGAGCGGTGCCGGACTGAATGCGGGGACGGTTCAGCACCCCTGACCGCCGGTGATGCACGGTAGCAGCAGGGGCATAGCCTTCCCGGTTTTAACGGGTTTTCGCAACGATACAAGCTCGATCAGATCTGCGGGATCTACACCGGAATACTGGATTGGGTCGGGAGTAATCGACCTACTCCGTGGAGGGGTTGAGGCCTTCCGCGTCACCGCCGATCTCCTGGGCTGTTTTCCGATAATCCTGCGCGGGTCTCCTGGCAGTCTGCGTGCACCTGGTAAAGACAGACCCCATCTTCTGCTTCTGGCGGAGGCACCCCGGGCACTTGAATGAGCCAAAAATCGTCTTAACGAGATTTTCCCGCTGGCATCGTGGACAGAGGGTCATATCTGCTCTTCAGGTTCCTTCTTTCTCCCTGGGCATTAAATAGGTCGTTGATCACGGTTCTGATTGTTATGGGCGCATATGTTCCGAAAGAAACGTCTACCGGCTCTTCTGTCCCTGCGGTACGGCCGCCATTTCGGTAAAGCAATACATAAATACCCGAAGTTCCGACCAAATCCGCCGGAAAAACCACCCGCACAGACGCCCACAGACGGCCGATCTCGAGGCGAGGCAGGGTCTCCACCCTCCATAAGCAGCCTCAAAACCGGTAACTACCCAAAAAAATAGCCCTCTTCCAGGACGGAAAGAGAGGGGTATTCCCTCTCATCCGAGCGCCGGCACGCCGTCCGCCCAGGTCTCGACCGTGGTGCGGATCGCGTCGTCCTGGTAGCTCGTGATCCTGACCGCGTTCCTGCTGAACGTGACGTAGTAGATCTCGCCGGACGGGTCGTGGCACCGAAGCTGGCACGAGTAGGAATCGTGCTCGGCGTCGCGGACGGCATCGCCGCCCATCGCGGTTGCAAGGGCCGCATCGCCCATGATCTCGGTAGCGACGCTGCCGAACGCGGCGACCGTCGGCGCCCGTGCGGAGACGGCACCAACGCGCTTGCCGTCGTCGTCCTCGTAGTTCACCTTCGCGGTGTAGGACTCGCGGTTCCGGGTCACGCCGTCATACGTGACGCCGCCCTCGATGTAGTCCACGCACCCGAAGGGGTTGTCGGCAAGCACGCTTCCGACGATAGCGTCGAAGGTGCTGATGTCGGCGATCGGGATCGAAAGATCCCTGACCGCCGTTTTGGTGTTGCTCTTCTCGACAAAGTCTGCCATTGGTGTTTGCTCCTGCCTGCCGAGTCCCGGGATGACAGACAATCATAGAATATTACCCGGGGAGATATCAATCTGCCTTGACCGGACGGGGGAAAAAAGGGATTCTGCTCTTCAGTGCAAAACTTCGTAGCCGGGAATCCCGAGGACGTGGCGGGCGAGGTAGGCCGCATCGGCGAGCGAGAGGGCATCGCCGCCCGCAACCATCCCGACGCTCTCGGTCATCGGGTAGCTCTCGATCCCGAGGACGTGCCGGGCGGTGTAGACCGCGTCGTAAAGCGTAACCCGGTTGTCCTGGTTCGCATCCCCGTTCTTCACGACCGTGAGCGGGATGGAGACCGACGTATTGCTGATCCCGTCTGCGCCGGTGGCTTTCACAGGCAGGAGGACCGGCTGGTAGGCACCGTCCACGAACGGCGAGGGGACGATTGCCGCAGTACTTACCGTCCAGATGCCGTCGCCGGTATCACTCATCACTGCCGCCGCGGAGCCGCCGATCGCTGAGAGAGCGGCCGTCACCGAAACGACATTCGCCCCGGTAGCTGTCACCGAGAGCGTGGCGGTCTCGCCCGGTCCCGGGACGCCATCGGTGTCGGTCGGGATGAGGGCGGGCGTCGCCCGGGGATCGGTCAAGGGCTCCACTACGCGGAAGTATGACCAGGCATACGCGTCGGACTGTGACGTACGGATGGCCTGAATGAGGGTGCCTACTGCGACTTCACGTGACAGCACACCAAGATCGATCTCGCTCCCTGCAGCGTCACGGATCCAGGTTTCGTTAATGGGGACGACATCCGGCTCCCCGTCCTTTCCCGGGTGCTGGATTATAACAGAACACCACCCGGCCGTCATATTCAGCGTCTCGCTGCCGGTAACGACGTTTGCGAAGGAGCCGTCGCCCGCACCGCCGGCAGGCCGTGCGAAACTGCGATACCCCTCGGCGAAGAGCCAGACTGAAATATTGTCAGGGAAATCATGCAACGTACCGGAGATCGTCAGGCTGTCGCCCCTGGCAACGGAGTCCGCGCTCAGCGTCACGGTGACAAAGTCTCTCTTCACAACGACCGATGTGGTGCCGAACGCCGCTTTGGAGACATGAGCCCTGTCCCGCGGGGCTGAAACGGCGTAGATCGTGTACGTGCTGTGATCCACGCCCGCGACCTGGCGCACGGCGGAGGTATCCCACGTGTACCTCCAGGTGTTATCGGGCCCGACGCCAGCCTGGACGAAGGTACTGCCCTGCCCGTCGGCTACGGGCACGGTGACGTCGTCGAGTTTGACGCCGTTCTCCGGGAGGTCAGGACCGGTCAGGAAGAGGTAGGTGGTCGTGTTGCCGGTGTTGGTGCCGCCAAGCAGGATTCCATCACCGATCCAGTAGACGCCGGTGCCGGATGCGGTCACGGTGACCGATGCGCCTTCGGCGAGGACGCAGAGGAACAGGCAGAGTGTCAGCGTCAGGAGAATACGGTGGGCGGTTATCATAGGAAAGGGATATCTTCTCTCCGGTAAAAGAGTTTTTCGAGATTTCATTTGATTAGGGAAACCCGATTCAGATAATGACCAATAAAACAAGGCTATTTTGATTTAAGGGCATTTTCAGGATTAAAACGATGGAAAAGGGATTCTGCTTTTCAGTGCAGAACCTCATACCCCGGCATCCCGAGGACGTGCCTCGCGAGGTAGGCCGCATCAGCGAGCGAGAGGGCATCGCCGCCCGCAACCATCCCGACGCTCTCGGTCATCGGGTAGCCCTCGATCCCGAGGACGTGCCGGGCGGTGTAGACCGCGTCGTAGAGCGTAACCCGGTTGTCCTGGTTCGCATCCCCGTTCTTCACGACGGTGAGCGGGATCGAGACCGACGTATTGCTGATCCCGTCTGCGCTGGTGGCGTTCACAGGCAGGAGGACCGGCTGGTAGGCGCCGTCTGCAAACGGCGAGGGGACGATTGCCGCAGTACTTACCGTCCAGATGCCATCGCCGGTATCACTCATCACTGCCGCCGGGGAGCCGCCGATCGCTGAGAAATCGACTGTCACCGACGCGACGTTCGCCCCGGTCGCCGTCACGGAGAGTGTCGTGGTTTCACCCGGTTCGGGTGTGCCGTCGATGTCGGCCGGGATGAGGGCAGGCAATGCCGCGGCGTCGGTGATGGCGATCCCGGCGGTAACCGGGGGGGCGAATATCTGGATCCTGCAGTTCTCTGTGTCCGCGACATAGACATTCCCGTCTGCATCGACGGCTATTCCTTCAGGGTAATAAAACTGGCCGAGACCAAATCCATACGTCCCCCATCGAGAGAGGAGCGTGCCATTCGGACTGAATTTCTGGATCCTGCAGTTCTTCGTATCGACAACAAAGACGTTCCCAAGCGCGTCGAGTGCGACGGCCGAGGTGCCGTAGAACTGTCCGGCCTCAGACCCGTACTCTCCCCACGTATCCAGAAAGGTGCCGTTCGCGTCAAACTTCTGAACCCGGGAGTGATCCGAGACATAGACAGTATCGTGCGAATCGATGGTGATGCCTTTCGGGGATTGGAACATCCCATCGCCGGACCCTTCGCTTCCCCATTTCATCAGGAAAGCACCAGTCGAGCTAAACTTCTGAACCCGATGCAGATACTCGTCCGTGACATAGATATTCCCCTCTGCGTCGAGTGCAACACCGGCGGGATTAAAAAACCTACCATCCCCGGTTGTTCCCCAGCTCCCGCACTTCCCCATATAGCCCCCGTTTGGGCTGAACTTCTGGATCCTGCCGTTTCCCGAGTCCGAAACATAGACGTTCCCCACCGCGTCACAGGCGACGTCGGAGGGACCCTGAAATTGCTGACTGTAATACCCAAGACTTCCCCATTTTAGTAAAAACGTGCCGTTTAATCCGAATTTCTGGATCCTGCTGTTCCCATAGTCTGCAACATAGACATTCCCCACTCCATCGATCACAAGGCCGCGTGGCCTGAGAAAACGCCCATCACTGAAGAGATCGCTCCCCCACTTGGCGAGAAACGCGCCTTCCGGGCTTACCTTCTGGATCCGGTAGTTGTAGGTATCCGCAACGTAGACAGTGCCATCGGCAGCCACCGCGAGATCCTCCGGATAGCGGAACTGTCCATCCCCGGTTCCTTCACTCCCCGAAGTCCAGAGGGATGTGCCGTTCGCGTCGAACTTCAGTATCCGATCGTAGTCTGATACATAGACGTTCCCTTCCAAGTCGACATCGATACCCTGAGGCCAGAGGAACTCCCCGTCACCGCGCCCGTAAACACCCCATGCCATCATAAACGTGCCGTTTGAGTCGAATTTCTGGACTCTCCGGTTCGAGCTGTCTGCGACATATACATTTCCCCGGCTATCGACTGCAATCCCGTACGGGCAGTTGAACTCTCCTTCACCGGACCCTTCACTCCCCCATGCCAGAAGGAATGTGCCGTCAGCAGCGAACTTTTGAACGCGGTTACTATCCGTGACATAGACATTCCCGTCTGCATCGACGGCAATGGCATATGCAGTGACGAACTGCCCTTCGCCAGAACCTAGACACCACCATTTCATCAGGAACGTGCCATTTGAATCAAACTTCTGAACCCGGCCATTCTCTGCGACGTAGACATTCCCCGCCGCATCGGTCGCGATGTCACCCACAATGGCGGAGAACCTTCCATCGCAGCTGCCGCGACCGCCCCATTTCAAGAGGAAGTCTCCGTTTGAACCAAACTTCTGGATCCGATAGTTCATTGCGTCCATGACATAGACATTCCCATCGGTATCGACGGCCACGTCCCTCGGGTAGCAGAGTTTTCCGCTGCCGCGGATATCGGATCCCCACCAGTCCACAAAGACGTAAGCCTCCCCGGATGCAGCGTCCTGCACCGTCTGCTCCTCCGTTCCGTCCGGCAGCGGCACCAGGAGATCTTCAAGCGGCGGAAAGCCGTCAGGGTATGGTATATCCCTAACCTCCGGTTCTTCGGCGAGCGCCACCGGCACCATCGCCGCCAGTGCAAGAAGTATCATGAGCGGGAGCAACTGTCTGCATATCATCGTATCACGTATCACACATGTCAATCGGAGGCCTTTTCCGGGGGATGGATGCGGATTGCTGAAGAATAAACCGGCCTATCGCCGGAAGAGTCGCTGTAGTATTTGCATGCCGGAAAATGCCGTATAGCAAAACCCCTTTACGCCATCCGGCCTGTAACCTGTTTTCGTTGTTCGGGAAGGAAATAGATTTCGCTTTATCCTGCGCGAGCCCGCACCCGTATCCCGTCAAGTAACGCATATCCCCCGCCGGTGCATACGCACTCCAACGGAGGGATGCAACGATGCCGGAGGAGAAGACCACCCGGGAGCTCGTCTACGAGGTCAGCCGGGATGTGAAGTGGATCTGCAGGACGCTGCAGCGGATGGAAGCGCGGGACGAGGGTTTTGAAACCCGCATCCGCGACCTCGAGGGCTGGCGGCAGCGGAAGGCCGGCGAGGAGCAGCGAATGCAGCGGATCAGTGCCGGGGCTGGTGGGCTCGTCGGCGGGGTCGTGGCGGTGCTGGTGCGGGTGCTCGGCGGGCGGTAGGCCCTGCAGGATGGGATCGCCTCTCTGATCGCTCTCACCTGCCGCCACGTCACGATCAGGTCAAACACCTCTCCTCAAACAGTGCTGTACTCCGCACGAAACGTCCCGGCCTCCGTGAAACACTGCTCCTGTCCGGCAGTGTGATCGGCCCGAGGTCTCAGGGTCTTCCGATGCGCCTTCCGCTTATGACAATGACAACAACCCCGATAATGAAAACAACCGCCCCGGTTACTGCCCAGACCGGGGATCCGCCGACAATCTCTTCACAGTTCGTAAAGCATAGAATCGGGCGCATCCGGACAATGTCTGTGCCCTGCAGAAACCATAACAGGCCAAGAAATGCTATAAAAGCACCGAAAAGTGCTCCCGCTATCTGTTTTCCGTTCATGTTCGATCGGATGCTCTCTGCAGCACCTGCTGAAATAGTTTCTCAACAGCACGCCGGGCGGCATCATCACCTCCCCGGCTCCAGCCATCTCCGGTATCGTGATCTCCGGCTGTCGTCGGATCATGTCCAGGATTAACCCCGAAGGTTCTGCCCCACCCCGAGATCCAGGAGAAACTCGCGGATGTGGTCGATCAGACCCCGCTCCCGCACCGCCTCTCCCATCTCGAGAAAGTCAGGGACATACGGATCTTTTATCGTCTGGATGGCGAGATCGGACTGCTCCGGCGGCAGCGT